>NZ_CP080383.1:2501520-2814210 GCF_019443325.1 Cryobacterium sp. PAMC25264
GGCACCGCCGCATCGACGTCGTCGAGCGGGGCGTCGTCAGGCGGGTCCTCTTCGTCGTCTTCCTCTACGTCGTCTTCCTCCAGCTCGTCGCCGACACCGGCGCCGAAGTCGTCCTGACCCGGTCAGGCACCTGCACATCAGCACGGCCACGCACGCGCACCGCAGCACAATGCACCGCAGTACAACAAAGGAGTAATCGAATGGGCATGATCAACGGCTTCAAAGAATTCATCATGCGGGGCAACGTCATCGAGCTCGCCGTCGCCGTCGTCATCGGGGCAGCCTTCACCGGGGTCGTCAAGGCCATCGTCGACGGCATCTTCAACCCGCTGATCGGCGCGATCTTCAACGCCGAGTCGCTCAACGACTCCATGAACGTGACGCTGGGCGCCAGCACCATCTCGTTCGGACTCGTCCTGGCCGCGCTGATCCAGTTCCTCCTCGTGGCCGCGGTCGTCTACTTCGCCTTCGTGATGCCGCTCAACACGCTCAAGGAACACCAGGCCCGTCGCCGTCAGGCCGGCGTGCCGCTGGACCCGAAGAAGAACCCGATCACCGATCTCGATCTGCTCACCGAGATCCGCGACCTGCTCGCCGCCCAGAACGGTGCCGTTACGCCCTCCGCCGCCACGGATGTCCCCGCGCCGTACACCGCAGGCACCTCTCCCAGTGGGCCCGAAGGCGCCAAGCACACACTCTAGCCTCACCACTTCTCCCCCGACGCACCCGCAGCAGCGCCAGGGAGCACCCCTCACTGCATCCTCTGCATCCTCTGCATCCGCTGCATCCTCTGCATCCTCTGCATCCGCTGCATCCGCCGCATCCGCTGCATCCGCTGCATCCTCTGCATCCTCTGCATCCTCTGCATCCGCCGCGTAGACGCACAGACCCCCGCGGCGTTG
This sequence comes from Cryobacterium sp. PAMC25264, assembly GCF_019443325.1. Classification (NCBI taxonomy): domain Bacteria; kingdom Bacillati; phylum Actinomycetota; class Actinomycetes; order Micrococcales; family Microbacteriaceae; genus Cryobacterium; species Cryobacterium sp. PAMC25264. The sequence continues at coordinate 2,502,423 of NZ_CP080383.1, forward strand.
ACTTGCGGCATACGACCCCTCGCGGCGCCGGAAAGGGTGCTTCGTTGCATCTCGCGGGTCGTCTACCGCCGACGTGGCCCGAGCTGGCTTGAGACATGCTGTCCCTTCACGGCGCCGCACGGGGCTCTGCGCTGAATCTCACCGACTGACCGCCCGCCGACTTGCGCCATGTCGCCCGCTCACGGAGCCGGAAGGAGTGCTTGGCTGCATCTCGGGATGGGGGGGGTGCCCCTATGTTCTTGTCAAGCGGCGAGCTGATGGTCGGCTTGGTAGAGGGTGCCGTCGCGGAGCATGGCGTAGAGAACGTCGCAGCGTCGGCGAGCGAGGGCGATGAGGGCTTGGTTGTGGCGTTTGCCTTGGGCGATTTTGCGGTCGTAGTAGGCGCGTGAGAGCGGGTCGCGGAGCGCGGCGAAGGCGGAGAGGAACAGGGCTCGTTTCAGGATCTTGTTCCCGCGTCGGGAGGGGTGCTCGCCGCGGATGGAGCTGCCGGAGCGGCGGGTGACCGGTGCGAGGCCGGCGTAGGCGGCGAGGTGGCCGGCGGTGGCGAAGTCCTTGCCCGAGACTTCGGTGAGGAGTCTGGCGGCGGTCCTGATCCCGACTCCGGGCATGCTGATCAGGACGGGGTGAAGAGGGTGAGCCTCCACGAGCCGTTCTACTTCGACCGCGATCTCGTCCCGTTGCCGGCGGAGTGCTGCGAGTTGTTCGGCGAGTCTGGGGAGCACAATGCTGCTGGCATTCGTGCCAGTGACCACGACGGTCTGCTCGCTCAGGGCCCGGGTGATTTCGTCTGCGAGGCGGCGGCCCATGCGTGGTGCCAGCTTCACGAGCCGGTTGCCAAGGCGGGTCGTGCCGGCCGCTTTCATCGCAGCTGGCGTGGGGTAGCGCTGCAGCAAGTCCAACACCGCGGGATGGTCCAAGTGCGGGCCGAGAACACGCTCCAACGCGGGGTGGATCTGGGTGAGGAGGCCCCGGATGCGGTTACTCGTGGCGGTGATCTGGCCGACAACGTCGTCGTCGAAGCCGCAGAGCATCGAGAGCTCAGCAACCTGCTCATCAGCCAGCTGTAGCGACCGCAGGGCGTGCGGGAGGCTCCTCGCGGCTTGGGCGATGATTGCCGCGTCGCGGGCATCGGTCTTGGCTTCACCGGCGTGCAGGTCCGCGATGCGGCGCATTGCCAGACCGGGCAGGTAGCCCACGAGCACGCCTTCGGCCTGGGCCACGGCGATCGGTAAGGCACCAATAGTCGCCGGCTGATCAACGACGAACAAGACTTGGCCGTGTCGTTTCAGCTGCCCGATCAGCTCGCGCAGCTTCGCCTCATCGTTGGGTAAAGCCTTGTCGAAGAGTTGCTTGCCGGCCCGGTTGAGGGCGACCGCGTGGTGTTCTCCCTTGCCGACGTCCACGCCGATGAAGACGTCGACGCTGTCGTAGTTCTCGATCATGAATCCTCCGTCTCAGGTTCGACAAAGTTGGCCTGAATCGCGGCATCAAGTCTCGGCATCCACGTTACGAACGGCCTGGGACATGTCCCGGTCCAGCCCCTATCAGCGATCACCTGATACCAGTCAGGCCCGGTGACAACACCCCCCGGATCATGGGCGACTGGGGGCAAGAACCATGCCGGGCCTGACAGGCCAACACCCTCACATAACTACACGATCAAGGGCTACGAAGAAAGTAACGGGGGGGGCCAGCATGAGGCATCCAGCCGCCATCGGCACCCCTCTGCGCCCCTCGGAGAAGCACTCACGGCAGGCTGACTTGCCAGTTGGCGCCCAGTGCGAGCGCCCCAGAGGGCCACAAGTGGCAACTCACTCGACGGGCGTGAGGTGACTCGCCACATCGTTTCCAGTGCGAGCGCCCCAGAGGGCCACAACTGGCAACTCACTCGACGGGCGTGAGGTGACTCGCCACATCGTGCCCAGTGCGAGCGCCCCAGAGGGCCACAACTGGCAACTCACTCGACGGGCGTGAGGTGACTTGCCACTTCGTGCCCAGTGCGAGCGCCCCAGAGGGCCTCAGATGGCAACTCAGAATTCTGCTACCAGTGCGGAGGCTTGTCCTGACGCAGCCGGGCGTCGTTCGCGCTGGTCGAGGAGCCGTCGCCGGAGGTCTGGCCGCCTTCTTCGCGGGAGGGCGGCTCCGGGCTGGTGTCGGTGTTCGGTGCGGGAGTCAGGCGTGCGCGGCGAGCACCTGCCGAACGGACCACCGACTGGCGCGGTTCCACTGACCCGGATGCGCCGGCCGATGCCGCGGGCCGTGCGGCGGTGCCTCGGATGGGTCCCTTATCGGAAACAGGCCTATCCTCAGGCACCGCGGTACCATCGGGCTCCGCGTCGACCTCGGACGGAGCAGCACCGTCGGGCACCGCGGCACCCTCAGGCGCAACCGCCGGGTCAGGCACGGTGAGCCGGACCGCCAGACCCCTCGGTCGGCGTGACCCCCGCGAGGGCCGCGACGCGCGCGGCGACGGCATCCGGGTTGCTGAACAGTTCGAAGCTGTGCACGCGCAGGTAGTGCCAGCCGAGGCGGCGCAGTACCTCGGGGCGCAGCCTGAGCGACTCGCGCAGGCTGGCGCGGTTGACCACGGCGTCGGTCTCCACGACCACGGCACGTCCGGCGTGTGAAGCGGCCAGCGCGACCTTGCCACGGTGCCCGAGCGAGACGGTGAGGCCCTGGCGTTCCAGACGTCGGGCGAGGTCGACCAGCATGGCTTCGCGCGCATCCGGCACGGGCACCTCGTTGCGGCGCGCCTCGGTCTCGGTGAGCACCTGTGACAGGGCCAGGATGCCGTGCCGCTGGCGGTCGGCGTCGATGTCGATGGGGCGGAAGCAGGAGACGATGTCCATGGCGCGGCGGGCACGGGTCATGCCGATCGCGAGCAGGCGTTCACCGCCGGGTTCGCCGAGCGAACCGAAGTTGCTCAGCAGCCGCCCGTGCGGGGTGCGGCCGTAGCCGATGGAGAAGATGACCCGGTCACGGCTCTGCGCCACGGCCTGCTCGAGGGTGAGCACCGTGAACGGTTCGGCGCGGTCCTTGAGAATGAAGTCGCTGAGGTCGGTGCGCTTGGCGAACGCGGCGAGCACGGCCTGGTGCACGCGCACGGCGTGCCGGGCGCTGGCGGTGATCACCATGAGGGATTCGCGGGGGCGCTTGACGGCGTGGTCCATGACCAGGTCGACGACCTTGGACACCTCGGCGTCGACGCTTTCGACGGCGCCACTGTCGACGTCGGGCATGCCGTGGCCGCCCTTGACGTAGTTGAGGGTGAGGCTGCCGTGACCGAGGTAGCTCCCTGCCCAGGGCAGCGAGTCGATGCGGCCGCCGTAGAACCGGTGGTTGACCAGCTCGGCGAGGTCCTCCCCACCGGCCCGGTAGCTGCGGGTGAGGGTGAGAGTGGGCAGCAATTCGCCCAGCCGGGCCAGCGCCGAGTCGGCGTGCAGCGCGTCAACGTTGGTCTCCTGCGGGCGGGGCACGTCGGCCGGTTCCACGATGCCGGTCTCGAAGCCCGACGGCGTCTGGGTGACCGGGTCACCGAAGGCGACGACCTGCTTGGCACGGCGGATCGCGCCGACGTTCTCAGCGAGGGTGGTGGCGCCGGCGTCAACGAGGAGCACAGCGTCGAAGGTCATCTTGTCGTCGAGCCCGGCGACCTCGTACGGCGAGGCGAGCCAGACCGGTGCGAGCACACGGCCCAGGTGCGGGGCGACCTCGTTGATGCGGCCGGGGGTGGCGCGGTCGGCGCGCAGCAGCCGGCGCAGCTGGTCGGCCTCATCGGGCCAGTCGACCACGCCGATCTTCCAGGTCTCGGCGAGCAGCCACGCCAGGATCTGTCCAGTCGTGGAGGCGTGAGCCTCGTCGACGAGCTTGAAGTCGGCTTCGAGCCGGTCGAGCACCTGGGTGTTGGCGTTGAGCAGGGCCCGTTCGCCGCTGAGCATGACCTCGAGCACCGACTGCCACCAGGCGAGTTCGAGCTCGGCCGCCACGTTCTCCTCCGACACGTGCCGCTGGGACAGATCGGTCATCAGCGGGTCGAGGTTGTGCTCGCGCAGGGTGGCGAGCAGGGCCGTGCGCTCGTGCAGGTTCGCGAGCACCTCGCTCTCGGCGGCGAGGCCGACGAGAGTGCGCAACAGCTCCTTCACCGGCCGGGAGACCAGCTGGCGCGGGGTGCCGGCGTTGCCGAGCGGCACATCGAGCTTGCCGAGGTCTTCGGAGACCCGCTGGAACGCCACGTGCACATCGTTGATACCCACCGGCACCTCGGGAGTGACGCCCGCGGCCGCGTAGCGCTGCCACAGGGTGCGCTGCTGCTGGATGCGGCGCAGGCTCTCGTTCATGTCGCTCACGTGCACGCCGGGCCGCAGGTACTCGTCGGCGAGTTTGCGCAGCCGGCGACGGTTGCTCGAGGTCATCTCGGGCGAGTCCCGGCGGGCCGAGGTAGCGGCGATGAGTTCGGTCAGCGACCGGTCGAACACGGCGGGCTGGAACTTGTCCAGGGTCTCGCGGATGTCCAGGAGCAGGCGCAGGTAGATGCCCAGCTCGTGCACCGTCTCGAACGGGCGCAGCCGGGTCTGGCCGACCAGGTGACCGGCGCGCTCGAGCAGCCGGGGAACGTCGGTCTGGCTGAGCCGCTTGGCGAGGTCGTGCGACGCACCGGCATCCGCAGTGGAGGCGAAGGAGGCGCCATACCAGGGCGAGTCGCCCGGGCCGTAGCGGAATTGGCCGAGGACGGCGGCCTTGATCAGTATCGCAGCGGCACTGGCCCGGTCGTGGGCGAGGCGCTCGAGGGCCACCCGGTCGAGCCGGGCGGTGGTCGACGGCGGCGCCGGCAGCTGGGCGAGCCGGGCGAGTTCGCCGAGCGCGTCGAGCACCGAGACGCCGAGGGCGGCGTCCTTGCGGGTGAGGGCGGAGCGGTAGTCGAGCAGCACCTTGCGCAGGCGCACGAGGGCGTCGTCGACGTCGCCGACGCGCGGCTGGGCGGCCTTCTCGTTGCGGGTGATCGACTGGATCAGGTCGCGGCGGAGGGTGCGGGGCGTGACGGCCACGCCGGGCAGGCCCACCTGCACGAGCCGGTGCGCGATGCCGTCGAGGCTGGAGCGTCGGGCGCTGACGACGAGCACACGCTTGTGCTGGGCGATGAGCGAACCGATCGCGTTCACGATGGTCTGGGTGCCGCCCGTGCCGGGCAGCGTCTTCACGACGAGGGAGTTGCCGGCGCTGATCTGCGCGACGACGTTCTCCTGCTCGGCGTCGGCATCCAGCAGCAGAGTGTCGGTGCCGGGCGGGCGCACGTCCTGGCCGATCGGCAGCACCGGGTTGTACGCCATCTCGATGGCGCGACGGGCGGTGGGGTTGCCGGCGACGGCGTCGAGCACCGGATGCGTGAGCTTCTGCGCGTCGACGGCCATGGCGCGGCCGACGTCGGCGAAGGAGGACGCGACCAGCCGGGGCACCACGTTGAACCAGGGCAGGTGCGAGGTGAGGCCGCGCAGCCGGTCGATCACGGGCTGCGGCTTGAACGCCCCGTTGGTCACGGCGAGAGCGACGAACGCGTCCGCGTCGAGGGTGATCTGGAACTGGTCATGCAGCGCGCGGGCCAGTTCGGGGTTGAGGAACGGCTGGCCCTTGAGCTTGAGCTCGAAGTCACGGCCGTAGCGGCGGATGGCGAGGGGTCGTAGCAGCACCGGCGCGGTGAACTCCACGTCGCCGTGACGCCACTGGGCCAGGCCGATGGCCAGGTGCACCGACTCGATGCCGCGCATGGAGCGCAGTTCGATGCCCTTCTGGGTGATCTCGTTCGCGGCCAGGCGGGCGTTGCGGAGGGCCAGTTCGTCGCGGATCAGGTTGGAGAGCAGGGTGGTCTTGCCCGTGATGAACTGGGGCAGCCCGCCCGGGTGGGTGGCGGAGAGTTCGATGCGGGAGCGGGGGCTGTCACCGAAGTGCAGCAGCGGGGAGTGCCCGCCGACCAGGGCAAGTTCGTCCCGCCAGCGTTGCCAGGTCGGTTCGGCGATGTTCCCGGCGACCAGCGAGGGGTCCCCCAGGCTCACCGAGTCCGGGGAGGTCGCTTGACGCGAGCCGGGCGAGGACACATCGGGGTAATCCGATGTGAAATCGTCATCTTCTGGTTTTCTATCGAGGCGCCACACACCCACACCCTATTTCTCCGCCGGTCGGATCTCGGTTAGGCCACCCGGTTATTTACCGCATTCGCAGGATTCTGGGGGCGATTGAGCACAATATGGTGACTACAGCCAGTCTTTGCGCTTGAAGACGGCGTAGAGCCCGAACCCCATTGCGACCATCAAGGTGATCGCGAACGGATAGCCGAACTGCCATTTTAGCTCCGGCATATGGGTGAAATTCATGCCGTAGATGGTGCCGACGAGGGTGGGGGCGAACAAAATCGCCGCCCAACTGGAGATTTTCTTCACCTCTTCGCTTTGCGCCAGGCCCGTTTCGGAGAGCCGACGGGTTTCGTCGTTCTGCCGTTGGGCGACGAGGGTGCTGTGCACCGTGAGCGCGTTCTGCAGCAGCTGCCGGAACGCATCCCCCCGTTCGACGACCCGGATGGTGTGGTCGAGCACATCCCGCAGGTGCCGGTGCAACTCCACGTCCACGTTGTGCTTCTCGAAGCCCTCCTGGAGCGATTCGAGCATGCCGATCAGCGGCTGGGTGGCGCGCTGGAACTCGATGACCTCTCGGGAGAGCGCGTAGATGCGCCGGGACACGGCCTGGTCGCCGTCGAAGAGCTGGTCCTCGATTTCGTCGATGTCGTTCTCCAGGCCGGCCACGACGGGCGCGTACTCGTCGATCACCTGGTCGAGGATCGCGTACAGCACCGCCTGGGGGCCGAAGGCGAGGAGCTTGGGGGTGCTTTCCAGCCGGTGCCGCACCGAGGCGAGGTCGGGCGACTCGGCGTGCCGGATGGTCACGACGAAGTCGGGGCCCACGAACACGTGCAGTTCGCCGAACTCCACGCGCTCTTCGGTGTCGAGGTAGCGTGCCGGGCGGAGCACAAGGAACAGGGTGTCGGAGTAGCGTTCGATCTTCGCGCGCTGGTGGCCCTTGAGGGCGTCCTCGATCGCGAGGTGGTGCAGCGTGAACTCGTCAGCGACCGACCTGACCTCGTCGTCGGTCGGCCGGTACAGGCCGATCCAGGCGAAGCCGTCCTTCCCTTTGAGCACCTCGAAAACGTCCTGCAACGTTTCCGGGGTTGCCACCCGACGGCCATCCACATAGATTGCGTCATCAATCAGCGCCACTGCTGCTCCTCACTCGCCGTACAAGTGTGCCACCCGCGGAGGGGCGCGCCGCACAGCCGAGTGTCAGCGCGCCGGGCTGGCCTGCCGCTGGGGCCCCTCGTGCTTGCGATAGGTGGGGCTGAAGGAGAGCAACACCAGGCCGGCGCCGAGCACGGTCTGGCCCAGCGCGTTGCCGGGGAGCAGCGAAACCGCCCCGCCGGCCAGGATCACGACGGCGGGAAGCACCCGGTAGACCCGTGCGCGCAGGATCGCGGTGCCGAGCAACAGCCAGCCGACCCCGAACACCGCGGCGGTGAGCAGCAGCCCGAACGCGTAGGAGCCGGCACGGGCGGTACCGTCGAGCAGGCCGGGGGCGATGCGGCCCAGCGTGGGATAGAGGAACGCCTCGGCCCAGAACTGGCCGCTGATCAGGATGGTGCCGGTGCCGGCCACGATCGCCGCGGAGAACCCGAACGGCCCGATCTGCTTAGCGTGGCGCTCGTAGATCGACACCAACGACAGGATCAGGAGCAGCGCCCCGCCGAGCAGGGCGATGGAGCGTACGGCGTAGAGGGGGGTCTGCACGAGCTCGCTGGCCGCCTCGCCGGTGAGGCGTAAGACCAGGTCGAGGATGCCGCCGACCAGGAAGACCACTCCGGCCGCGAGGGTGGATGGCCTAGCCAAACCTTCGAATCTCTTCACTGAAACCTCACCCACCGCGCCTGCCGCCTCGACAGCCCCGCACGCCGGTGTTCATCCAGAAGGGCTGGTCCCGTTGATTCTTGCACCGGCACGGCCCCCGAACAAGGGCCATGCGGGTCGACAGGTTCGGGCATCGACCTTGACGGATGCCGGCGGCGTTAGGGTGAGGGCGTGTCAGATGCTCCTACCCCCGTGAACGGCCCGCCGGCGACCGGTTCACCGGGCAGTGCTCTGCCGGGCAGCGGCGCATCGGCGATCGATCTGTCGCGCACCGTGGCCGTGGCGGTGGGTGACCGGGCGGAGACCAGGGCGGGCGATCATGCCCTGCTCGCCGGCATGGTGGCCCGGTTGACCGGCGCGGCCGCCGCATCCGTCGTCCTCACCCGACGATGCCCTCACTGCGGCGCGAGCGACCACGGCCCGCTGCGGGTGAGAATCCCCGGCTTCCCCGCCGTCGTGCCACGGGTGAGCCTGGCCCGGGCGGGTGGGCGGCTGGCCTTGGCGGTCACCGCGGCCGGCCCGGTGGGCATCGACCTGGAGTCGCTCGCCGACCTCGCCCGCGCTCCCCTTCATGACGTGGCGCTCTCCCCCGCAGAAGCAGCGACGCTCGCCACGCTGCGTCCCGCCGCCGCGGCGGAGGCGGCGCTGGCGAACATCTGGACCACGAAGGAGGCCGTGCTCAAGGCGGCCGGGTTGGGCCTCCGGGTCGACCCGCGTGAGCTCACGGTCACCCTCGAGCCGGCCGGCCGGCCCGATGGCCCCTCGCCGCGGCCGTCCGATCGTCGGACCGTGTCCTGGCCCCGCGCCCCGTTCCCCGACACCGACGTGCAGCTCTGGCCCGTGGCCGCCCCGCGGGGCACCGTGGCCACCGTCGCCGTCGTCTGCGGCGAGCGCCCTTCCGTCCTCATGGTCACGGTGCCCCCGCCGCGGTGATTGCGCGGACGGCCTCGGCGTAGGTATTTTGGGCGCACCAACAGTTCGCTCTGCTCTGTCGGTTCGGCGGGGCGAAGCCGGGCCGTCCCCCAGTGAGGAGGAACCGGCTATGACGGGTCACGAGCACCCGCGGCGCCCCGGCTGGGTGACCTGGGCCATGGTCGTGATGTACATCGGCGGGCGTTCGGCGCGTTGAGGAGCGCCAGCCGGTCCAACGCCAGTTTCGCGCGGTACTCCTGCACCGTGCCGATGACCGCATTCTCGATGGCGCTGAAGCCGAACAACGCATCCTGCCATCGCCCGATCGCGAGCAGAACGGGGAAGCAGACCAGGAGGATGCCGTTGAACAGGGTGAGCACGTTGGCCCGCAGGGTGCTCCAGATGCTGCGGCTGGTCTCTTGCACAATGCGTTCGGGCGACAGCCGATTCGGCGCAGGGCTAGCACCGTCTCGGTCCTCGGGCTTAGCGTGAGGTGATGGACGCCAACCGGTTCACCGTAGCCCCGCCGCTGAAGTGCAGGATTGCATCGACGCCTGCACCGAGCTGGAGCGGGCGAGCGAGGATTGCGCGGAGGCGTGCCTACGGCTGGACGGTGACGGCGACGTCACGGACTGTTTCCTGGCCGACCTGGACTGCGTGGAAGTCTGCGCGGCGACCAACCGGCTGCTCGGGTGGCGCTCACGCACCGACGGGCCCACGACGCAAGCAATGCTGCTGGCCTGCCGTGCGGCCGCATCCGTTTCGATCGCGGCCTGTGAACGGATGCTGCCGGGCCGTCCGCACTGGATTTCGTGTGTTCCCGCCGCCCACCGCGCTATCGAGGCCTGCACGGCGCTTCTGAAGGTTTTCGAGCCCGACGCCGTGTAGCGCACCGGACTCGGTGGGTCGGGGCCTGGGGCCGCTACTCGGTCTCGGCCGGCGCGGACAGGAAGAGCGGGTCAGCGACGCGCTCGGTCTTGGCGGCCGGGATGTGCTGATCGGTCCGGGGCGGGTGATCGAACAGACCTACCTCATCCAAGCCCAACGTATCCGGCATCGGCATCCGCAGCGCGGACCGCACGATCCGCAGGGCCCCACGAGCGAAGAACAGATCGATGTCTCGCTGGGGCGCGCCAGTGAGCGCGGTGACGAGCTGAATCATCCCGCTCAGACGCGTTCGGCACAGCGTTTCGATCTCCACACAGTTCCGCGCGGCGGCCCACGCCTGCAGCTGGAACATCAGCACGACATCGTCCCGGATGAGCTCGGCATACTCCCGGCCCAGGGCGTCGAGTGTGACCACACGGCCGGCCCTCCGCTCACGATCGGCGCAGTCGGTGGCCGACTGCTCAAGCTGATCCTGACAGGAGTCGATGCACGCCAGGAACAGCGCTTGCTTGGTGGGAAAGAGTTGGAAGAGGTACGGCTGAGAGATGCCCAGCTCCCCTGATACCCGACTGACCGGGGTACCGACATACCCCGAGAAGGCGAACAGCGGGATCGCCGCGGCGATCGCCTGCCGTCGTCTCTCGCCGGCGGGAACGCGCTCTTCACTCACACGCCCAATGTAGTCGCCCCGCCTGACCGCGCCTCCCCCTTCGCTTAGCGACCACTCGCAAGTGGAATCCGAGCGTGCGTGTCGGTGGCATGCACATTCGTGCAGACATTCTGGGCGCAACCCGACGGATGATCGGTCCCTTGCCGCCGACGGCTCGCCAGACCCGCACAATCGTGCAGGGTGAAGCCTGTTGCCCGGCCCGGTTGGGCCGCTAACATCGACAGATCAGCCCGGCTGTCGACCGTGCGCTGTAGGAAGAATCCGTCTCGGATGTGTGGCAATCCGGGCCGCCACCGCACCCGGGCGCGATCCGCCGGACGGGTGCGACAGCCGGTGTCGCGACGACCGATGCAGGGTCCGGGTTCGGCTCGGGCTGCCCCGCAGCCCGACCCGCAAACCCGTGACGGAAGCCAGAAACGAATGATCAAAGGAGATCGCATGGACACCATCCCACAACCGCGGAACCAACCGCCGTACTGCCGCCGGTCAGGCAGCGCACCGCTCGACACCGTTCGATAGCCGGCTCACCCTCAGAATCACAGCCGCGCCCAGCAGCCACCTGCCGCTCCCACGACCAGCGGCAGGTGCGCATCCCGGCCATTCGCCCGTGTCGTCTTCGGCACGAACGACCTCCCGCCGGCACGATCCGGCAGCCGCCTCTTCTGCGTGCCGTCGACCCCCTCGTCTCTCCTCTCACCAACCCGAAATTCTAGGAGCACAGCACCATGCCCACCCCATTCCTTCGAAGGAACAGCTTCTGGCTGATCCTCTCGCTCGCCCTCTGCCTGATCTCGGCGGTTGGCGCCTCCTTCGTTCAGAGCAACGGGGCAACCGTCGCCGTCACGGACATGCGCTGGGAGACCAGCTCCGGGCGCGAACTGAGCGCCCTGCTGTACAAGCCCGCATCGGCGACCCCCGAAAACAAGGCCCCCGTCGTGATCGTCAGCCACGGGTGGTGGAACTCCCGGGAGATGCAGGACGCCAACTACGTTGAGCTGGCCAAGCGGGGCTATGTCGTGGTGTCCATCGACATGTACGGTCACGGCAACTCCGGCCCTCTTCCGCTCGGCATGGAATCCGAGAATGGCACCGGCATGTACGACGCCGTGAAGCTTGTCGCGCAGCTGCCCTACATCGACCCCGACAAGATCGGCGTCTCCGGCCACTCCAACGGCGCGCGGGCGGCGAACTACGCCGTCGTCGCCGACAACGAGGCCGAGAAGCCGCTGATCTCGGCAGTGCTCCTGGTCGACAACGAAGCCTTCTACAGCGATCTGACCGACCCGGCGAAGTATGTCAACAACTACGGCTCGCGTGACGTCGGGCTCGTCGCCGACCAGTATGACGAGTTCTTCTTCCGCAGCTATGACGCCAACGGCCAGCAGCTCACCCCGCCCCGCGAGTTCATCGGAACTCCGAATGCCCAGTCCTTCCTACACTTCGGCACGACGGATGACTCCGACGTGCGCACGGCCGACGAGCTGTACACCGAGACCATCGACGGCACGGACGCCCTCCGCGTGGTCTACACGCCCGCCCAGACCCACCCGTGGGGACCCTTCTCGAAGCAGACCACCGAGTACACCATCGACTTCTTCCAGGAGGCTTTCGGCGCCCCGGACCCCATCCCGGCCGGATCGCAGACCTGGCAGCTCAAGGCGTTCTTCAACGCGCTGGGCCTGATCGGTTTCGGGATGTTCCTGGTCGCCTTCACCAAGGCGCTGCTCGTCACCCGCGCCTTCGCCGGACTTCGCCGCACCGAACCGTTCCAGCTCGCACCGAGCAGCCGAAAGGGCTTGTACTGGTTCTGGGGTGCCCTCGTGGTGTCCGCCCTGTTCTCGGGCTGGAGTTATGTGGCCCTGAGCCAGTCGGCGGCCCTCACCCCGATCGTGTTCAACGCCGCCCCCACCTGGATTCCCCAGGGAGCGCCGTTCTTCATCGGGCTCTGGGCGGCGGTCAACGGTGTCTTCAGCATCGTCGTCATGGTCGTGTCCTACCTGCTGTTCGGCCGGAAGAACGGCCAGAACCTGCGGGAGGTCGGCGTGTTCCCCGGCTGGAAGCCGTTCCTGCATGGACTGGGATTGTCCGCTGTGGTTGTGGTGGCGGCCTTCGGGATCGTGTTCGTCGTCGACTACTTCTTCAAGACCGATTTCCGGTTCTGGGTGCTCGCGGTGAAGGCGTTCACCCCCGACAAGGTGGGGATTGCGTTCCTCTACCTGCCGCTGTTCCTCGTCTACTACGTCGCCAACTCTGTCGCGATCAACAGCTTCAACCGGTTCACGATCCGCGAGAAGGAGTGGGTGAATACCGCGATCCTCGCCCTATTCAATTCCCTTGCCCCGCTGGTGCTGGTCATCGCGCAGTACTGGACCTTCTTCGTGACCGGCGATCTGATCCCCGGGTTCGGCGGAATCTTCAGCATCTGGCTGTTCCCGGTCATCGTGATCCTGGCAGCCTCGGCGGTCATCACCCGCAAGATCTTCCGCGCCACCAACAATCCGTACATCGGCGGTTTCATCATGGCCGCGGTGGTGACCGTCATCTCGGTGACGAACACGCTCACCGTCGTCAGCTAGTTCGGCCGGGCTTCAGGCCCGCCGACGGGTGCTGTCGCGGCAGCTCAAGAGAACACGTTCTTGCGTTGCCGCGAAGCGCCCCCGATGAGGGTGCCGAGCTATCTGACTTGCCACTTCAAGCCCCTTGGAAGCCCGGGAGAGGGTGCGAACTGGCAAGTCGCCCGCCGTCCTTGTGGTGACTTGCCGGTTGAGGCCCACTCAGCGAGTGTGTGGGGGCGCAAAGTGGCAACTCATCTCAGGAAGCGTAGGAGTGCGGCCGACCGGAGTCTGTCACACGAGGCACTGCGCGCCGAGTTGCCGTTAAATCATCTTCTTGGCGCATCCGAAGAGGCGCTTAGCAACAACTCAGTCGTGCGTTCGCCCGTTAGAGGGCAGGTCAGGCGGCCAGCGGCGGCAGGCTCTTGCCCGACACCCAGCGGGCGATGATCTTGTCGGCGACACGGGTGCCGGAGGCGACGTCGAAGCAGCCGAGCAGGTCGTCGGTGGTGACGCTGCCGTGCCGGTGGGTGCGGGTGTACGCACGGAGCGCCGTGAAGAAGGCCTCGTCGCCGATGGCCTGCCGCACGGCGTGCAGGGCCAGGGCGCCGCGCTTGTAGACCCGGTCGTCGAACATGTCTTGAGGGCCGGGGTCGCCGACCACGATGTTCTTCGGCAGCAGGTCTACCTCGGCCCGGTGCAGCAGGGCGCTCTCGTGCGCGGTGGGTCCCCCACTGGCCTCGGCCCAGATCCATTCGGCGTAGCAGGCGAAGCCCTCGTGCAGCCAGATATCGGCCCACCGGGTGAGGGTGAGGCTGTTGCCGAACCACTGATGCGCCAGCTCGTGAGCGATGAGCCGGTCGCTGCCGTGCAGGCCGTCCACGTGGTTACGGCCGAACACAGCCAGACCGTGCGCCTCGAGCGGAATCTCCAACTCGTCGGCCGTGACGATGACCGAGAACGCCGGGAACGGGTAGGGGCCGAACGCCTCACCGAACACGGAGATCATATCTCCCAGCCGGGTGAAGTCCACCGACACCGGCCGGGCCAGTGCGGGCGGGTAGAACAGGCTGTACGCCACCGGGGTGGCGGTCACGTCCTGCCGGCGGTACCGGCCGATCTGCACGCTGGCCAGATACGCGGCCATGGGCTCGCGCACCTCGAAGGTCCAGGTGGTGCGGCCGGACCGGCTGCTCTTTGCCACGAGCGGCCCGTTGCTCACGACCGTGTACGGCGCCTCGCAGCTGAGCTGGATGCGGAAGGTGGCTTTGTCGCTGGGGTGGTCGTTGCAGGGGAACCACGACGGTGCGCCGCTCGGCTGCCCGGCGACGAGCACGCCGTCGGTGAGTTCCTCCCAGCCCAGCTCGCCCCAGTGGCTGCGCACCGGGTGCGGCGCCCCGCGGTAGACCACGACCACGTCGAACCTCTCGCCCGGCTGTAGCGGCACGGCCGGGGTCAGCACCAGCTTGCGCGCGGTGTGCGTGGTCTTGGTGGGCATCCGCCCGGCCACGGTGACCTTGTCGACGCTGAGACCGGCCAGGTCGAGGCTGAACCGGTCGAGCCGGGTGAGGGCGCGCGCGGTGATCGTGGCGGTGGCGGTCAGACGATTGGAAGAGACCCGGTAGTCGAGCACCAGGTCGTAGTGCTCGACCTGGTAGCCACCGTTCCCGCTCGCCGGCAGGTAGGGGTCGCCCGCGGACGTGGAGCCGACAATGGGAGGCGTGGGAGACAACATAACGGGGTCAAGTCTTCCATGGCGGACGGTGCCACGGCGCAATCGGGTTGCCGGCCCAGAGCGAGTCGGTGGGCACCCGCTCGCCGCGCATCACCAGGGAGCCGGGCCCTACCGTGGCATGGTCGTCGATCCGCGCCGCAGGCAGGATCACGCTGTTGGGCCCCAGGGTGCCGCCGGAGCCGATGTGCACGGTGTCCAGTTGCATGATCCGATCGTGAAACAGGTGGGTCTGCACCACGCAGCCGCGGTTGATGCTGCTGCCGGCGGCGAGGGTGACCAGGTCCGCCTCTGGCAGCCAATACGATTCGCACCACACGCCCCGGCCGATCCGGGCGCCGAGCGAGCGCAGCCACAGCGCCAGGGCCGGGGTGCCCGACGCGTTCTGCGCAAACCAGGGCCGGGCCACCATCTCCACAAAGGTGTCGGACACCTCGTTGCGCCAGATGAACGACGACCAGAGCGGATGCTCGGTGGCGCGGATGCGGCCCACCAGCAGCCATTTGGCGGCCGTTGTGACCGCCGCTGCGACCACGCCCGCACCGATGAGTACGAACCCGGAGAGCAGGAGCGCCCAGCCGGGGCCGGCCGCGAGCCACAGCGCCTCGAGCACGGCCAGGACGCCGAGGGCGATCCACGCGGACACGAACACCGGCACCAGGCGGAGCAGTTCCCAGAGCGACCGGGCCAGGCGCAGCCGCGCCGGTGGGTGGAAGGTTCGGGCTTCGTCGATGTCGGTCACCCGGCGGCGCAGCCGCGCCGGCGGGTTGCCCAGCCAGGACGACCCGCGCTTGGCCTTCCGCGGGGTGGAGGAGAGCACGGCCACGAGACCATCCCGCGGCACGGTGCGGCCGGGGCCGGCGATGCCACTGTTGCCCAGGAAGGCCCGGCGGCCGATCTTGGCCCGGTCGATGCGCATCCAGCCGCCGCCGAGCTCGTAGCAGGCGACCATGGTGTCGTCGGCGAGGAACGCGCCCGGCGCGATGGTGGTGAGCGCGGGCACGAGCAGCACTGTGGAGGCCTCGACGCCGGGGCCGACCTTGGCGCCGAGCAGCCGCAGCCACACCGGGGTGAGCAGGCTCGCGTAGACCGGGAAGAGCAGGGTGCGAGCGCCGTCGAGCAGGCGTTCGGTCATCCAGACTTGCCAGCCCACGCGGCTGCGCACCGGATGGTGCCCCTCTGACAGGCCCAGCCCGAGCAGCCGCACCGCGCCGATGACAGCCCCGGCGTAGAACAGGCCGGCGGCCAGAACGGCCAGGGGCACGGCCAGGGCCGCCCGGCCCACGGCGGCGCCGAGACTCGCGGCCTCCCCCACGAACAGCCCGACGATGAGCACGCCGAGCAGAACCGCGACTGTGGGGATGGCGGTGAGGCCGACCGAACCGGCGCCATAGGCGAGCAGCCAGCGGCGGGCACTCGGCGGGCGTTCGGCCGGCCAGGCGTGCCGGGCCGAGCCGACTCGGGCGGCGGGTGAGCCGGCCCAGCGTTCGCCGGCCGGGACCCTGCCGGAGACCGCGGAGCCCGGTTCGATCTCGGCGCCGGCGCCGATCTTCGCGCCGCCGAGCAGCGTGCTGCGGGAGCCGATCACGGCCTCGGCGCCGATCTTCACCTGCCCCAGACGCAGGGTGTCCCCGTCGAGCCAGTACCCGGCCAGGTCCACCTCGGGTTCGATCGCGGCGCGCTCGCCGATACTGAGCATCCCGGTGACCGGCGGCACCGAGTGCAGGTCAACGCCGGGTTCGACGCGGGCGCCGAGCAGGCGGGCGTAGTAGCTGATCCACGGCGCCCCGGCCAGGCTGGCGGCGTCGACGAATTGCGCCACCTGTTCGGCCAGCCACAGCCGTAGGTGCACCGATCCGCCGCGCGGGTAGGCGCCCGGCTTGACGCCCCGGAGCAGGAGCCGGGCCGCGGCCACCGAGATGCCCATCTTGCCCAGCGGAGTGACGAGAAGGAGGAACCCGGCGAGGATCCACCACCACGACACGGTGGGGGCGAAGGATGCGCCGGCGGCGGCGAGCAGGTTGTTGGCCGCGGCCAGGTAGACGAGCCATTTGGCGCCCACGAGCAGGTGCAGCGGGATGCCGAGCAGGCTCTGCAGCAGACCGCTGCGTGCCGGGGTGGGGAGCACCGCGCGGCTGCGGCGGGCCACTGGCGGGGTGCGGCCGTCGAGTTCGGCGGCCAGCGCGCCGATGCGGGGGTGGTCGTAGATGTCGCTGACCCGGGTGTCGGGGTAGCGTTCTCGGATCGCCGAGACGAACTGGGCGGCCGAGAGCGAACCACCGCCGTAGGCGAAGAAGTCGCTGTCGGCGTCGGCCACGGGCAGCCCGAGGATCGCGGCCCAGTGCTCGGCGAGCCAGGCGGCGGTGGGACTGAGCGCATCCGTGTCGGTGCCGGCACCGGCCAGGCTGGGCAACGGCCAGGGCAAGGCGGCCCGGTCGACCTTGCCGGAAGTGCGGGTGGGGATGGTGTCGACCACGGTGAGCAGCGGCACGAGTGCAGCCGGCAGCGCGACGCGCAGGGCTTCGGTGGCGGCGGTGAGGTCGAAGGCCTCGAGGCCGGCCGGGGCGGCCGGGGCGGGGTCGACGAGCGAGAGATACCCCACCAGCACCTGGTTGCCGGCCGGGGTGATCTGCACCACCGCGGCGGCGCCGGCGACGCCGGGCAGGGCCTGCAGGGCGGCGTCGATCTCACCGAGTTCGATGCGGCGCCCGCCGAGTTTGATCTGGTCGTCGGCGCGGCCCACGAATACGAGCCCGGCGGGGTCGAAGCGCACCAGGTCGCCGCTGCGGTAGGCGCGGTCCCAGCCCAGGCCGGCGTGCGGGGCGTACTTCACGCCATCCTGCGTCGCGTCGAGGTAACGGGCCAAGCCCACCCCGCCGATGATCAGCTCACCGGTGGCGCCGGCGGGCACCCGGGCGCCGTCGGC
This sequence comes from Cryobacterium sp. PAMC25264, assembly GCF_019443325.1. Lineage (NCBI taxonomy): Bacteria > Bacillati > Actinomycetota > Actinomycetes > Micrococcales > Microbacteriaceae > Cryobacterium > Cryobacterium sp. PAMC25264. The sequence goes on from NZ_CP080383.1 coordinate 2,520,046, forward strand.
GTCGACCACGGCCAGGCTCCAGCCGTCCAGCGGCAGGCCGATGCGCACGGGGTCGCTGCCGTCGAGCAGGGCGCCGCAGGCCACGACGGTGGCCTCGGTCGGGCCGTAGGTGTTCCAGACCTCGCGGCCGCGGCCGCTGATGCGGGCGGCTAGCTCGGGTGGGCAAGCCTCGCCGCCGAAGATCACCAGGCGCACGGATTCCAGTGCCTCCTCGGGCCAGAGCGCGGCGAGGGTGGGTACCGTCGAGACCACGGTGATGCCGTGGGCGATCAGCCAGGGGCCGAGGTCGGCGCCGCTGCGCACGAGGGAGCGCGGGGCCGGCACCAGGCAGGCGCCGTTCCGCCAGGCCAGCCACATCTCCTCGCAGGAGGCGTCGAACGCCACCGACAGGCCGGCCAGCACCCGGTCGCCCGGCGCGATCGGTTCGCCGGCCAGGAACAGTCCGGCCTCGGCGTCCACGAACGCCGCGGCGGAGCGGTGCGTCACGGCGACGCCCTTGGGCACGCCGGTGGAGCCGGAGGTGAAGATGATCCAGGCGTCGTCGTCGGGGCCCGGCATCGGTTCCCCCCAGTGCGCCAGCGACGGGTCCTCGCCTGCGGGCACCGGACGCTCGGTGAGCACACCGGCGTCGACTCCGTCACGCACCGCGAAGCGGCCGCCGGCCCCGATCACCCCCACGACATGGGCCTCACCGAACACCAGTCGGGCGCGTTCCTCGGGGTCGTCGGCGTCCACCGGCACATAGGCGGCGCCCACGCTGAGGGTGGCCAGAATCGACAGGTAGAGCTCGCGGGTGCCCGACGGGATGCGGATGCCCACGGTGTCACCGCGGCGCACGCCCTTGCGGCTGAGCTGCACGGCCTGGTCGTTGACCAGCCGCAGCATGCGGCGGTAGCTCAGGGCACCTGCGGCGTCCTCGAGCGCGAGAGCGGTGGGGTGTTCCTCGGCGGTGGCCCGCAGGATGTCGACGAGGGTGCGCTCAGGGTGCACCAGATGGCCGGCATCCAGCATGCCTTGCTCGTGCGCCTGCACGTACGAGTCTGAGATCGTGGTGAGGGGAGCCGAAGTGGTGGCAGGAATCGAGACGGTGCTGGCGAGTGAGTCGACTGAGCGCATATCGGGCTCTGAATGGTTCGGGGTCACGCGCACTCCTGTCCGGCTTTCGCGACAAACCGCGACGCGGCCAGCCTAAGGCGATCAGGTAACCGGCGGGTGAACGCACGTCACACCCGTTCATTGTCCCTCTCACGCACCTTCCAGAAAGGAAATAGCGACGTTATCGGGATGAAAGTCGCGCACAGCATCCTGTTTTTCTCACTTTGTCCTGATAACCGTTCGTCGACCCCGGCGACGGATGGGGCGGGTCAGCGGATGCGGGCGCGCACCGCCGTCGCCGCGCAGGCGATCACCGCGACCGCGCCGACCAGCACCACGAGGTCGAGCCGCTCGCCGAGCAGCAGGGCGGCCCACACGATCGTGAGCACGGGTTGCACGAGCTGGATCTGGCTCACCCGGGCGATCGGCCCGATCGCCAGCCCCCGGTACCAGGCGAAGAACCCGAGGAACATGCTCACCCCGGCGAGGTAGGCGAAGGCCAGCCAGGCCGGCGCATCCGCCCGGGGCCAGCCGGAGCCGAGCCCGACGAGCATCAGCGGCACCATCACCGGCAGCGCCACGATCAGGGCCCAGCAGATGGTCTGCCACGAGCCCAGCTCGCGGGACAGCAGGGCGCCCTCGCCGTAACCGATCGCGGCGAGCGCGACGGCGCCCGCTAACAGCAGGTCGGCCGGCTGCAGAGCCTCGAGGCCGCCGGCGGTGATCGCCACGAACCCCACCACGGCGGACACGCCGAGTCCGCTAGCAAGCCAGAACCGGGACGTCGGCCGTTCGCGGGCACGAAGAACCGCGACCACGGCCGTGGCAGCGGGCAGCAGGCCGATCACGACGGCGCCGTGGGCGGCCGGCACCGTCTGCAGCGCGTACGAGGTGAGAATGGGGAACCCGGCGATGACCCCCGCCCCCACGAGCGCCAGTCGCGCCCACTGCTGGCCGCGCGGAAACCGCTGCCGCAACACCGCGAGCACCAGGATCGCGAGGAGCCCGGCCGCGACGGCCCGGCCGGCGCCGACGAAGAGCGGGTCGAGCTGCCCAACGGCCACCCTCGTCAGCGGCAGGGTGAAGGAGAACGCCAGCACGCCGAGCAGACCGAACCCCAACCCGGCTGCAGACGAGCCAGGCAAAGCCGCACCCGTGGATCCCGTGGCCGTGGCAGGAACCGGGCCGGATAACACTGGCGGCCGAGCGACGATAGCGCTATTGTCTGGTTTCATGCATGAGGATAGCACCACGGTAGACGGTCCGTCCGGCGAATCCGCCCACCTGGCGATCGAACGGCGGTTGCGCCGGTTGGCGGCGACCCGGCCCGCCGGTGAGCGCTTGCCCTCCACGCGCACCCTGGTGCGTGAGCACGCGGCCAGTCCGCTCACGGTGCAGCGGGCCGTGCAACGGCTGGTGCTCGAGGGGCTCGTGGAGACCCGGCCGGGTGCGGGCAGCTTCGTGGCCCGGCGACCCGGCGTGCACCGGGCCGACTTCGGCTGGCAGACCACCGCCCTGGGCACCCCGCGCACCGGCGCCGACGCCATCGGCGCCGCCCTGGCCACCGCTGGTCCCGGGGTCATCTCCCTGCATTCCGGCTACCCGGCCGAGGAACTGCTGCCCACCCGGCTGGTACGGTCGGCGCTCGTGCGCGCGGCGCGCACGAGTACCGCCGTCGAGCGGGCTCCCCTGGCCGGGCTGCCCGAGCTGCTCACCTGGTTCGCCGCGGAGCTGGCCCCCGCCGGCGCATCCGCCGCCGCCCCGGCCACGGCCGACGACGTCGTGATCACGCCAGGCGGGCAGAGCGCGCTGTCATCGATCTTCCGGGCGCTGGCCGCTCCGGGCGACGCCATCGTGATGGAATCGCCCACCTACTGGGGTGCGATGGCGGCCGCCCGCCAGGCCGGACTGCGAGTGGTGCCCATCGGCCGGGGCGCAGGGGCGCCCGCCGCGGGCGACCTCGACGACGCCCTGGCCGCCAGCGGGGCGCGGCTGTTCTACGCCCAACCGCACTTCGCCAACCCCACCGGGGCGCTCTGGACGAGCACCGAACGGGCCGACGTCCTGGCCGTGATCCAGGCCCGCGGGGTCTACCTCATCGAGGACGACTGGGCGCATGACTTCGGCATCGACGCCGAGGTCGTGCCGCTCGCCGCCGACGACGCCAACGGGCACATCGTGTACGTGCGGTCACTCACCAAGAGCGTCTCCCCCGCCATCCGGGTGGGCGCCGTCGTGGCGCGCGGCCCTGCGCTGGCCCGCATCCAGGCCGACCGCACCGTCGACGACCTCTACGTCAGCGGCATCCTGCAGGCCGCCGCCGTCGACGTGCTCACCGATCCCGGCTGGCGCAGCCACCTCGCGCGGCTGCGCGGGGCATTGCGCGCCCGCCGCGACGAGATGGCCAGGCAGGTGCGCGGCCAGTTGGGCACGGATGCGCTCGAGGTGGTTCCCCGGGGCGGCCTCAACCTCTGGGTGCGCACGAGCGACGGCGTCGACATGCGCGACCTCGCCCGCCGCAGCCGCGCGGCCGGCGTGCTGTTCTCCCCCGGCGACGACTGGTTCCCCGCCGAACCCACCGGCTCGTTCCTGCGCCTGAACTACTCACGCGCCCGCCCCGAGATCTTCGAAGAGGCCGTGGCGATCATCGCCGGGTTGCTGCCCTGACAGCAGCAGCGCACCGGCAGCCTCCCTCGACCGATTAGAGGGAAAAAGGTCGCAACAGAGGATGCCCCGTCGCATTACGTCTGGTTAATCTCACTTTTGCCCGAGAATCGTTTCCCGAAGCCGAGCCCGGTACGGTCGTCGCAGGCTGCTCAGCTTTCGTGGTGGACCGTCGCGGTGCGAGGATCCGCCCAGAGCTCCGCGACGGTTCGCCGGCCCTGCTGCCCCTGCCGGTAGCCGGCGCGGGCCGACGCCGCACGGGTGCTGGTGGCCAGCGGGTTCCTGCCGAACGCCCGAGTGGACTGGGCATCGGCGTACACCAGATGGCTACGACTCGAGCCGAGCGTGTCCAGTTCGGTCGGCGAGATGCTGCCGATGCCGGGACCGCCCTCGCGCATGGGAACTACGATGAGTACCGGATCGCAGCCGCGGGCGAGATCCGCGTTGGCTATCGACCTCATGCCGCCGTCCATGTACCGACGGCCCTGAATTGTGACGGGCGGAAAGATACCCGGTACCGCGCAACTGGCCGCAACGGCGTCGGCGAGGCCAACGCCCGAGTCCCGGTCGAAGACTCTGAATTCTCCGGACTCCACGTCGACCGCGGTGATGAGGAGGCGGCGGTCGGGCCAGGTGTGCAGGGGCAGGCGGGCGGCTATGCTCTCAACCCACGCATCCTCGGGCCCGGTGGCGGCGCGGGCGGCGAACGCCCCTATTCTCCGGCGGCCTGCCTCGGGCGTCCTGGCTCCGACCCGGGCGCGCAGCATGGCCGCCCCCACCCGCACGATCCCCCACAAGGTTCCCCGGCCGCGGGAGCCGACGGTGCTCGCGCTGTCCAGCTCGGGTTGCAACAGGTCGGTCAAGCTCGCGCCACTGGCGAGCATGGCTGCCACGATCGACCCCGCAGAGGTACCCACATAGGTGGTTTCCGGCTCACGGATGCGCGTCATCAGCGCCGCATCCGCGTTCTGAAGTCCCGCCAGAAAACCGAGTTCCCACGCGATGCCCACGCTGCCGCCGCCGGCGAGTACCAGTGCTCCGTTCGTCACGACGCACCTCCTTCTGGCCCCACGATAGACGCTTCCGCATTCCTCTAGCCCCGGTCATGATCGCCGTGATGATCGGGGCTCTTGCCGAGACCGAGCTGCGACGCGCTCTCGCCGTGTCTGCGAGAGACCCGGCCGGCTGGTCTCCAGCCCGTGCACGACGCCAGAAAACTGGGCGTCCTCCGACAGCTGCGGCGCGAAGGGACCGCGGGCGTCTCGACGGCGCTGGGGATTCCCTAGACTGGGACAGAAGGGGGCGTGATCCGGATGAAGAAGGACAAGAGCGACGAACCGCGCGACGAGTTCGACCGTATCCAGATTCCCGAGTTTCTGGCCCGGCCGTTTGAACGGCTCGGCGGCGGGCCGGCTCCAGCCGCACCCGTCGGGCGCGACGGCGTGCGCTCTGCCGATGCCGCCGGTCCCGGCACGACCGAGTTGCCGGATGATGCGCCCGCCGACGACGAGCAGCCCGCGCCGCGCGCCTGGTGGGCCGGCTACCGCGGCAAGCTGTTGCTCTACGGAGCGGGCACCCTCGTGATGGTCTTCCTCCAGTCCCGCGGCCGATAACGCGTTCCGCGTCTGCCTGAAGCGAAGGCGACCTGCTTCCGCCCCGGTGCGACACACGCTCCGGTGCCATCAACGATCTTCCGCCGATGAGTGACGTCGGGCTCCTCGACGCGTGCTCGCGAACCGTCATGGCCGTAGCGACCCGGTGAGGCCGCGTTCAGCGACGGCTCCACCGTCCCGGTAGAGATCACTCCTGGTCGAAGAGGCCATCGAAATGGGCGAAACGGAGTCCTGGTCGACGCCATCACGCCACCCCGGGAGCTCTCCGACAGCTGAGCCGGCGGCGCGGCGACTACACCAAACGGAGCACACCGGTTCATCCGTCTGGCGGATGCCACGGCAGCGCCCAGCAGGCACGATGGAATGACCGATCAGGACGCGAAGGTCGGACCATTCCGTTGAAAGGACCGACCATGACCACCCTGCTACGCACCAGTCCCGCCCACCGGGCCCTGTACCCCGTCGTGATGACCGCGAGCGTCGTGGCGGTGCCCGCCGGCGCGCACGGGCCGGCCGATCTGCCCGTCTCTGTGGACCGGGCCCCGGCGCACTCCCTCGACCGCGTGGCCCTGTGGACGGCCGAACCGGCCGAACTCGGCCGTATCGCCTGAGGCGTCCCGCCCCTGCCGGATGGGCCGGCTCCCGCTGCCGCGCCGCCGGTTGGGCTACGCCTGCGGTCACGCCCCGAGCAGCAGCAGCACGTGATAGGTGGCGTAGGCCGGCCAAACGATGGCCTGGAGCAGGCCGAGGATGAAGCCCCAGAATGAGCCGTCCGAGATCGAGATGAAGTAGATCGCCGCCCCGATGTAGGCGAGAAGGAAGAAGAACCCCCACGATCCGTCGCGTACGATCACGCGGCCCCGCCCATCCGTCGTCATCACGCGCTCCATTTCCTGGCCTGGCCGACCGGTTCTCCCGCTCACGGTAGCCGCGCGGGGGCTCGGGCGAAACCCCCGACCTGCACCTGATTGCCGGTACGGCCGCTGGCGGCGGGCGCCCCCGCGGGTGAGGATAGTGCCATGGCCGTCTCGCTCACCGCAATCGCCCAGGAACTCTACGGCCTCGCCCCCGCAGACTTCACGGCCCACCGGAATGCCCGGGCGCGAGACCTCAGGCCGACGGATGCCGCGCTGGCCACACAGGTCGCCGCCCTGCGCAAGCCCTCGCCCGCGGCCTGGGTGATGAACCTGATCGCGCGGGAACGGGCGGAGAAGCTCGAGGCGCTCCTGCGGCTCGGCGAAAAGATGCGCCAGGCGCAGGAGCGACTCGACCGTGACGAGCTCCGCCGGCTCGGCGCCGAGCGCCGGGACGCCGTGGCCGGACTCGCCCGCGAGGCCGCAGATCTGGCCCAGGCGGCCGGGTATCCGCCCACCGCGAGCGTGCTCGGCGAGGTCGAGCAGGCGCTGCAGGCGGCCACCTCCGACCCGGCGGCCGCGGCCGCGGCTGCCGCCGGTCTTCTCGTGCGTGCGCTGCGGGCCGTGGGCTTCGAACCCGTCGACCTGCTCGATGCCGTCGCGGTGCCGGGCGCCGCCGCCGTTCCCTCGCCGAAACCAGCCTCTTCCAGCAGCACACCGCCGGTGCAACTGCACCAGGTGCGCCTGCGCAAAGAGGCCCGCCGGGAGGCCGAACGTCTCGAGGGTGACGCCGAGGCCGCGGCCGCGACGCTCGATGCCCTCGACCGTCGCGCCCATCGGCTCGACCTACGTCGGCAGCGCCTGGAGGCCGAGGTGGCGGCGCTGCGGGAGCAGCTGAGGGAGGCGGAATCCACCCGCACGGCCGTCGACGACGACTCGCAGGCCCTGGTCGACGCACGCAGCGCTGCCCAGGCCCAGGCGGATACGACGAGTCGGCGCGCCCACGAGGCCCGGGCGGCAGCCGATGCGCTAGCGGCCCAGGACTGACGTTCCCCGCTCCACACGCATCCGGTGCCGACGGGCGCGCGCCGCCGACTGATCGGCGACGGTGTCAGGCCGCGGCGAACCGTTTGGCCGAACGCGCCTTGGCCTTCTCCGCCTCCACCTCGCGGTTCTTCGGCGGAGCGGTCGTGACCAGGTCCTCCAGAAGGTGCCTGGAGATGTGGGCGATCTCCTCAACCGCACGGTTGAATGCGTCCTGGTTGGTCTGCGACGGTTTCGTGGACCCACTGATCTTGCGCACGAATTGGAGGGCGGCGGCGTGTACTTCGTCGTCCGTCGCGGCCGGCTCGAAATTGTGCAGCTGATGGATGTTCCTACACATGTTTTCAGGGTAGCCAGACTGGCCCAACGACGAAAGTGCCAAAAAGTGTTGCAGCGCGGCCGGTCATCCCACTACGGTGATGCTTACGCCATACGACGAAAGGAGCCCAGCGTGTTTATTCAGATGACTGCAATCGCAATCCGTACCACCGCCGGCTTCGTCGGCGTCTTCACCGCCTGATCGGCCAGTAGGTAACCCACCGGTCCAGACGGTGGTGACGCTCTCGAAGCCCGACCAGGCAGCATCCGCACTCATGTGCCTGCAGCCAGGGTCATTCACCCCGCTCGCGTCGCGCGTTCCTCGCGCGCCGCGCCTCTAGCCGCCTCCAGCGGCCACCCTCATTCGGCGACCCCGGACGCTCTTCGGCGTGCCCGGATTCGCACCTTTCACGAAGGAATCACCACCATGAATACCCAACTGGCGCCCCGTCCGGGCCGTCACGATCACCCGCCCCAACCTGTCCCGCACCCCGAACCGCGCCCCGTGCGCCGTGTGGGGGCGCTCGACCGTGCCGCGATGCACCTGGGCATGGCCCTCATCGCCTGGGGTCGACGCCCCGTGCGCACGCCCCGTCGGGAACGCCCCGTGTTCTCGCCCGAGTCGGTGCGGGCCCGGCGAGACCTGGAGAACGCTCGAGACCAATACCTGGTTCTCAAGCTCACACAGTTCCGATGATCCGACCGCGCCCCGGTGCGCCCCGCAGCCTCGGCTTCGGCGGCGCCCCGGGTGCGATCGGTCTCACAGGTTCCGCGGGCACCACGCCGCTTGGTGGGTGGCCCGCCCGGTGCCTAACGGCGCCCGACCCGCGCGTCGTGTTCCGCGGGCACCCCGCCGCTCCCCGGGTGGCTCGACCCGCGCGTCGCGTTCTCGGCTCCGAATGGCCATCGGGGTTGCGCGAGCAGGTGCCCCTCCCCCGACAGACGACGCGGATACTCAGTCCCCGAGCCCCGCGCGCCACTGATCGAGCAGGCGCGCGATGGCGCGGCTGTGCGTCCAGGGCATCTCGGCCACTTCGGTCCGGCCCTCCAGCGCGGCCAGCGACACGGCGTCGGCCTCCGCGGCAAACGGATCCACCGTCGCCGGTTCGACAACACGATCGCCGCGGTCGGTGCGCACGGTGAAGGATGCCGCAGAGGCGGCCCGGCTGCCGAACACGTCGGGCAGGTCGATCCTCCCCGCGCTGCCGATCAGCGTCGCCGACTTCGGCAACTCGGTCACGATGGAGCAGGCCACCTCCGCCGTGAAGCCGTTCGCCGACACGGTAGCGGTGGCGTGCTCATCCACCCCGGTGTCGCCGACACGGCCCGCGGCGGCTGTGAGGGTGAGGTCCGCGGGGTCGAGGCCGGCGGCGGCGGCGAGTCCCACCGCGAGAGACACCGGGTAGCCGCCCACGTCGAGGATCGCCCCGCCGGCCAGGCCCGGGTCGAACAGGCGGCCGGAGCGCTCGCCCGCGGCGAAGCCGAACGACGCGGTCAACCGCAGCGCCGAGCCCACCTCCAGGCCGGCGACGGCGGCGTCGAGGGCCCGGGCGAACGGCCCGAACCGGTGCTTGTACGCCTCCACGAACGGGAGGTCGGAGGCCGCGGCTTGGGCCAGCACCCGCTCCACCTCGGCCAGAGTCGGCGCGACGGGCTTTTCGCACAGCACGGCCTTGCCCGCCTGCAGCGCCGCCACGGCCAGGTCGGCATGGGTGGTGTTCACCGTCGAGATGTACACGGCGTCGATGTCGTCCCGGGCGAGCAGCTCGCCGTAGGTACCGGTGACCGGTGCACCATACAGTGCCGCGAAATCGGCCGCCCGACCGGGGTCGGTGCTGCCGACGGCGTGCAGCGTGCCGTGCGCCGACCCGGGCAATGCCCGCGCGAACCAGCCGCCGATATCGCCCGGTCCGAGGATTGCCCACCGTGTAGTTGTCATGCCGTCACGCTACCAAGCCCACGATGGGGCGGATGCCGGCCGGTACGCCCTGCCCACAACCACACCACGGTCTCGCCGCGGACGCCTGAGCAACGAACGTTTACAAGGAGATCGGTGAGATACAAGGACGTTTCGTCAACACCGGTCCTATTAATCGCACTATTTCCTTGGAATGTGGTGCGATTCCGCGGCCGACGGATGGTGCCCCTGGAGGGACTCGAACCCCCAACCCTTTCCTTAGGACGGAACTGCTCTTCCATTGAGCTACAGAGGCTGACCGGGCAAGTTTATCTTCAATCGGCGCAGGATTTAGTCCACTCATCGCGACACCGTACGGCAGGAGAACACTCCGGCTCCGGCTCTGCAGGGACTAGGACGGCGGGTAGAGGTACATCGGCACCTCGCTGATCGGCACCGTACGGGTGTGATACGCGTGCGAACCCATCCAGTTGTACTCCTCGAGCACCACGGTGCCGTCTCCGGGCACGGACTGCACGTAGGCCACGTGGTTGTAGGTGAACCAGGCCACCGCGCCCACGATCGGGGTCTTACTGGTGGGCCAGCCCTTGGCCGCCCAGGCGTTCGCCCACGAGGATGCGTCTCCGCCGCCGGGGGTCATCGAGTTCCAGCTCCACTTCCACGGGCTGCCGGTGCTGCCGGCATCGCGGTTGAGCCGCCACGCCACGAAGTCGACGCATTCGCGGTAGTAGTAGCCGAGCGGGGAGAGCCCGCCGCCCTGCGCATCCGTCGCCGCTGTGGGCCACGGGTAGTCGTCACGCTCCGAGCGGATGCCGTACACGGCGTACTCCGCCGCGGAGGCCCGCGCCTGTTCGGCCGCGCTCTGCTGCGATTGGGAGGCCTGCAGACCGGCCTCGATGTCGTCGAGTTCGGCCTGGCTGGTGGCCGAGAACCCGTCGGCCGAAATGGTCACGGCGGCCGCGGCGGAGGCGACGGTGACGGCCTGGGCGTCGACCGCGGACTGGGCGCTGAAGCCGGCGGAGCCTTGCGGGGAGAACGCGTAGGCGGGCAGGGCCGCGGTAAGGAAGACCGCGGGGATGGCCATGAGGGTGACGAGCTTGGCCAGCGGCGTGTGGCGTTTGACGCGTCGCACGGCTGCCGACCCGGCCGGCTTGGCGGATGCGGCGGCCGGTTTGGTCGGCTTGGCCGGCGCCCGCAGCGCCCGGGTTGTCGGCGTCGGCCGCACGGTGGCGCGCTGACGGGCTTCGCGGCGGGAGGGCGGGAAGACGCCTGTGGTCTGATCCGGAAGCAGGTATTCCGGCACCGACAGTTCGGGAATCGTCGAGCCCGGCGGGGCGGTCTCCGGGCGGCTGAGCGGTGCCGACGCGACGACGGGAATGCTGGAGGTGGTCGCGCTCTCAACAACGGCCGCCAGATCGGGCGACACCGACACGACAGGCACGGCCGGAACGGGCACGGCGGGCTCCGAAACCGGCGCGGTGTCGTGCGTCGCGCTCACAACAAGGTCGGCAGTTGCGGAAAGAGCCGCGGCTTCGGCGGCTGCACGAAGGGCTCGGGCCTCACGGCGCGTGGGGATTACACCGTCGCTCTCGGGCGAGCCGGCGGGGCCGGAATGAGTCACAGACAATCCTCTTAACAGCCACAACCGGTGGGGGGACCTCATAACCATATGGGATGAGCGCACCCGATGTCACCTTGAGCGTTACGTTTTCGTGACATTGTGACGACAACGGGGTGCCGGACACCTGACCGCGCCCCGGACAGGCGGCGAGGGTGGGCGCGAGGAAGTCAGTCAGTGCTCATTCTCTCCGGAGTTTCCGACAAGGCCGCCGAACAAATGGCTGCCCTGAGCCGCGCGGCGTGCCCGCTCGACTTCCATCGGATCCGGGTCTGGGGCACCGTCTCGTGGCGGAACCAGCGCTTCCGGTTGTTCGACCGAGACGAACGTGTCGTCGGCTTCCTTTTTCAGCCGCTTCTTCGCGGCCTTCTCGACGAGGACCGGTACGAAGTCGCGCACTCGACCCTGCTCGAGGCGCCCGTGCTCCTCTTCCACAATGTTCGCGATGTGGGCTCGCCCCAGGCCCGGGAACCGCTGTGACAGTCGGTCGAGCACGTGGCCGAGGGCTTGAGTTTCGTCTAGTTCGCTCACAAGGTCATTCTTCAGCGCTTGGGCACCCGAGGCAACCACCCGATCGTGGACTCGACCACACTCCCGGCTAACGGAAAGGAAGGGGAACACGGGCCGCTTTGGCCCAGTCGAACCGGATGCGCTGACCGTCCGTTTCGTTCAGGATATAGGCCTCGAGCTTCATGATGCGGTGATCGGCAATCGCTTGGTCGTTGCCGACGACGTCGAAGCGGTAGCTGTTGGCGTGCTCGGTCACGAGGACCGCGCCGATACCAGGGAAGATCACAAACATCTGATCGGTGAAGAGCAGGGTGTGTTCGTAGTGACGGCGAAGATTCTGTCCGAGGACGGGGAAGCTGCTGAGCGGTTCCACCGGGCGCACGATAGCTGTCATGGTGATCATGACGTGATCCTCAGCCCTGAAGGTAAGCACCAGGTTAACGAGGGGTGGGCGTCAGCTGGGAATACCGAGGCGGTCGGAGTGAGACTGCGTGCACCAAGCCGGACGCTGGCGTGCCTGCCCAGGTGTCGGTGAGCTACGCGGCGACGGCGGGCGCGAGGAACTCGTCCCATTGCGGCAACGGCCGCTCCACACCGCTGACCACCCAGGTGGTGCCCTGCGGCATCCGCGGGTCGAAATGCATGTCCCACCCCATCTCGGCCGGCGTTCGGTCGCTCTTGAGGTTGTTGCAGCGCAGGCAGCAGGCCACCAGGTTGTCCCAGGTATCCCGCCCGCCACGTGACCGCGGCTGCACGTGATCGATCGTGCTCGCCGACTTGCCGCAGTAGCAGCAGCGGTGTTCGTCGCGGCGCAGCACTCCCCTTCGGCTCACCGGCACGGCCCGCGAGCGCGGCAGGCGCACGTACCGAGTGAGCAGGATGACGCTGGGACGCTCCCACGAACCCGTCGCAGCCCAGACCGGGTGCCCCTGATCGGCCTGGATGATTGTTGCCTTCTGGTTCATGACGAGGACGAGTGCCCGCTTGAACGAAACGACCGCGAGGGGTTCATATCCCGCGTTGAGGACCAGTGTGCGCATGCGCTCCCTTTCGAAAAGGGCTGGACGGCTTCCAGCCATTCGAACTGCTGCCTGGAGTCGGCGGGGAGGAGATGCGGGCAAACAAAAAGGGCGTCGTCATCATGACAACGCCCCACGGGCTCCGGTGTGCTGACCGCACACGAAACTCGCAACAGATTTGACTGCTGTGCCGCAGCGCGAAGTGTCCGCGCACATCCATGGTGTGGATCGTGCGTAGCTTGCGCATTGGCTCTCCCAAAATCCCGCAGAACATCAGGGCAACAGGTTAACCCACAAATGGTGCGCCACGGTATCGTGGCGCACCATTTGTGCTAGGCGTTACCCAGTGTTTACCGCGGAGGCCGGCCTGGGGAGGTCAAGCGGCTCAGATGCCGAGTCGGACGATGTAGTAGTCGCTGGTCCAGATCGGCTGCACCCGCACGGATGCGCCTTCATACGGCGCGTGCAGGATATTGCCGTTCCCGGCGTAGAACCCGTCGTGGCCGTCCATGATGACCAGGTCGCCAGGCTGTGCGTCCGCCAGGGAGATGCGGGTGCCTGCGGCGCCCTGCCCGGTGGACGAGTGCGGCAGGGAAATACCGAACTGTGCGTACACGTACATCACGAAGCCGGAGCAGTCGAAACCGGCCGGAGTGGCGCCGCCGTAGACGTACGGAACGCCCTGGTACTGCAGGGCGACGTTGTAGACGGAGGAGAGGCTGAAGCTCGGGTAGGCCGGGCTGGCCAGGTAGTCGGCCGCGGTCGGGCCGCTGTACGAGGCCGCGTAAGAGGTCATCGAGCTGGCAGCGGCGGTACGCGCCGCTTCGGCGGCCTCGGCTGCGGCTGCGGCGGCGTCGGCCGCGTCGAGCTCGGCCTGGGGCGTGGCGGCGAAGGCGTCCTCCGCGACGGTGACAGTGGCTGCGGTGTCATCCACGGCCACAGCCTGCTCGCCGGCCTTGGCCTGTTCGGTCGCGTCGGTAGCGGTGAAGCTCTCGGCGTTGTCGGACGGCGCGAAGGCATAGGCCGGTAGGGCCATGGTGGCGACGAGCCCGGTCGCGAGGGTCATCATCACGATGTTGCCCACGGCGTTGCGGCGGGCGGGCCGTTTCACGGGCGTCCCCGGGCGCATCACGATGCGCGGGTTGACCTCGGTCTGCGCTGCGCGCAGCGGTTCGAGGGGGGCGGGGCGCACAGCGAGAGCCGTTGAGCGCCGACCGCGTCGGGACAGTCTTCTACCTAATACAGCCAAATCGAACCTCCGGCGCCTTGACAACACTAGGTAGTTGCCCCCGTCCAGTGCGTCTGGTCGCGTGTAATTTTCCGCCGCAAGAGACGGGAGGGTAAAGGCGTCTTGCGCGGGCCCGACGATCGTTTCTGATCTGTGAGCAGGTCTGAGGTTACGTGACCGACTACGGTTTGTCACCCTGAAATGCCGGAATCTAACGAATTGGTAACAAACCTGTGAATTCCAACAGAACTTTGAGGGCCTCGTCAGGCCGCTGCGGCGGCGACAGGGGTCGTCACGAAGATGTGGCCGGCGACCTCGTTGGGCAGCTCGAGTCCGTCTCCGAAACCCTCCACCTGCACGAGAACATACGAGCCCGCGGCGGAGAAGGTACCGGTGTTCCCCGGCAGCACGCCGGACTGCTTGAGCTGAGAGAGCAGCTCGGGGTCGAACTGCACGGGCTCGCCCAGGCGGCGGATGACGGCGCTCACCGGCTGGGTCGACGCGGCAACCACGTCGAGCAGGTTGGTGACACCGGCCATGAACGCGACGGCGGGCGAATCGCCCAGCTCATCGAGCCCGGGGATGGGGTTGCCGTATGGGGATTCTGTGGGGTGACCAAGGATTTCGAGGATCTTGCGCTCGACCTGCTCGCTCATCACGTGCTCCCAGCGGCAGGCTTCGTCGTGGACGAACTCCCACTCAAGACCAATGACGTCACTGAGCAGTCGCTCGGCCAGACGGTGCTTGCGCATGACGTGCACTGCCTTGCTGCGGCCGCTCAGGGTGAGTTCGAGGTGACGGTCGCCGGAGACGACGACGAGGCCGTCGCGTTCCATCCGGGCCACGGTCTGGGACACCGTAGGGCCGGAGTGGCCGAGGCGCTCCGAGATGCGCGCGCGCAGGGGAACGATGTTCTCCTCCTCGAGGTCGAGGATCGTGCGGAGATACATTTCGGTCGTGTCGATAAGGTCAGTCATCCGCAGCCTCCCGCTCGGCCATATGTGCAACGCCACAACACTACCCGTGCGACCCGGCCAACTAGAATCCAGATATGCCGGACCTACAGATCCCCACTGACTTGCTGCCCGCCGACGGACGTTTTGGCTGCGGCCCGTCCAAGATCCGCCGGGAGCAGCTCGACTACCTCTCCGGTGCCGGCGCGAGCATCCTGGGCACCTCCCACCGTCAGGCACCGGTGAAGAACCTGGTCGGGCGCGTGCGCACCGGTCTCAGTGACCTGTTCCGCGCCCCCGAGGGCTACGAGATCATCATGGGCAACGGCGGGTCGACCGCGTTCTGGGACGCCGCCGCTTTCTCGCTCATCCAGACCCGCGCCCAGAACCTCGTCTTCGGCGAGTTCGGCGGCAAGTTCGCCGCCGCCGCCGCCGCACCGTTCCTCACCGCACCAGATGTGATCAAGGCACCCGCAGGGTCACGTGCCGAGGCCGTTCCCACCGAGGGTGTCGACGTGTACGCCTGGCCGCAGAACGAGACCTCGACCGGCGTCATGGCCCCGGTGACCCGGGTGCACGGCGACGCCGGCGCGCTCACCGTGATCGACGCCACGAGCGCCGCCGCGGGCATCGACTTCGAAGCCGACCAGGCGGATGTCTACTACTTCGCCCCGCAGAAGAACCTCGCCTCCGACGGGGGCATCTGGTTCGCGCTCTTCTCCGCCGCGGCGATCGAACGCGTCGAGCGCATCGCGGCCAGCGGCCGGTACATTCCCGAGTTCCTCAGCCTCAAGAACGCGATCGACAACTCGCGCCTCAACCAGACGCTCAACACCCCCGCGCTGTCGACGCTGCTGCTCATGGAAAACCAGCTGGACTGGATCAACGGCAACGGCGGACTCGCCTGGGCGTCGGCGCGCACGCAGGAATCGTCATCCGTGCTCTACGACTGGGCCGCGACCGTGGACTACGCCACCCCGTTCGTGGCGGACCCGAGCCACCGCTCGCAGGTCGTCGCCACGATCGACTTCGACGACGCCATCGACGCCGCCTCTATCGCCAAGGTACTGCGCGCCAACGGCATCGTCGACACCGAGCCGTACCGCAAGCTCGGCCGCAACCAGCTGCGCGTCGCCACTTTCACGGCCATCGAACCGGCGGATGTGCGCAAGCTCGTCTCGTCGATCGAGTACGTAGTAGCCAACCTGGGTTAGTCGCACTCATGCGCCTCTGGCTCAAGGACAGCGAAAGACGGCCGGACCCGGTGCCCGCCCGCGCGAATGCGCGGAAAGCGGTGGCGGTGGGTTCGGCCGTCTGGCTGATTGCGCTGGTGCTAGCGGTCGTCTTCCGAACTGAACTGAGCGACGCCGGCCTGGGCTGGTGGCTGTGGTGCGCCGCCATCGGACTGGGCCTCGGCCTGGCTGGACTCGCCTTCGTGCTGCTCCGACGCCGCTAGGGCTTCGTCGACGTCGATGCCGTCATCGGCGATGTCGTCGGCGTGGAGGTCGGCCTCGTCACTGTCGTCGTCATCGTCGTCGTCGTCGTCGTCATCGTCGTCGTCATCGTCGTCATCGTCGTCGTCGCTGTCGTCGTCGTCGCTGTCGTCGCTGTCGTCGGTCAGTGCGGCCGCGGCGAGTTCCTCGGCGAGCTTGGAGTCGGCCAGCCGGTCACTCCACGGCACCCATTCCGGCGCGAGCAGGGCGTCGTCGCCGGGCATGAGCTCGGTTTCGAGCACCTGGGGTTCTGACTCGCCGTCGACCCGCGACAGGCTGACCGTCCAGCGCCATCCCGGGTATCCGGTCATCAAGCAATCGAACAGCAGCGAGAGCACGTGCTCACCCTCGACGATGTAGCCGAGGGGTTCACCGATCGTGTCGGCCGGGGTGATCAGCTCCAGAGCCGCCCGGGCCTGGTCGGTCGCGCCGACGAGCACCTCGTCGGCCTCGTAGACCTCGTCATCGTCGACCTCCGCGACGGCGCCGCTACTGGCCGGGGCATCCTCTGCGGGTGCCGCGTCGTCGGAGGCGGCGTCGTCAGCAGCAGTATCGGAGGCAACCGCGTCAGAGGCAATGGTGCCAGCGGGCGTCTCGTCGACGAGCTCTCCCTCGACGGGCGTCTCAACAGGCTGGGCCGGAGCTGGGGTGGGATCGAACGGATCACGCATCCAGTTCCTCGGCAACCTTGCGCAGCATCGCCGCGATCTTCTTGCCGTGTGCACTGTCGGGGTAACGTCCGCGGCGCAGGCTCGAGCCGATGCCGTCGAGCAGCTTGACGAGGTCCTCCACGATGATGGCCATGTCGTCGGCCGGCTTGCGGCTGAGCTTGGCCAGGCTCGGCGGAGCCTCGATGACCCGCACCGACAGCGCCTGTGCGCCGCGCTTGCCGTCGGCGATGCCGAACTCGAGCTTCATCCCGGCCTTCACGGTAACTCCGGCGGGCACCGCGGATGCGTGCAGGAAGACTTCTTGGCCATCATCGGAGCTGATGAAGCCAAAACCCTTCTCCTCGTCGTAGAACTTGACTTTGCCGGTGGGCATCTGAACCTCGCTGTAATTTTGGGGCGCGCAGAATGCGTGCCAACCTGACCCAGCTTATTCCGTTGTAGCTGACTATGCCCCGTATCCTAGGTCTGTGACCACTCAAACTCCACACGACCCCGGCCGGCTCGAGAAGATCCTGGCGTACATGGTCGCGGGCGTGGTCGGCCTGTCCATCCTTGCCTTCCTCGCCGTGATCCTCGGCACTGCCGCCGGCGCCGGCGACAACGACGGGTTCAGCCAGGGAGTGTGGCCCGCCGTGCTCACACTGCCCCTGTTCGGCCTCCCCCTCGGTTTCCTCCTGATCATCGCGCTGATGATCGTCAGCGGAATCCGCCGTGCACGCGAGGCTCGACAGAACCAGGAGTAACACCCATGCTGACGCTCGCCTCCCGCCTCCGCGCACTGGACGACGCAGCATTGCGCCGCACGATCGCCCTTCGATCGATCCCGGCCCACGGCATCCGTGATTTCTTCGACCTCGCCGAGGCCCTGCTCGACCCCGACGCCATTCAGGCGACGCTCTCGCACCTGGACCGCAACACGCTGGCCGTGCTGGCGGTGGCCGGCGAGCTGGGCGCACCCACACTCGACGAGCTCACCGAAGGGCTCGTCGACCTGGGCCACGACACCGGCTCCGCCGAGGAGATGACAGCCCGCATCGACCGGCTGGCCGACCTGATGCTGCTCGCCCGCGTCGACGACACCGTGCGGCCCTACCCGGCCGTCACCGCGCGACTGCGCGACTGGTCCGATCAGGGCCTGCCGAGCGCCGCCGACCTGGCCGGCATTCCCGCACCCACGCCGCTGGCGCCTCTCTCGGCCACCGAGGGCCGCTTCACCGAGCGGCTCGCCGCCGAGCGCGCGTTCGCCTCGGTCTCCGCGATCGCCGAGCTGCTTACCGAACTCGACCGCGAACCGGCCCGCGAGCTCAGCCGCGGCGGGCTCGGCTTGCCCGACAGCAAACGGCTCTCCGCGGCCATGGGCGTCGATCTCGACGACGTCATCGCGCTGGTCACCATCGCCGCCCGCGCCGAACTGGTGGTGCTCGACGCCGGCTACTGGTCCGAATCGGCCGCAGGCGAGGCCTGGCTGGTCGACGCTGCGGGAGCCCGCTGGGGCGTGCTGGCCCAGTCCTGGCTCGCGGCGCTGCCCGCGGACATCCGGCAGATTGTGGCGGGTCGCCCCGAGGTCGCCTGGGGCGACGCGTTGCACCGCTTCGTCGCCTGGCTCTACCCCGCCGGCGGCACCTGGATGGACGCCCGCATCGCCGACTTCGCCCGCGACGGCGAACTGATCGGCATCACCGCGCGGCAGGCCACCAGCGCGGCAGGCGCATCCGTTCTCGCCGGCGACATCGACGGCGCGATCCGCTTGATCACCGCCTCGCTGCCCGCCGAGGTGGGCACGGTCTACCTGCAGCACGATCTCTCGATCGTGGCGCCCGGCCCGCTCTCGCCGGCGATCGACGCGCGGCTGCGCACCTTTGCGGATGTCGAAAGCCGCGAACTGGCCTCTAGCTACCGGCTCAGCGGCCCCTCCGTCAATCGCGCCCTGGCCACCGGCGACGACGCCGAATCACTGCTGGCCTTCCTCGGTTCCATCTCGCTCACCGGGATCCCGCAGCCGGTGGACTACCTCATCCGCGACGCCGCCGACCGGTACGGGCGGGTGCGCGTGGGCAGCGTGGATGCGACCCAGCCGGGCGGGCCCTGCTACATCAGGTCAGACGACACGGCGGTGCTCGGCGCCATCGCGGTCGACCAGACGTTCACGACCCTAGCCCTGACCACGCTCTCCCCCACCCGGCTGAGCAGTTCACACCCGGCCGAAGCCGTGTTCTGGGCGCTCACCGACGCCCGCTATCCGGTGGCTGCCGAGACTCCCACCGGCGAAATCGTGCACCTGCGCCGGCACCCGCGGGCGCAGACACAACGCCCGACATCACCGGACCCCACCGTTGCCCTCGTGGCTGAGCTGCGCGCCACCGACGGCGGCGAGGCACAGGCCGCGCACGCCTGGCTGGCACGGCAACTCGACTCGGCCATCAAGCACCGCCAGACCGTGCAGGTGAGCGTGCAGATGCCGGACGGCGAGGTCGTGGACTACCTCCTCGAACCGGCCAGCGTCGGCGGCGGCCGGTTCCGCGCCCGCGACCGCCGGGCCGACATCGAACGCACGCTGCCGCTGTCCAGCATCGTCAGCATCCTGCCCGCGCCCTGAGCGGCCACGTCACCCCGCTTTGTGGGGCTGAGGCTCGCCGCCCACGGGCGTACCATTGACGGTTATGTCCGATGGCCCGCTGATCGTCCAAAGTGACCGCACGGTTCTGCTCGAAGTCGCGCACCCCCAGGCCGAGGATGCCCGGCACGACCTGGCCGTGTTCGCCGAGCTGGAGCGCGCGCCCGAGCACATCCACACCTACCGAATCACCCGGCTCGGCCTGTGGAACGCGCGCGCGGCCGGCCACGATGCCGCGAACATGCTGGCCACGCTCGAGAAGTACTCCAAGTTCCCGATTCCGGCGTCGGTCACCGTCGACCTCGAGGAGACCGTCGGCCGGTACGGCCGTCTGGTCATCGACCGGGACGACGAGGGACAGCTCGTGCTGCGCAGCACCGACTCCCCCGTGCTCACCGAGGTCGCCGGCGCCCGCCGGATCGCCCCGCTGCTGATCGGACACCCACGCCGGGGTCGTTCCTGGTGGCACCGTGGGCGCGCGGGCAGCTCAAGCAGGAGCTGGTGAAACTCGGCTGGCCCGCCGAAGACCTCGCCGGTTACACCCCGGGCACCCCACACGACATCGCACTGCTCGAAAACGGCTGGGCGTTGCGCGACTACCAGAACAAGGCCGTCGCGAACTTCTTCGACGCCGGCTCCGGGGTGGTCGTGCTGCCCTGCGGCGCCGGTAAGACCCTCGTAGGAGCCGGGGCGATGGCCACCGCCAAGACCAACACGCTGATCCTGGTGACGAACACAGTGTCCGCCCGGCAGTGGCGCGACGAGCTACTCAAGCGCACCACGCTCACGGCCGAGGAGATCGGCGAATACTCCGGCCAGGTGAAAGAGGTCAAACCCGTCACCATCGCGACGTACCAGATCCTCACGGCCAAGCGGAAGGGGGAGTACGCCCACCTCGCACTGCTCGACGCCATGGACTGGGGCCTGGTGATCTACGACGAGGTGCACCTGCTGCCCGCGCCGGTGTTCAAGCTCACCGCCGAACTGCAGGCGCGCCGCCGGCTCGGGCTCACCGCCACCCTGGTGCGGGAGGACGGCCGCGAGGGCGACGTGTTCAGCCTGATCGGCCCCAAGCGCTTCGACGCCCCGTGGAAGGAGATCGAGGCCCAGGGCTTCATCTCCCCCGCCGCCTGCTACGAGGTGCGCATCGACCTGCCGCACGCCGAACGGCTCAGCTACGCCGCGGCGCCCGATGATGAGCGCTACCGGATGGCCGCGACAGCGCCGGCGAAGCTGGATGTCGTCAAGCAGCTAGTCGCGATGCACCCGGGCGAACGCATCCTCGTGATCGGTCAGTACCTCGACCAGATCGACGAACTCGCCGAGGTCTTGCAGGCCCCCACGCTGACCGGTGCCACACCCGTGAACGAACGAGAACGGCTCTACCAGGCGTTCCGAGTGGGCGAGGAGAACCTGCTCGTGGTCTCCAAGGTGGCCAATTTCTCGGTCGACCTGCCCGAGGCGTCGGTGGCGATCCAGGTGTCCGGTTCCTACGGCTCCCGCCAAGAGGAGGCCCAGCGGCTCGGCCGGCTGCTGCGCCCCAAGGAGTCCGGCCTCACCGCGAGCTTCTACACGCTCGTGGCCCGCGACACCGTCGATCAGGACTTCGCTCAGAACCGGCAGCGCTTTCTCGCCGAGCAGGGCTACGCCTACACGATCCTCGACGCGCACGCCCTCCACGCCCCCGTCCCCTAGCCCTCCGCCCCACCGCGAACTGTGAGAAAAGCCCCGAAAATCCGGGATTTTCGGGGCTTAGGTCACAGTTCGCGGGCCCGCTGGTAGCGCAGGAGCAGGGTGTCGGCAGCCGGGAGGGCGTGCACGAGACGCATCCGGCGCGGTGCTGCCTCCGTCGCGGCGGCGATGCGCCCGGCGGAGCCGGACTCGAGCAGCGGCGCCAGGGTGAGGCAGAGTTCGTCCACGGCGTCGGCGGCCAGCAGCGACCCGAACAGGCTCGGCCCGCCCTCGCAGAGCACCTGCGGGTAGCCCCGCTCGGTGAGGGTGGTCACCATGAGCGAATGATCCACGGATGCGTCCCCGCAGACCAGCACATCGGCCACCGCCGCCAGCGCCGCCCGCCGCTCGGCGGGGGCCTGTCCCCGGGTCACTATGATCGGGCGGGTGGCGGCACGGGTGAACACCGGGTGCGCCGGGTCGAGGTCGAGCCGGGCGGACACGATCGCCACTGGAGGGTGCTCCGGCAGCCCGTGGGCGAGCCGCCAGGCCACGGCCTCCGGGCTGAACCGGATCCCGCCGTACCCCTCGGCGCGCACGGTCCCGGCGCCGACCAGGATCACATCGGTGAGCATCCGCACGGTGTCGAAGACCAGCCGGTCGGCGTCGTCGCCGAGGCCGCCACTGACGCCGTCGTGCGTGGCGGCGCCGTCGAGGCTGCTGACGAAGTTGACCCGCAGGTGCGGCGTAGCCCGGTCGGTGATGAGGTACCGACGGAGCACCTCGGCGGGGTCCAGACCGTCGGGGCTGGAACCCGTGGCAGCGGAATCCGCAGGGTCGAGACCCGTGGGACCGGGAATGGCGGGGTCGAGGCCCTCGGGGCCGTGAGCGGCGGTCATCAGGCGAGGTTGTGGCGCAGGTAGGCGGGTTCGCGGAAGCCCAGGATGGCCTCGGTCATACGCACGGCGTCCACGGCGGCCGCAACATTGTGCACCCGCACGATGCGGGCGCCCTGCAGGATGCAGTAGACGGCCGCGGCGAGGGTTCCCTCCACGCGGCGGTCCCTGTCGCGGTCGAGGGTCTCGCCGATGAAGTCCTTGTTCGACACCGCCACGAGCGTCGGCAGGCCGAGCGCGGTGATCTCGCCCAGCCGGCGGGTGAGCTCGAGGGAGTGCAGGGTGTTCTTGTTCAGGTCGTGGCCCGGGTCGATGACCAGCCGCTCGGCCGGCATCCCGTGAGCCAGGGCGCGGTCGACCCTGGCGAGCAGGAATTCGGCGACCTCGGCCACCACATCGTCGTACTGCGGCGCCGGGTAGGGCGTGCGCGGGCGGGCCAGGCTGTGCGTGATCACCAGGGTGGCGTCGCTGTCGGCGACGACCTCGGCCATCCGCGGGTCGTGCACGCCGGTGGTGTCGTTGATGACGTGGGCGCCGGCGCGGATGCTGGCCAGTGCGACGTCGGGGTCGAAGGTGTCGACGGAGATGACCGCGCCGGAGCCCTGCAGGGCCGAGACCACGGGGACGACCCGGTCGATCTCCTCCGCAACGGGGATCGGCGGCCCCGGGGCGAACTTGGCCCCGCCGATGTCGACCCAGTCGGCGCCATCGGCGACGGCGGCCCGGGCGGCGGCCACGGCCACGTCGAGCGCGAACGTGGCGCCTTGGTCGTAGAAAGAGTCCGGTGTGCGGTTGATCACGGCCATCACCGCGATCTCGCGGGAGAAGTCGAAGTCGCGCCCGCCGATCGTGCGCACCGGCACCTCCAAGCATGGCAGGATGACGCCGGCGGCGGTCGAACGGGCCATCTGTACTCCTCGGGGCTGGTCGGGGTCTGCGGGCCGGATCACTCGGATGCGACGAGCAGGTCCTCCAGAGCAATGCTCTCATCCGCGAGCCGCTTGGCATCCACCCGCATGCCCGAACGGATGAGGCGCTGCACGGTCTCGTTCACGTCCCAGACGTTCACGTTCATACCTGCGACCACGTGGCCGTCCCGGAGCCAGAACGCCACGAACTCCCGCGTGGACCGGTCGCCGCGGAACACCAACTCGGCGCCGGCGGCCAGCTCGCCGAACCCCGAGTACTCCATGCTGAGGTCGAACTGGTCTGTGTAGAAGTACGGGATGGCGTCGTACTCGGTGGTGTCGCCGAGCACGGCCCGACCCGCGGCCGCGCCGGCGGTGTCGGCGTTCGCCCAGTGCTCCACCCGCAGCCGGTGACCGAGGCGGGGGTGGTGCACGTTCGCCACGTCACCCACCGCGAACACATCGGGGTCGCTCGTCGCGAAGGTGGCCGACACGGCGATCCCGTCGTCGACCTCGAGACCGGAGCCCAGGGCCAGCTGGGTGTTGGGCGTGGCCCCGATACCGACCACCACCAGGTCCGCCCGCACCAGGGTGCGGTCGCTCAGCCGCACCCCGGTGACCCGGGTGCCGCCGCTGCGAATCTCGCCCTCCAACTCCACCACGGTGGTGTTGTTGCCCATGTGCACCCCGTGGTCACGGTGCAGCAGATCGAACATCCCGCCCAGCTCGGCGCCGATGGCCGACTCCAGCGGCACCGGCCCACGGCCAAGCACGATCACGTCGTTGCCGTAGCCCTTGGCGGTGGCCGCGACCTCGAGTCCGATCCAGCCGCTGCCCACGATGACCACCCGTCGTCCGCCCTCCGCCAGCGCGGTGCGCAGCTTGCTGGAGTCGTCGACGCTGCGCAGGTAGTGCACGCCCGGCAGGCTCGCGCCCGGGCCGGGGAACGGCCGCGGCGACGCGCCAGTGGCCAGCAGCAGCCGGCTGTAGCGCAGGCTGCGTCCGTCGTCGAGGGTGAGTCGGTGGGCACCGCGGTCGAGCACGGCCGCCCGGTGGCCGGCGATCCGCTCGATCTCCTGCTCGGCGTACCAGGCAAGCGGATGCACGTCCACGGATTCCCGGTCCGCCCGACCGGCGAGGTACTCCTTCGACAGCGGCGGCCGGATGTACGGCGCGGCGACCTCCTCGCCCACGAGCACGACCCGCCCGCCGAAGCCGTCGCGCACGGCTTCGGCCGCCCGCGCCCCGGCCAGTCCGCCGCCCACGATGACCACGGGGTCGTCGCCCGCCGCGCCCTGCTGCGTTGCCTCACTCATCCGCTGCTCCCACTCCTGCCCTGCCCGGCGTCGGCGCACACCGGTGCGCTCTGCGCTTGACGGTAGAGGTATCCGGCGCACTCCGAAAGGCCTATCCCCGTTTCCCCCGACCCTGTACCGCCCACTCACAGCAAAGCACCAGCTAACGCGCAGATACTGGGTTCATGACTGACGGCCCCCGCATCCTTATCGTTGACGACGAACCCAACATCCGGGATCTCCTCACCACCAGCCTCCGCTTCGCCGGATTTGCCGTGCGTGCCGTGGGAAACGGTGCGCAGGCGATTTCCGCCGTGCTCGAGGAAGAGCCCGACCTCATCATCCTCGACGTGATGCTGCCCGACATGAACGGCTTCGGCGTGACCAAGCGCCTGCGTTCGGCCGGGTACACCGCGCCCATCCTCTTCCTGACGGCGAAGGACGACACCGAGGACAAGATCACCGGCCTCACGGTCGGCGGTGACGATTACGTCACGAAGCCCTTCAGCCTCGACGAGATCGTGGCCCGCATCAAGGCCATCCTGCGTCGCACGATGCACGCCGACGAGGATGCCGTCATTCGCGCCGGCGAGCTCACCATGGACCAGGACACCCACGAGGTCCTCGTCGGCGACCAGCCCATCGAGCTCAGCCCTACCGAGTTCAAGCTGCTGCGTTACCTGATGCTCAACCCCAACCGGGTTCTCTCCAAGGCGCAGATCCTCGACCACGTCTGGGAATACGACTTCAACGGCGACGCGGGCATCGTCGAGTCCTACATCTCGTACCTGCGCCGCAAGGTCGACATGCACTCCAGCGAGCCGCTGATCCAGACCAAGCGAGGCTTCGGCTACATGCTCAAGGCCGCCAAGGCATAGACCCAGATTCGCTTCCTAGACTGGACCCATGCATGTGGCCCTGATGGACCGATGGAGCCGGGTATCGCTCCGCTCTAAGATCACCGGTGTAACCGTGCTGATGTTGACGCTTGGCCTACTCGTTTCCGGGGTGGGCACCATGGTCATCCTGCAGAACTACATGGTCCAGCAGGTGGATGCGCGCCTGCAGTCCTCCGCTCAAGGACTGTCGTCCAATTACCTCGACTCTCCGTTTGTCGCCAGCAGCGCCAACGGTGTGGTGGACTCCGACTACTTTGTGGCGGTGTTCGACCAGAACGGAGACCTCAAGGCTCGCACCTGGCAGGACCGGCCGCGGTCGAGCCTGCCCCTTGTCACGATCCCGATGGATCTGCAGAGCTCGAACGCGTTGAATGGTTCGATTCAGGAGCTCGCCAGCGCCGACGGCGACACGGAGTTCCACGCCGTGGCCGTGCCCTTCGTGATCAACTCCAGCGGCACCTACGGCACCGTCCTGCTCGCCCTGTCGATGCAGTCGGCCCAGAACACCGTCAACACCTATCTGAGCATCTTCCTCGGCTTCGGTGTGGGCGTGGTTGTCGTGGGCGCGATGCTGACCCGCCTGCTCGTCACCACGACCTTCGCACCTCTCCGCGAGGCTGAGCGCACCGCAGCGGCCATCGCCGACGGCGACTTCAGCCAGCGCCTGGGCGGGGCCACCCCCAACACCGAGGTGGGCCGGCTGAATCGCTCGCTCAACACCATGCTCAGCCGCATCGACCGGGCGTTCAAGGACCGCGCCCGCACCATCGATCAGATGCGACGGTTCGTCGGCGACGCCAGCCACGAACTGCGCACCCCACTGGTTTCCGTCCGCGGGTACGCCGAGCTCTACCGGATGGGCGCCCTGCAAACCCCTGAGGACGTCGCCCAGGCCATGCAGCGCATCGAGAAGGAAGCCATCCGGATGGGCGGCCTTGTCGAGGACCTGCTCGAACTGGCCCGCCTCGACGAGACCAAGCCGCTCGCCCTCACCCGCGTCGACCTGCTCCCCCTCGCCCAGGACGCCGCGCTGGATGCCATGGCCTCGTCCCCCGGCCGCAGCATCACCGTACTGACGAGCCACCCCGCCGAGTACGACGAGGAGGTCGTGGCGCCGCCCATCGACCTGGCCCACTCCACCGGTGAGGTCGCCGATGCCGCGCCGCTTCCCCCTGAGCCCGTCGCTGTCTCTGCTGCCGCTTCCGCGAAGGCCGCCGCCGCCGCCGCTAAGGCCGCGGCAAAGACCACGCCCAAACCGGCCGCGGTCAAGCCCGAGCAGTCCGGTTCCACGACCGGCACGATCTCCTTCGCCGGCGCCACGCTCGCGCGCCTGCGCACCCGCAAGCCCAAGCGCACGGATGCGACGGTTCCCTCCGTCGAGACCCCCGACGTCGCCGAGGCTCCGCCGGCTCTCGACGCCGTGATCATGGCCGAGGAGAACAAGGTGCGCCAGGTGATCACCAACCTGATGGGCAACGCCCTGCGCTTCAGCCCGGCCGACAGCCCGGTGGAGCTCGAGGTCGCCGTGGACCGGCGCAACCAGCGCGCATCCGTCTCCGTCATCGACCACGGTGAGGGTATCCCGCCGCAGATTCGCGACAAGATCTTCCAGCGGTTCTGGCGGGCCGACACGTCCCGCGCCCGGGAAACCGGCGGTAGCGGACTGGGGCTGGCGATCGTGGCCTCCATCGTGGCCAGCCACAACGGTTCGGTCGAGGTCGTCGAGACGCCGGGCGGCGGCGCCACCTTCCGGGTGTGGTTCCCGTTGGCCGAGTCCCCCGCGGCCCCGCAGGCGTTACCGGTGCCCCAGGGCTGAGCCGGACGGGCCGGTCCTCCCCAAGCGGGGGCCTGTCGGTTCTCTCCCCAGTGCGGCCGGGCCGGCGCATCTGCTTCGCCCGGATGCGTAGTGTCGCCCGCGGGCGGCCGACCGGTCGTCCGGGCGAGCGAGCGAGTGGAGTGAACCATGACCCAGTTCCAGGTCGACAGCGAGGCATTGATCAG
This sequence comes from Cryobacterium sp. PAMC25264, assembly GCF_019443325.1. NCBI lineage: Bacteria > Bacillati > Actinomycetota > Actinomycetes > Micrococcales > Microbacteriaceae > Cryobacterium > Cryobacterium sp. PAMC25264. The sequence continues at coordinate 2,547,328 of NZ_CP080383.1, forward strand.
CACCACCGGCGCGGCGCGCGCCACCATGGGCCGCATCCAGGCCGAGGTGGCCGCGCTCCTCGGGCAGCTCACCGCCCTGGAGGGGTCCTGGTCGGGGCAGGCAGCCTCCCAGTTCCAGGCTGCGGTGTCGGCCTGGCGCACCACCCAGCAACATGTCGAACAGAGCGCGGACGCCCTCAACCAGGCGCTCGGCCGGGCCGGCCAGCAATACGCGGAGGTGGAGCAGGCCAACGCCCGGCTCTTCGCGAGCTAGTCATGGCCTGAGAGCGCCTGGCAGGGTACGACGAAGGCTGGGCGCCTCCCGAGGGAGACGCCCAGCCTGTGGTCGTGCGGTACTGCTGTGCTGCTGGCGGGACTTAGAAGTCCATGCCACCCGACGGGTCGCCGGCCGGGGCCGGGTTCTTCTCGGGCTTGTCGGCGACGACGGCCTCGGTGGTGAGGAACAGTCCGGCGATCGACGATGCGTTCAGCAGCGCGGAGCGGGTGACCTTCACCGGGTCATTGATGCCGGCAGCGATCATGTCGACGTACTCGCCGGTTGCGGCGTTGAGGCCGAATCCGACGGGCAGGTTGCGCACCTTGTCGGCGACAACGCCCGGCTCCATGCCGGCGTTGAGGGCGATCTGCTTGAGCGGAGCGTCGATGGCGACGCGCACGATGTTCGCGCCCGTTGCCTCGTCGCCGACGAGGTCAAGGATGGCCTTGCTCTCGAATGCGGTCTTGCCGGCCTGGATCAGTGCCACGCCACCACCGGCGACGATGCCCTCTTCGACGGCTGCCTTCGCGTTACGGACGGCGTCTTCGATGCGGTGCTTGCGCTCCTTGAGCTCAACCTCCGTCGCGGCGCCGGCCTTGATGACAGCAACGCCACCGGCGAGCTTGGCGAGACGCTCCTGGAGCTTCTCACGGTCGTAGTCGGAGTCGGTGTTCTCGATCTCGTTGCGGATCTGCTGAACGCGACCGGCGATGGCGTCGGCGTCGCCGGCACCCTCGACGATGGTGGTCTCGTCCTTGGTGATGACGACCTTACGGGCGTTACCGAGCAGGTCGAGGGTGACGTTCTCGAGCTTGAGGCCGACCTCCTCGGAGATGACCTGCCCACCGGTGAGGATGGCGATGTCCTGCAGCTGCGCCTTGCGACGGTCGCCGAAGCCCGGAGCCTTGACGGCAACCGACTTGAAGATGCCGCGGATCTTGTTCACAACGAGCGTGGCCAGGGCCTCGCCGTCGACGTCCTCGGCGATGATGAGCAGCTGCTTGCCGCTCTGGATGACCTTGTCGACGATCGGCAGCAGGTCCTTGATGTTGGAGACCTTGGAGTTGACGATCAGGATGTAGGGGTCTTCGAAGACCGCTTCCTGACGGTCGGGGTCGGTGACGAAGTATGCCGACAGGAAGCCCTTGTCGAAGCGCATGCCCTCGGTGAGCTCGAGCTCGGTGCCGAAGGTGTTCGACTCCTCGACGGTGACAACACCCTCCTTGCCGACCTTGTCGATGGCTTCGGCGATGATCGCGCCGATCTCGGCGTCGCCGGCGGAGATGGAGGCCGTGGCCGCGATCTCTTCCTTGGTCTCGATCTCCTTGGCGCTGGAGATGAGCTCTGCGATGACCGCAGCGGTGGCCTTCTCGATGCCGCGCTTGAGGCTGATCGGGTCGGCGCCGGCTGCGACGTTGCGCAGGCCTTCGCGGACCAGCGCCTGAGCGAGGACGGTGGCGGTGGTGGTACCGTCGCCGGCGACGTCGTCAGTCTTCTTGGCGACCTCCTTGACGAGCTCGGCACCGATCTTCTCGTACGGGTCGTCGAGCTCGATCTCCTTGGCGATGGACACGCCGTCGTTGGTGATCGTGGGGGCGCCCCACTTCTTCTCCAGCACGACGTTGCGTCCGCGCGGGCCGAGGGTCACCTTGACCGTGTCAGCGAGGATGTTCAGGCCGCGCTCCAGGCCGCGACGGGCCTCTTCATTGAAAGCAATGATCTTTGCCATATGTGTTTCTCGTCCCTCCCGGACGTTACCAAAACGATGATGGGTTAGCACTCCAAACAGCAGAGTGCTAAACCGATTCTGGCACTCTGGGGTCGAGAGTGCAAGTGAACGGGGGCTGCACGATGCCGCCGCAAGACCGGGTTACGGCAGGATCTCCACGGCGCCGCCACCGTCGGTGGGCACCAGTTCGATCCAGGTGTTGCCCGGTGCGAGCTCGATGGCCGCGCCGTCGGCATCCGTCAACTTGATCGGCGCCGCGGGGGCGTCCTTGGTCCACGTCGCGGGCAGGGTCGATCCGTTGGTTGAGACCCAGGCCTGGCCCGTGCCTTCCAAGATGGTGCGGGGCACGTCGGTGCTGCGGTCCACGCCGACGCTGAGCACCACGACATTGGTGGCGACCAGCCGGCCGCCGCCGGCGTCCAGGTCGGGCGCGCCGTCCTGGCCGCGCAGGTAGGCGCTGCCGGCGGGGTCCCAGGTCCAGGAGCGCTCGCTCGAGTCGGAGAACCGGGTGACGATGGTGCCGGCGGCCTCCCCGGCCGTGGCAGCCCCGGCGGAAGCCGCGCTGTCGGCGTAGTCGAACTGCCGCTCCGGCGGGGCCAGGTCTGCATGCCGGTCGACGACCTCGGCGGCGCTGAGCACCACGTCTTGCGGGGATTCCCGGTCGTCCACGCGCCGAAAAATGCCGCTGTCGTCCTGGTCGAAGATCACGTTGAGCACCGGGGTGTTCTGCATGGCTTCGATGAACTGCGGCTGCCCGCCGGAATAGGCCACGATGCCGCCGAACGGACTCAGCAGGTCAGGGTCCATGGGCCGGATGGAGCGCACCGGGCCCACGTCGTCGGGCACGTCCGAGTGCCAGAGGGCGGCATACCGGGTGAGCCCGCCTTCCACCAGCTCTTCGAACACCAGGTCCGAGCGTTCGAGGCCGATCTGCGGCCGGGCCGCGGGGAGGTTGTCGATCTTCACGGCCAACGACGGATGCTCCGCGTCGGCCGGGTCGATCGGGGTTCCCCGCAGCGGGGCCACGGCGGGAGCCGCCGCGGTGGGCGTCGGTTCGGTGGGCGGCGCGGTGACGCAGCCGGTCAGGACGCAGGCGGCTCCGATCAGCACAGCGGCAGCCCAGGCGTGGGAGCCGGTGCGGCGGGAGCGGGGGCGTCGAACAGGGGTGGTCATCCGTAACGCAGTCACGCCACACACCTTAGCTCCGCGAGGTATGTCTGCCGAGCGGGGCAAGGTGTGTGGCGTGCTGGTCATCACGGGAACCGATACATCGTCGGCGCCTGTTCAGTTGTGTGCTGCCGGCCCCGTGAGGCCGACTGTTCCACGCGAGGGCTATGCCGGACGAACCGACTCTGCCTGCGGACCTTTGGCTCCGGTACCGAGTTCGAAGACGACATGCTGGCCTTCTTCAAGAACCTTGTAGCCGTGCATGTCAATGGCGGAGTAGTGGACGAAAACGTCCTGCCCACCTCCATCGACCGTGATGAAGCCGAAACCCTTTTCAGCGTTGAACCATTTGACGGTTCCGTTCGCCATGTGAAACTCCCCTAGTGCAGTGTTGACTTTCGGCTTTCACCCGCTGGTGTTACCGGGCCTGGCGCAGTAGCTGCGTCCACCGTCCGCGAAAGAGCGCTCTCAACCCGAGAACGCGACTCGCATAAAATGAGCGACCACTGCAGATAGTAGTGACGGCAGCGGGGATCCATAGGGGGTTGACTGGCGGGCACAACGCCACTAGGAATTCGGCGCTTAGCCCTCCGGTATCGCGTAGTCGGTGCCGACCACGACGGTCAGGGTGGCGTCAGAGCCCGCGAAGTCGCTGGAGAGCAGGATCGCCGAACCGGGCAGCAGGGCCGCCACCCCGCGGGCAGCGCCCTCCAGGGAGGCATCCGCGTAATACACGGTGGTGGTGGTGACGTCTTCGGTGTCGGCGTCACTCATGGTGCCGACGCTCCAGCCGCTGTCGGTGAGCACCTCGCCCACTGAGCGGGCGACACCGGTGGTGGCCGTGCCGTTGAGCACGGTGACACTCGCAGTGGGGTCGGTGGTGGGCTCGGCGGTGGGCACGGGCTCGGCCGTGGGCGCCTCTGAGGCGGCTTCCGTGCCGGTGCTGGTCTGGCTGGAGATTCCGGGGATGGTGAAGTTCAGCCGGTTGTTCAGCACGGTCAGTCCGATCGCTCCCACGCCCACGAGCAGGGCCGTTGCGGCGAGCGCCCACCAGAACGCCACCCAGCGGCGGCCCTTTCGGCCGGGGGCCCGGTGCGCCCCCACGCGGTCGAGCTTGTGCGGAAGGTCGTCGAAGCGGTCTTTCGGGTACGAAGTGGGCATCGTGAGTCTGGTTCGATCCTCGGTTGGCTGAACACGCGGTAGGAGGGTCCTACTCGATGGGGCGGATGGCCCGGCGCGACCGGGCCTGGGACCGCGCGTCACGCATCCGCTGCAGGCGTTTCACCAGCATGGGATCGTGGGCGAGGGCAAGCGGGGAGTCGAGCAGGGCACCCAACAACTGATAGTAGCGGGCAGCCGACAGGCCGAACTCGGCCCGGATCGCCTGTTCCTTGGCGCCTGGGTGGGACCACCAGCGCCGTTCGAAAGCGAGTACGGCGGTGTCGCGCGGGCTGAGCGCCGTGCCGCCGTCGACACCCCGATCGCTCTCGCCGTGCCCGCTGGTCGCCATACGCGTCATCCTATTTGGCGTGGACTGGGTTTTCGCTGACCGGCGCGGCCTGTCCCGCCGGTCGCTGCCCGCTCCGGCAGTGATGACCGCCGGCTGGGAATCCCCCGGCCCGGGGAATGTCCGGGGGCCCGGCCGAGTTTAGGCTGGAGGCAGCAATCTGCCCGCTGAGTTGCCCGCAAGAGTAATGCCGCACAGAAGTAGTGAAGGGACGCACCATGGACTACGAGGTCACCAAGTCTGACGCCGAATGGAAGGCCGAGCTTTCCCCCGAGCAGTACGCCGTGTTGCGCGGGGCTGCGACCGAGCGCGCCTGGACCGGCGAACTGCTCGACGAGGGCCGGTCGGGCGTGTACACCTGTGGCGCCTGTAACGCAGAGCTGTTCAAGAGCGGCACCAAGTTCGACTCCGGTTGCGGCTGGCCGAGCTTCTATGAGTCGGTGCGCCCCGAGGCCGTCGAGCTCATCGAAGACCGCTCGCTGGGCGTCGTACGCACCGAGGTGCGGTGCGCGGCCTGCGGTTCGCACCTGGGCCACGTGTTCGATGACGGTTTCGGCACGCCCACCGGCGACCGGTACTGCATGAACTCGATCTCGCTCAACTTCACGCCCGTCGAGTAACGGTCTTGTCGGCGGTTCTCGACGCGATCTTGTCGCGCCGGTCGTATTCCGTGGTCACCGCGGATGCGCCCGGCCGCGACGAGCTGGTTCCCCTGATCCAGGCGGCTGCCCGCGCCTCCGACCACGGCGCATTGCGCCCGTGGCGGATCATCGAGGTGCGCGGCGCCGCCCGGATCGCACTGGGCGACGCGCTCGTGGCGGCCTCGGGCCTCGAGGGACCGGCCGCCGCCAAGCTCGCCGGCAAGCCGCTGCGCGCCCCACTGCTGCTGGCCCTGGTGGCCCGGCATCGGCCGAGCCACAAGGTGGCGGCCTGGGAGCAGGACGCGGCGGCCGTCGGCGTCGCCCACTTCCTCAGCCTGCTGCTCGAGGATGCGGGCTGGGGCGTGATGTGGCGCACCGGCGGCCACACCCGCGCCGAACCGGTGCGGCAGGTGCACGGACTCGCCGACGGCGAGGAGCTGCTCGGCTGGCTCTACGTCGGCGGCATCCCCGAGAACGTCAAGCCCGCCGTGCGCCAACCGGTCGACGCGGCCGACCACCTCAGCGCCCTGCCCGCCTGACCGCCCCGCGCCCCCGCAACTGCACCCGAAGCGGACAATTGGTCCCGGCGCACCGGGACCAATCGTCCGCTTCGGGACCAGTTGTGCGCGCCAGGGGTCAGGCGAACGCGTTCACACCGGTGAGTTCGGCCGAGAGCACCCAGAGGCGGGCCGCATCCGCGGGGTCGATCGCGTGTGCGTCCACACCTCGGATACGGGCGGTCTCGCTGCCCGGAACGGTGGGCTCGGCGATGTCGCAGTCCTCGCAGTAGACCCCGCCCAGGCCGTCGAGCATCGGGGAGGTCGCCGCCCAGGTTGCCGTAGCGGCGCCCTGCTCGGTCGTCTTGAAGACGGAGTTCACGGTGCCGTCCTCGGTCATCCATCCCGACGCGATCATCTCCTCGCGCGGCAGGTGCCGCTGCAGCTCGGTCATGATGCCGCCAGGGTGCACGGCGAATGCGCGCACGCCGTGCCCGGCACCGAGGGCGTCCAGCTGCACGGCGAACAGGCTGTCGGCGGTCTTGGCCTGACCGTAGGCCAGCCACTTGTCATAGCCGGTCTCGAACTGCGGGTCGTCGAAACGGATGCCGCTGAGCTTGTGCCCGGTTGACGACAGAGCCACAACGCGGGCTCCCCCGCCGGCCACCAGGGCGGGCCAGAGCAGGTTGGTGAGCACATAGTGGCCCAGGTGGTTGGTGGCGAACTGGGACTCCCAACCGTCGCCGACGCGGGCTTCAGGGGAGGCCATGATGGCGGCGTTGTTGATCAGGATGTCGAGCCTGCGTCCGGCGGCCAGAAACCGATCGGCGAAAGCGCGCACGCTGCCGAGGTCGGCCAGGTCGAGGGTCTCGACCTTGACGTCAGCCAGCCCGCGCGCGTCGAGCGCGGCCCGGGCCGCCTCGGGACGGCGGGCAGGAACCAGGACCTGAGCGCCCGCAGCGGCGAGCGCCGCGACGGTCTCGATACCCAGCCCCGAATAGCCGCCGGTGACGATGGCCGTCCGGCCGTTCAGGTCAATGCCGGCGAGTACCTGGGTGGCGGTGGTGCGCGCTCCGAACCCGGAGGGGAGGGCGTGCTGGGGTGTAGTTGTCATCGTTCCAGCGTACGCTCGCTCGCCCCTGGATAGACTTTCGCCGTGCGGCCGAACGCGCCGTCGCAGGGGGACTCACATGATCGGCAATCTAACCGGCTGGCACTTTCTCATCATCGCGGGCGTCCTCGCCGCGGTGGTCCTGATCGCGCTGGCGATAGTGTTCCTGATCGTGCGTCTGGTGCGGCGACGCCCGGCGGGCTCCGGCGGCCTGGCGGACCCCGCGACCCGGTTGGCGCAGCTCGACCAGCTGCGCGCCCAAGGTCTGGTCACTGAGGCCGAATACGACGCCAAGCGCCGGGAGATCCTCGGGCTGCTCTGATCCGGCGGATCAGACCGAGTCGAGCCCGACCCGGTCGTCGGGACCGATGGCCCGCACGACCCGCGCCGGGTTGCCCACGGCGATGACCCCGGGCGGCACGTCGCGGGTGACCACCGAGCCGGCGCCGATGATGCTGCCCGCGCCGATCGTGACGCCGGGGCAGACGACGACGTTGCCGCCGAGCCACACGTCGTCTTCGATCACGATTGGCCAGACCCGCTCGTATCCGGCCCGGCGCTCGCCCACGTCGACGGCATGGCTGGGCGTGTAGAAGCGGGCACTCGGACCTACCAGCACGTTGGCACCGATGGTGATCTCGCCCCCGCCGAGGGCCAGGAAGTCGGCGTTGATGAACGTATTGGCGCCCACGCGCAGCCGCGAGCCGTAGTCCAGGTACAGCGGCGGCCTGAAGTCGGCACCGTCGCCGACGCTCGCGAGCATCCCCACGAACAGGGCGTGCGCGGCGGCCTGGTCGTCGTCGTAGAGGGCGGTGATCTGGCGGCAGGTGCGCTGCGTGCTGGTCGTCAGCTCGGCCAGTTCGGGCCCGGACCGGTAGCGGTACCACTCCCCCGCGATCATCTTGTCGTACTCGGAGCGAACGAGAACCGGGGGCATTTTGTTGTCTGTAACCACAAACACGAGCCTAGCCCGTCGCCGCTGCTCCGCGCGCGTCGATCCGCCGTCAGGTTCCCTCGGTCAGCCGACGTCGTTCGGCCAGCTCGGCTTCGATCCGGCGGATGCGCGCCTGTTCGGCATGGAACTCGATCTCGCGGTCCAGCGAGGCCAGTTGCTCCTCGGTGCTGGTGATCCGCCGTTCCGCCTGGGCCGTGGGGGTCGCCTGTGCGCTCGAGGCCGAACCCGTGCGACGCCGGGGCGCACCCAACCGAGGATGCGCCATCGGTGTGTCGTAGTCGTGTCCGATCACGAACCAGAGCAGGCTGCCGATGAGGGGGAGGAAGATCACCAGGAGCACCCACACCACCTTGGGCAGGTGTTTCACCTGGCCGTCCTGCCGGGTGATGATGTCCACGAGGGCGGCCACAACGAGCACCAGGAGCACGAGGGAGAGCAGCGCATACATGGCGGTCAGCTTAGTGACCGCCGTGCACGGGCGACCAGCCCCCAGTTCCGCGGGCACTCGCGGGGCCGACGTGGGGCTTGCGCCCGCACGGACACCGGGCCAGCGTGGTCAGCGATGCCGGCCGAACCCGGGACCGACCGACCCGGACCGGTCCAGCCACAGTGCCAGATCGGCGGAGGAGACCGGCCGAGGAGGACCGCGACATGCCCGCGCACCCCGAGCCACCGGCGACCCCCGCCCCCGATTCCGCGGCGGGCCACCCGGCCAACCCGGCCCAGACCGGCGACCCACTGGCGGTCATCCGTTCGCGCGGATACCTGCGCGTGCTGTTGCTGGCCGGGCTCATCGGCGTGCCGGTGTCCGTGGTCTCCTACGGGTTCCTCGCCCTGGTCTCCTGGCTGCAGGGCTACCTGTTCACTGAGCTGCCGGCTGCCCTGGGGTTCGACAGCGTGCCGGTGTGGTGGCCGCTTCCACTCGTGGCCCTGTCCGGCCTGCTGGTGGCGCTGTGCATCCGGTTCCTGCCGGGAACCAGCGGGCATCCGCCGTCGGAGGGCTTCGCGGCCGGCGGGTTCCCGCGGCCCCCGGAGCTGCCCGGCGTCGCGCTGGCGGCGCTGGCCACGCTCGCCCTGGGCGCGGTGCTCGGTCCAGAGGCACCGCTGATCGCCCTCGGCGGCGGGCTGGGCGCTCTCGCGGTGCTCCTGATCAAGAAGGACTCGCCGCCCACCGCCCTCGCGGTCATCGCATCGGCGGGCAGCTTCGCCGCGGTGAGCACCCTGCTCGGTTCGCCGCTGTTGGGCGCCTTCCTCTTGATGGAGGCATCCGGTCTGGGTGGTGCCATGCTCGGGGTGGGTCTGCTTCCCGGGCTGCTCGCCGCGGGGATCGGCTCCCTTGTCTTCGTCGGCCTGGATTCCTGGACTGGGCTGGGCACCTTCTCCCTCGCCATCCCCGACCTGCCGGCGTTCAGCACGCCCACCCTGGCGATGTTCCTCTGGGCACTTGTGCTCGGGGTGGCCTGCCCCCTCCTGGCCTGGGGAATCAAGGCGCTCGCGAGGGTGGTACGCCCGGCGGTACACGCCCAGCGGCTGCTCGTCACCCCGGTGCTCGGTCTGCTCATCGCCGGGCTTGCGATCTGGTTCGCGGTGGTCACCGGCGAAGACACGGGTCAGGTGCTCTTCTCCGGCCAGACGACCTTGCCCGCGCTCATCAGCAACGGAGCCTCCTGGCCGATCGGCGCGCTCGGCTTGCTGGCGCTCTGCAAGGCTCTCGCCTACGGCCTGTCGCCCAGTGCGTTCCGCGGCGGGCCGGTGTTTCCCGCCATGTTCATCGGCGCTGCCCTGGGCATCATGGCGTCCCATCTGCCGGGCATGGCTCTGGTTCCGGCGCTGGGGGTGGGCATCGGCGCCATGTGCGTGTCGATGCTGCGGCTGCCGCTCACGAGCGTTCTCCTGGCCACCGTGCTGCTCACCAGCGATGCCTACGCCGTGATGCCGCTGGTCATCGTGGCCGTGGTGGTGGCACACGTGATCACCGGCCGGCTGCCAGAGCCACCGGGCCGGTGGCTCCGCCGCGACCCGGCGCCGACCGCTCCGGGCCTCGGCTAGCGGATCTAGCGGGCGTCCCAGAATCCCCGGTGCACCTCGGTCGCCTCCGCGACCAGCGCCGGGCCGGCCACGACCACGCTGCCGCCACCGCGGGCGAAAACCTCGCGGCAGGGCAGGTCCAGCGTGGGCTCGCCGTCCTGGCTGGGCACCATGGCGCCGAGGTCCTGCTCGGGCAGCGCATAGGCGACCCGCCCGATCCCGGCCCAGTAGATGGCGCCGGAGCACATCGCGCAGGGTTCGGTACTCGTGTACAGGGTGCTCGAGCGCAGCGCGGTCTTGTCCAGCCGGGCGCTGGCCAGGCGCACGAGGTTGGTCTCGGCGTGTCCGGTGGGATCGTTGCCGGTGACCACGCTGTTCTGACTCTCCATGATGGTGCCGTCGGCGGTGACCAGGATGGCGCCGAACGGGTGGTTTCCGTTCGCGCGAGCCAGTGCCGCCACGGCGATGGCCCGCAGCAGGTGTTCCTCGTCGGCGGCCGAGATGCTCGTGGGCACCGGCGTGGAGGAACCCAGCGGGCTGACCTCGTCGAGTGGACTGGTCATTCCGCTCCTCGTCGCTGTTCTGCGAAGCCCGGGGGAACACGGGCGATGGGGCCGGCCACGGGACTTGAACCCGTAACCCCCACTTTACAAGAGTGGTGCGCTACCAATTGCGCCAGGCCGGCATGAGACGCACGAAGCACCTCGAGCATTCATCCTAAATCACTCGGCACTCTCGTGCCGACGCATTCGGTCCCGCCGTCACCAGCAGAGCCGGTGCGGTCAGCCGGCCGGAGTGGGCGTGGGCGTCGGGGTGGCGGTGGAATACGCCTCGCTGGCCGCCTGCAACACGAACGCCGCGAACTCCTTCGGGTCGTCCAGGGCACCCACGTACTGCTTGCCATTCACCAGCACGGTCGGGGTGCCGGTGATCGCCTTGAGGGAAGAGTTCGGGATCGGTCCGCTCAGGGCGCGATCGGTGGCATCCTGCACCCACGACTTGTAGGTGGTCTCTTCGATGCAGGTGTTGATCTCGGACAGGCTCGTCGACACTCCCGAGCTCTTCACGAGAGCCTTGAGGTCGTCGTCGTTGAGGCCCGCGGTGCCCTCGACGGGCTGGTCGGCGAAGAGCGCGGCGTTGAACGACAGGAAATCGTCCGGCGAGTAGTTCGCCACACAGGCGGCGGCGTTGGCCGCACGCAACGAGTACTGGGTGCCAGCGGATTTGCTGGTGAGGATCGAAATGGGGTGGACCTCGACCGTGGCCGCGCCGGAGTCGACCCACTGCGAGATCTGGTCGGCGTTGGTGGTCTCGAACTGTCCGCAGAACGGGCACAGGTAGTCGATGTAGATGCGGATGTCGGCGACGTTGCCCGACGCATCCGGAGGGGAGGGAATCGGGTCGGCCTTGGGCTGCAGGGCCGGGGTGGTGACGGCGGTGAGGCCCTCACCGACGAGCAGACCGTCACTGGCCATGTTGCGCGGGCCGGGGCCGTCGGGGCGAACCGAGTTGACGATGATCAGCACGATCACGGCGACGACCGCGATGGCGGCGATGGCGATGCCGCCCTGCAGGAACACCCGGTTACGACGGTCGCGCTTCTTCTGCTCGACTCGGAGTTGGGCGGCCTTGGTGCGTGCGGCGTCGCGTCGCTGATTCTTCGAGGGGCGAGGTTCGCCTGGGCCACCAGTTGTCATGGATGATCACTCCGAGTTGAGGGGGTGCGCTCGCGAATGAGCGCGATTGCATTTCAAATAGTAGGTCCCCAGTCTGAGAATTAACCAACCGGGGCTTCACAGCGGCCTCTCTGGGGGTTCACCGGGGACACACTGGCGGGGCTCCGGCAGGCGATTCAGGCGACGCTCACGCGGGACATGCCATACTAGGAAGGTCTTGCGCTGGTGCTACGTCAGCCGGACAGCAAATCCCATCACAACGGATCGTCCGGCACGTACCTGCCGGTGAAGGAGAATAACGAAACAATGGCTTCAGTAACTTTTGACAAGGCCACCCGCCTGTACCCGGGCTCCACCCGCCCCGCGGTCGACCACCTCGACCTGTCGGTCGCCGACGGTGAGTTCCTCGTCCTGGTCGGCCCCTCCGGCTGTGGCAAGTCCACGTCGCTCCGCATGCTCGCCGGCCTCGAAGAGGTCAACGACGGCGACATCTTCATCGGTGAGCGCAACGTCACCGACGTTCCCCCGAAGGACCGTGACATTGCCATGGTCTTCCAGAACTACGCTCTGTACCCGCACATGACCGTCGCCGAGAACATGGGCTTCGCGCTCAAGATCGCCGGCGTCAACAAGGACGAGCGTGCCACCCGCGTTCTCGAAGCCGCCAAGCTGCTCGACCTCGAGCCCTACCTCAGCCGCAAGCCGAAGGCCCTCTCGGGTGGCCAGCGTCAGCGTGTTGCCATGGGTCGCGCCATCGTGCGTCAGCCCCAGGTGTTCCTCATGGACGAGCCGCTGTCGAACCTCGACGCCAAGCTGCGCGTGCAGACCCGTACCCAGATCGCGTCGCTGCAGCGTCGCCTGGGCGTCACCACGGTCTACGTCACCCACGACCAGACCGAGGCGCTCACCATGGGCGACCGCATCGCCGTGCTCAAGGATGGCGTCCTGCAGCAGGTCGGCACCCCCCGCGACCTGTACGCCAAGCCGAACAACGTCTTCGTTGCCGGCTTCATCGGCAGCCCGGCCATGAACCTGTTCCTGGCCGACGCCGTCGACGGTGGCATCATGTTCGGTACAGCCACGGTGCCCGTGGCCCGCGACACCCTTGCCGGCGCTTCCGGTAAGAAGGTCACCATCGGCGTTCGCCCCGAGGACATCCACCTCTCGACCACCCACGGCGAAGGCCTCGCCGTTGACGTCGACCTGGTCGAGGAGCTCGGCGCCGACGGTTACCTGTACGGCCACTCCACCGTCGAGGGCAAGCGCACCGACATCGTCGCCCGCGTCGATGGCCGTTCGCACCCGTCGGCCGGCGACACCGTCTACCTGACCCCGACGCCGAACCACCTGCACGTGTTCGACGCAGAGACCGGCCTCCGTCTCGGCGGCGCCGTCAGCGACTAAGTTCCATCCCGACAAACTCGACCGCCGGCAGTTTTTGGCGGTCGAGTTTGTCATTTCGGCGCCCGTTCCCTGTGGGCGGCACCGTCGTACATCCCGCGCCTTGTGAGCCCACCCCGGCCGAGGCCACCCGCGGGGCTTCGCCGCCCTGCCGACAGTTAGGCGCTTCATGAGCGGTTCCTTGAACATCACCTCGGCAACGGCCGATCCGGCCCTGCTCGACCTGCCCTGGCACCTGCCGCTGGATGCCTGGCCGAACGAGAACATCGCCTCGCTGCCCAAGGGCCTCTCCCGACACCTCGTGCGATTCGCTCACCTGAGCGGACGCGTCGTGGCCATCAAGGAGACCACCAGCGAGATGGCCAAACGCGAGTACGACATGCTCCGCACCCTGCAGGGCCTCGAGATCCCCTGCGTCGAACCGCTCGCGGTGATCACCAACCGCACCGATGAAGACGGCGACCCGCTCAACTCGGTGCTCGTCACCCGGCACCTCAAGTTCTCGCTGCCCTACCGCGCACTGTACTCGCAGGCCCTCCGCCCGGACACGGCCACCCGCCTCGTCGACGCCCTCGCCCTGCTCCTCGTGCGCGTGCACATGGTCGGCCTGTTCTGGGGCGACGTGTCGCTGTCCAATACCCTCTTCCGCCGCGACGCCGGCGCCTTCGCCGCGTACCTCGTCGACGCGGAGACCGGGCAGCTCTACCCGGGCGGCCTCTCCAACGGCCAGCGCGAGAACGACCTCGAAATCGCCCGTGTCAATATCGCCGGCGAGCTGATGGACCTCGAGGCCGGCGGCCGGGTCGCCAACGAACTCGACCCTATCATCGTCAGCAACGGCATCGTCGCCGCCTACCGGTTGCTCTGGAAGGAGCTCACCGGGTCGGAGTCGTTCGCGAGCAACGAGCGCTGGCGCATCACGGAGCGCGTCGAGCGCCTCAACCACCTGGGCTTCGACATCGAGGAACTGGCCATCAAGACCGATGAGACCGGAACGACGGTGCGCATCCAGCCCAAGGTCGTCGACGCGGGCCACCACCAGCGCCGTCTGCTGCGTCTCACCGGCCTCGACGCCGAGGAGAACCAGGCCCGCCGTCTGCTCAACGACCTCGACTCCTACGGTGTCGCCTACGGCAATCCCGACGCCGACGAGGAGATGATGGCCCACGAGTGGCTGGTGCGAGTGTTCGAACCCGTCGTGCGCGCCATCCCGCGTGAGCTCAAGGGCAAGCTCGAGCCCGCCGAGGTGTTCCACCAGCTGCTCGACCACCGCTGGTACATGGCGCAGAACGCCGGGCGAGACATCCCGTTGGCCGAGGCCGTGACCTCGTACGTGCAGGATGTGCTGCGGCACCGTCGCGACGAGGCCACCGTCATCGATCCGCCCACCACGCCGATCAGCCTCCCCGACCTCGAAGCCGAAGGCATCGACGCCGACGAGGCCGAGGCAGACGACTGGCGCCTGAACGTCTGACGCCCGGCCGCGCGCGAAGGGCCCTTCGCGAACGCGGCAGGTGGGCTCCCCCCGTGAGTTGCCAGTTGGCGCCCTCTCCCGACGCCGCAATGGGCCTCAACTGGAAAGTCACCCACGGCGCGACAGCCGAGTTGCCAGTTCACGCCCCCTCACGGCGCGCCAAGGGGCCTGAAGCGACAACTCACTGGGGCCCACCCAGGCAGAGCCGCTCAGGGCTCTCGACAACGAGACCTGCGGCACTCACCCGGGCACCCGCGTCCCCTCATCAGCACGCCCTGAACTGAACCACGGCAATCAGCGAGGTCGCCCAAGGCCCTGAATCGACCCCTCACACAGCATCCGCCCACAAAAAACGGCGCAGACCACCCGGAATCGGCATGATCTGCGCCGTTCTCACACGCGCGAGCGGTCGGCTCAGGCCTCCGCGGCCTTCTTCGCGACCTTCGCCGCAAGCGCGTCCGCGCGCAGCTTGGAGATCTCGTAGAGGGTGACGCCGGCGGCGATTCCAGCGTTCAGCGATTCGGTGTTCGCGTTGATCGGGATCGACACGATGGCGTCGCAGGTCTCGGTGACGAGGCGGGACAGGCCCTTGCCCTCGCTGCCGACGACCACGACGATGGGGCGCTCCGCATAGCCCAGGCCCAGTTCGGGCAGCTGAGTGTCGCCGCCGCCGTCGAGGCCGATGACGAGCATGCCGCGCTCCTTGAGCGCCTTGAGCGTCTGGGTGAGGTTGCTGGCCATGGCGACGGGCAGGCGCGCTGCGGCACCGGCGGAGGTCTTCCAGGCCGAAGCGGTGACGCCCACGGAGCGGCGCTGCGGCACGATGACGCCGTGGCCGCCGAACGCGGCGGTGGAGCGGATGATCGCACCGAGGTTGCGCGGGTCGGTGATGCCGTCGAGGGCCACGAACAGCGGCTTGTGGCCGCGGCTGATGGTGAGGTCGAGCAGTTCCACCGGGTGCGCGTACTCGTACGCGGGAACCTTGAGCGCGAGGCCCTGGTGCACGGCGTCCTTACCCGAGAGCCGGTCGATCTCGGGGCGCATGACCTCGAGCACCGGGATGTTGCGGGTCGTCGCGAGCTTGAGGACCTCCTTGACCCGGTCATCCATTTCGATGCGCGTGGCCACGTACAGCGCCGATGCGGGGATCTTGGCGCGCAGTGCCTCGAGCACCGAGTTACGGCCGGTGACGACCTCGAACTCGGCCTCCGACTTGGCCTTACGGGTGGACGAACCGCCGCCGCCGGTGTTGCCGGTGCCGGTGTTGCGGCCCGAGCGCGGGGCGCCGGAGCCGGAGCCGCCGGGTGCGCGGCTGCGTCCGCCGCCGGCCGCGGCGAAGCGGTCCTTGGCGGCCTTGGCCTTGCCAGCGGGGTGGTACGGACGGTCTTCGGCCTTGGGGGTGGGCTTCTTGCCCTCGAGTGCCTGACGGCCCTGTCCGCCGGAGCCGACCTGCGGTCCCCTGCTGCCCTTGCGCACCGCGCCGGTGCGCGACTTGCGATCTGTGTTCTTCATCAGTCAAAACTCCAATGTGCACCCGACGGGGTGTCTTCGATGGTTATGCCGGCGGCGACGAGCTCGTCCCGGATACGGTCTGCGGCCGCGTAATCGCGGCTCTGCCTGGCGGTCTCCCGGTCGTCGAGCAGGCGCTCGACGAGAGCGGTGAGGGCCACCATGGCGGGTTCGTCTGTCGCAACGGCCCAGCCGGGCGACAGGGGGTTGATGCCGAGGACCTCGCTCATGGCGAGCACCTGGCCGCGAGCGGTCGCTGCGGCGTGGAGGTCTTCGGCGTCGAGGGCCGCGTTGCCGGCGCGCACGGTGTCGTGCAGCACGCCGAGCGCCTGCGGTACCGCGAGGTCGTCGTCCATGGCCTCGGCGAAGGCATCCGGAACGATCTCGACACCGGAGCCGGCGAAGCGGGTGTCGGCCAGGCGCCGGTCGGCGCGGTCGAGGAAGCTCTCGATGCGCTCGAGGGCCGCCTCGGCCTCGGCGAGGGACCCCTCGTGGAAGTCGAGGGTGGAGCGGTAGTGCGCGGCGCCGAGGTAGTAGCGCACCACGATGGGACGGGCCTGGTCGAGCAGTTCGGCCGCGTAGACCGAGTTGCCCAGCGACTTGGACATCTTCTGGCCATTGGTGTTGACCAGGCCATTGTGCACCCAGTAGTTGGCGAAGGCGTCGCCGGCGGCAGTGGACTGCGCGAGCTCGTTCTCGTGGTGCGGGAAGCGCAGGTCGAGACCGCCGCCGTGGATGTCGAAGTGCGGGCCAAGGTAGCGGGCCGACATGGCGGAGCACTCGATGTGCCAGCCGGGCCGGCCGGAACCCCACGGGGACGCCCAGGCGGCCGAGGCGGGCTCACCCTCCTTGTGCCCCTTCCAGAGGGCGAAGTCGCGGGCATCGCGCTTGCCGCGCGGGTCGGCGTCGGCGGCGGCCTCCATGTTGTCGGGATTCTGCCGGGTGAGTTCGCCGTAGGCGGGCCAGCTCTTGGTGTCGAAATACACGTCGCCGGAGTCGTCCGCGGCCGGGTACGCGTGGCCGGCATCGACGAGCCGGCCGATGATGTTCTGCATCTCCTGCACGCTCGCCGTCGCGCGCGGCTCGTAGGTGGGGGCCAGGATGCCCAGCTTCTGGTAGCCAGCGGTGAATTCCAGTTCGAAGCGGTAGGCCAGCGCCCACCACTGCTCGGTGGTGCCCTGGGCGTTCAGCAGGATCTTGTCGTCGATGTCGGTGACGTTGCGGACGAAGGTGACGTCGTTGCCGCGGTAGCTGAGCCAGCGGCGCAGCTGGTCGTAGACCAGGGCGCTGCGCAGGTGACCGATGTGAGGGGACGACTGCACGGTGGGTCCGCAGACGTAGATTCCCACCTGGCCGGGGACGATCGGCAGGAAATCGCGAAGGGCCGCAGTCTTCGAGTCGTATAGTCGCATGCTCACTGGTTCAGTTTAGGCGAGGGCCGGTAAGTGCTCGGGTAGATGACCGCCGTGGCCAGCGCGGCGATGCCTTCGCCGCGCCCGGTGAAACCGAGCGCGTCGGTGGTGGTGGCCGCTACCGACACCGGGGCGTGCAGGATGCCACTGAGCAACTCCTCCGCTTCGTCCCGCCTCGGGGCGAGCTTGGGCCGGTTACCGATGATCTGCACGGTGACATTGCCGACCCGGTACCCGGCCTCCTCGATCAGGCGCAGGGTCTCGGCGAGGAAGACCTCACCGTGGGCGTCGGTGAGGCGGGGGTCGGCGGTGCCGAACACCTGGCCGATGTCGCCCAGGCCCGCGGCGGCGAGCAGGGCGTCGCAGATGGCGTGCACGGCGGCGTCCCCGTCGCTGTGCCCGGACAGGCCCCGCTCCCCCGGCCAGTGCAGGCCGGCCAGCCACAGGGCACTGGTGTCGTCGAAGGCGTGCACGTCCAGGCCGGTGCCCACGCGCGGCAGAGCGGCAGGGGTCGGCTCGTTCTCACCGAGCAGGAGTTCGGCACGGCGAAGGTCCCACGCGGTGGTGACCTTGAACGCCAGCGGGTCGCCGGGGATCACGGTGACGGGGTTGCCGGCCGCGGCGACGAGCGCCGCGTCGTCGGTGAGGTCTTGCGCAGCGGCATCCGTGCCCGGCAGGCCGGCGGCCCAGGCGAACGCGGCATCGAGCATGGCACGGGGAAAGCCCTGCGGAGTCTGCACGGCCGAGAGCAGCGACCGGTCGACGGTGCCCCGGATGGTGGCGTCGGCGGTGACGCTCTTGATGGTGTCCACCACGGGCAGTCCTGGCACGATGCCGTGGCCCGCGGCGCGCACCGCGGCGACGACGGCCGCGATGAGGGTGCTCGGGGTCAGCGCCCGTGCGGCGTCGTGCACCAGGACGACGCTGACGCCGGCGCGCACGGCGGCGAGCCCGCGGGCCACCGAGGCCTGGCGGGTGTCGCCGCCAGCCACGACGTCAAGGTGTCCGGCGGCGGGCCCGGCCACGTGGGCGGCGATGACCCGAGCCTCGTCGAGTTGGGCGTCGGGCGCTACGACGATCACCTGCGCGGGCTCGTCCAGACCGAACACCCCGGTGAGAGCGTGTTCGAGGATGCTGTGCGCGCCGAGCGGCACGAACGCCTTGGGCTGGTCGCGGCCGAGCCGGCTGCCGCTGCCGGCGGCGACGACGATGACCGCGACGGCGGGAACCGGTAATTCAGTCATGTCTGGAGGCTATCTGGTGGGGCGCGGTGAGGCGGAGCGAAAAGGTCGGGGCCGAACATGCGACAGGCGGCACCGGTGGGCGCCGCCTGTCAGGGAACAGGGTGGGGTTACGAGGCGAGCACCTCGTCGAGCACTGTTGAGGCCTTCTCCTCGTCGGTCTTCTCGGCCAGGGCCAGTTCGGAGATGAGGATCTGCCGCGCCTTCGCGAGCATCCGCTTCTCTCCGGCGGAGAGGCCGCGGTCCTGGTCGCGGCGCCACAGGTCGCGCACGACCTCGGACACCTTGATCACGTCGCCGCTGGCGAGCTTCTCAAGATTGGCCTTGTAGCGCCGTGACCAGTTGGTGGGTTCCTCGGTGAACGGGGCGCGCAGGACTTCGAAGACCTTGTCGAGGCCGTCCTGCCCGATCACGTCGCGAACACCGACCAGGTCGACGTTCTCCGCCGGAACCTCGATGGTGAGGTCCCCCTGGGTGACATTGAGCTTCAAATACAGTTTTTCTTCACCCTTGATGATGCGAGTCTTCACCTCGGTGATCGTCGCAGCGCCGTGGTGGGGATAAACGACCGTTTCGCCGACTTCAAATAACATGTATTGATATCCCTTCAGCAACGTCTATGATACCACCCCACTCCGGCACCCTCCGGAGAGCCCGATGAGCCTGGGAAGACGACGCGCCCGGGCGGGACGCATCCGTAAGGTAAACTCAACGGAAATCTGCAGCGTTCACGCCACTTCGGCTGAACGCTGAACTCTTGTGGAGGTCTTGTGAGAGCGCGAACCATGGCAACCGTCGTTGTGGCGGCCGGAATCCTGTTGGGAACGACCGGATGCAATCTGTACGCGCCCCAGGCGACGACTATTCACTACGACGCGAGCGACGGCGTGAGCGGCAACCTGGGCGACCTGGCCATCCGCAACGCGATCCTGCTCACCGACGACGGTGAGAACGCCAACCTGCTCGTGCACGTGGTGAACAAGAGCGCCAAGTCCGTCAACCTGCTCGTCCAGTACGAGGGCACCGACGAGAAGGTCACCCAGAGGGTGACCATCGACCCCAACGCCACCACCGAGATCGGCGTGCCCGGCGGAGAGAACGTGGGCGTGCAGAGCCTGAACGCCTCGGCAGGCTCACTGTTCCCGGTGTTCTTCCAGTACGGCGACCTCACCGGCATCGAGCTGCTCGTTCCCGTTCTCGACGGCACGCTCGACGCGTACTCCACGCTGGTGCCCACGCCCACCCCCACCGTGGTGCCGACGTCGACACCCGGCGTCACCGAGACGCCCACGGATGCCCCCACCACGACGCCGGAACCCACCACCGCGCCGGAGTAGCCCGCTCGAGTTGCAACAGGATGCCCCTTGGCCGCACGCCAGGGGGCATTTGTGCGCCTCTCGGGAGGTCGGCATCCGCCCAGATGCGGCGAAGTCCCCCTCCGGAAGTGCTGAAGGGGGACGTTGCGGCAACGCAGGGAGGCGGGACCCTGTTACGGGTCAGGCCTCGAAACGGTAGCCGAGCCCGCGCACGGTGACGAGCATCGTGGGCTCGGACGGGGTCACCTCGATGCGCGACCGGATGCGCTTGATGTGCACGTCGAGGGTCTTGGTGTCGCCGAAGTAGTCGGTTCCCCAGACCCGGTCGATCAGCTGGCCGCGGGTGAGCACCCGACCGGCATTGCGGAGCAGGAACTCGAGCAGCTCGAATTCCTTCAGCGGCATGTTCACCACGGCGCCGGAGACCGCCACGGTGTGCCGCTCCAGGTCCATCCGCACGGTGCCTGCGGTCAGCACGCTGTCGTCGGCGTCGGCCGGGTCGGTGTGCCGACGCGATACGGCGCGGATGCGGGCAAGCAGCTCACGGGTCGAGTACGGCTTGGTGACGTAGTCGTCCGCCCCCAGCTCGAGCCCCACGACGATGTCCACCTCGGAGTCCTTGGCGGTGAGCATGATGATCGGCACTGCCGAGCGGGTGCGGATCTCGCGGCACACCTCGGTGCCGGGGATGCCGGGCAGCATCAGGTCGAGCAGCACGAGGTCGGCGCCGGCACGGTCGAACTCGGCCAGGGCGCTCGGGCCGTCCTCTGCAACGGCCACCTCGTAGCCCTCCCGTTCGAGCAGGAAGCTCAGCGGCTCGCTCAGCGCCTGCTCGTCTTCAACAAGAAGGATTCGGGTCATGGGGTGTCTCCTGTCGCCGCTGGAGCGGGGTGGGTGGCCTCGGGGAGGCGGATGGTGAAGGTCGAGCCGCTGCCGGGTTGGGACCAGACGCGGATGTCACCGCCGTGGATCTGCACGACGTGCTTGACGATGGACAGGCCCAGCCCGGTTCCGCCGGTGTTGCGGGAGCGGGCCTGGTCGACGCGGAAGAACCGTTCGAAGATGCGGTCGAGGTCGCTCTCCGGGATGCCGACGCCCTGGTCGGTCACGGTGACCTCGATCACGCCGTCCGTGACGCGGGCGCCCACACCGACCCGGGAACCGGGAGTCGAGTAGTGCACGGCGTTGGCCACCAGGTTGTGCACGGCCATCACGAGCAGGCGTTCGTCGCCGTACACCTGGGCGCGGCACTTCTTCCCCACCGCGAGGGTGATGCGGTCGGCGTCGGCAACGACCCGATTCTGGTCGACGCCCGCGGCCACGATGTCGTCGATGTCGAGCAGCTCGGGCTGCCGCAGCGCATCCTGGGCCTGCAGCCGCGACAGTTCGATGATCTCCTGGGTGAGCCGGGCCAGCCGGCCGGCCTCGGTGGTGAGCCGGTCGGCGAAGCGGCGCACCTGCACGGGCTCGTCCGCCGCATGTCCAAGGGCCTCGGCGAGCAGCCCCACCGCGGCGATCGGGGTCTTCAGCTCGTGGCTGATGTTGGCCACGAAGTCGCGGCGCACCTCGTCGAGCCGGAACGCCTCGGTGCGGTCCTCGGCCAGTAGCAGCACGTAGCGGGAGCCCAGCCGGGCCAGGCGCACCCTGAGGTGCATGCTCGCGTCGCCGAACGGACCGCGGGAGAGTACAAGGTCTTCCGACACCGATTCGCCCGTCCGGCGCACCCCGCGGGCGAGTTCGAGAAGCTCAGGATGGGCCAGTTGCTGGTTCACCACGATGCCCATGGCGAGCGCGCCCGGGGAGGTCTTGATGACGTTGTTGGACGGGTCGAGCACCACGCCGGCGCTGTCGAGGGCGTCAAGCACCTGGTCGATGCCGTCGGGGACGGCGGGGTTGACCACTTCGGCGGCCCGCTTGCCGTGCCGCTCGGCCACATTCAGGAGAGTCACAAACCCTCCACCGACGGTGAGGCCCAGTGCCAGGGACAGCAACACGAGCCACGTCGATTCCATTTCACCAGATTAGTGACTCTGGCACAGGTCATTCGCAGCAGCAAGGGTGCGCACACGCTACTTTAGGAACTGTTCAATCGTGCGGCACCTGCCGTTAACCTGCGTTCGCCAGTATTGGCCGGGGGCCAGGCGGGTCTCATGCGTTCGCGCGCTTTGGCGCGACCAGGAAGGACCACACAAACACATGCGTGAAGTATTTCAGCAAGAGCTCGCCGAGGTGCAGGATCGTCTCGCCGAGATCGCGCGCCTCGTGGCGATCTCGATCGAGAAGGCCACCCACGCTTTCAACAAGTCGGATGTGGCGTTGGCCGAAGAGGTCATCGCCGACGACGACAAGATCGACGCCCTCACCGTGGAACTCGATGAGCTGGCCATCACCATCCTCGCCCGTCAGCAGCCGGTCGCCCGCGACCTGCGTATCGTGGTGAGCGCCCTGCGCATCAGCGCCTCGCTCGAGCGGATGGGCGACATGTCCACGCACATCTCCCAGCTGGCCAGGTACCGGTTCCCCGACAAGGTGATCCCCAAGAGCCTGCGCCCGACGTTCGCCGAGATGGGCGCTCTGGACGTGAAGATCGCGAAGATGCTCGCCGAGCTGCTCACCACCGAGGACATGCAGCTGGCCGAGGCGATCCGCAACGAGGACGACAAGGTGGATGCCCTGCACCTGAGCGTGTTCGACGCCGTGCTCGGCGAGACCTGGAAGGGCCAGGCCGCCGACACCGTCGACGCCACCCTCGCCAGCCGGTACCACGAGCGGTTCGCCGACCACGCGGTCTCGATCGCCAAGAAGGTGCAGTACCTGGGCACCGGTGACTGGCACCAGCCGGCACCCACCGAGGCCTAGATCTCGACAAGCCGCTGGTCTCGACCCTAACGCGGTCTCGACCCGCACGCTGGTCGAGCTTGTCGAGACCTCGTGAGGGATCTCGACAAGCTCGATCACCGGTTCGGCTCGATCACCGGTTCGGCTCGATCACCGGTTCGGCTCGATCAACGAGAAAAGCCCCCGTCTTGTGACGGGGGCTTTTCTTGTGGGGGCTGGGGTTACTTCTTGCCCTGCGCGGCGACCGCTGCGGCGCCGGCCGCTGCGGCGGCGGGGTCGAGGTACTCGCCCGCGCCGATGGGCTTGAGGTCTTCGTCGAGACGGTAGACCAGCGGGATGCCGGTGGGGATGTTCAGCTCGGCGATGTCGGCGTCGGAGATGCCGTCGAGGTGCTTGACCAGCGCGCGCAGCGAGTTGCCGTGCGCGGTGACGAGAACCGTCTTGCCGGTGCGGAGGTCAGCGGCGATGTCGGACTCCCAGTAGGGAAGCATCCGTGCGATGACGTCCTTGAGGCTCTCGGTGCGGGGCACGTCGTCACCGAGGTCGGCGTAACGGGCGTCGCCCACCTGCGACCACTCGGAGGAGTCGTCGAGCAGGGGCGGCGGCACGTCGAACGAACGACGCCAGGTCTGGAACTGCTCGGGGCCGTACTTGGCCAGTGTCTCGGCCTTGTCCAGGCCCTGCAAGGCGCCGTAGTGACGCTCGTTGAGGCGCCAGGAGCGCTTGACATCGATCCACAGACGGTCGGCCTCTTCGAGGGCGATGTCGGCGGTCTGGATGGCGCGGGTGAGGCGCGAGGTGTGCAGGATGTCGGGCAGCAAGCCCGACTCGGCCAGCAGTTCGCCGGCGCGCAGCGCTTCGGCCCGGCCCTGGTCGCTCAGACGCACATCCACCCAACCGGTGAAGAGGTTTTGCTGGTTCCAGGTGCTGTTGCCGTGGCGGAGGAGGATGAGGGTATAAGGAGCAGACATGTTCCAACTCTAGCGAGCGGTCCGCCGCCCTGCCGCACCCGGCCGCGTGACGAAAGTCCCGCCGGATAACGCCCGCTCAGCCGCGGGGAGCCCGCACGCCCAGCCGGGGCAGCCGGGGAATCTCGGCTACGGAGCCGGCCGATTCGGGCACGATGACCTCCTGGCTGGCGGTGATGGAGAGGCCCTGCGAGAGCACGTGCAACGTCACCGAGCCGGGCACGGTGCGCTTGATCACGGCCAGCGCGATCGGACCGAGCTCGTAGTGGATGGCGCTGGAGGTGATGGTGCCCACGGTGCGCCGCTCGGGCTCGCCGCCGGCGACGAACCGGTCGCCCTGCACTTCGTCGCCGTGGGCGGGCAGCACGGAGTCAGAGCCGTCCAGGTGCAACAGCACCAGCCGGCGGGGCGGGTGACCGAGGTTGTGCACCTTGGCGATGGTCTCCTGGCCGCGGTAGCAGCCCTTGTTGAGGTGCACGGCGGTGCGCAGCCAGTCCAGTTCGTGCGGGATGGTGCGCTCGTCGGCATCGAGGGCTCCGCGCGGCCGCCAGGCGGCGATGCGCAGCGCCTCCAGGGCCAGCAGACCGGCGGCGGCCACGGTTCCGGCCGCCACGGCGTCGCGGAGCTCCGGCAGCGCCGAGCGGTCGATGAGCACCTCGCTCCACTGCCAGGCGGCGCCGGGGTGGGCGGTCTCGGCGGCGTACTGCCAACCGCCCGGGGTCACGGCGTTCCAGGGGTCGTGCCACACGAGCGGCACCCCGTTCGGGCTCGCGGGAGTGAGCGCCACGGTCGCCGGGTCGGCGGCCATGGTGCCGATGGTGGCGTAAGCGAGGGTGTGGTCGACGACCTGCACCCGCAGGGTGAAGCGCATCCGGTCGAGCCAGGCGTGCAGGCCGGGCAGCTCGGCGGCCTCGATAAGCAGCCAGCTTTCCACGCCGTCGTCGACAAGCGCGATGGCGTACTCGAGGTGCCCGGATGGGTCCAGCAGCAGAGTCTCGGTGGACTGGCCGGGGGTGAGACCGCGCAGCTCCTGGCTGGACATGGAGTTCAGCCACGTGAGCCGGTCGGGGCCGGAGATGGAGAGCACCCCACGGTGGGACAGGTCGACGACTGCAGTGCCGCCCAACAGCCGACGCTGTTCGGCGTTCGGTCCGCCGTAGTGCGCGGCCACGCCGGCGTCGATGCCCTCGGCTCCGACGGCACCGTCCAGGCTCAGCAGCGGTGAGATGGCGGCGGGTACGGACGGGGCGGCGGTGCTCATCGGGTCTCCTTCGTAACGGCGTCTACAACGGCGTTGGGTGGCGGGCACTCGATGCGGCGCCTCGATGCGGGAGGGTCGACAGCGGGAACGCGAGGCCCATATGCTAACCCAACGGGCTGTGCGGCATCGGGTATTCCCGCCCGGCGGCCGGAACCCGTGAGACAACGAAAGTCACCGATGACACTTCCCGCCCGTTACGTCGCGGCCCTCCGCCTGCTCGCGGCGCTGATCACGGTAGTGGCGGTGGCCGCCACGTTCCTGGACACGGCAGGGCGCGGCACGGTGAACCCGTTCAACTTCTTCGGCTTCTTCACCATCCAGGGCAACATCCTGGCGGCCGTCACGCTGGGAATCACCGCCGTGCTCGGTCTGCGGGGCCGACGGGTGTCCCCCGGGCTTGACCTGGCCCGGGCGGCGACCACGGCCTACATGATCGTGGTCGGGCTCGTCTACAACACCCTGTTGACCGGGCTCACCGGCGGGGTCACGCTGCCGTGGGCCAACACCATGCTGCACGTGGTGTTCCCGCTGTATTGCCTGCTGGACTGGCTGCTCGTGGCCGATCGGGGCGCTCAGCCCTGGCGGCGGCTCTGGACAGTGCTGGTCTACCCGGTGCTCTGGACCACCGTGGTATTGCTGCGCGGGGCGACGGATGGCTGGGTGCCGTACCCGTTCCTCAGCCCGACCATGGGGTATGGCTCGGTCTTCGGCTACGTGCTGCTCATCGCGGTGGCCTTCATCGCCGCCGGCGCGGCGGTGTTCGGACTGAGCCGGGTACGCATCATCACGGTGCCGCCGGGGGCCGGCACACCCGGACCGGCCTGGGGTTCCGCCTAGATGAGTGAGTCCTAATGGTCGTAGGCGATGAGGGATCGTTTATTGGGTGCTTGGATGAGCCAGTTGTGCCAGATTCCGGCGGCGAGGGCGAGTAGTCGGCCGGCGATTCGGGAGTAGAGGCCGTGGAGGGTGCGTCCGCCGTGGTCTTCGAGGGTGAGTTGGCCTTTGAGGGTGTCGAAGACGGACTCGACCCATTGGCGGATGCCGCCGAGCTTGCCGAAGCGTTTCTTCTCGTCTTTGCGGTCGGGGCGGATGAGGTGAGCGCCGAGTTCGTTGGTGATGAACGCCTCGAATTCGCGGCCGGCGAAGCCTTTGTCGCCGATTATGACTTGGCCGGGGTGGAGCAGGTGACGGTCGTGTTCAAGCATCGCTTGCGCGGCTTCGCGTTCACCGATTTTCGGGTTGGCCAGGCCCCAGATCACGGGCATGCCATCAGGGGTGCAGATCAGATAGAGCCGGAATCCCCAGAAGAAGCGGGAGTGAGAGGCGCAGTAGCCGTAGCCTGCGTGGCCGGCGAGGTCGGAGCGTTTCACGGTCTCGCGGGACTTACCGCAGGGCACTGGGGTGGAGTCAATCAGGCGGGTGATCTCGCCCCAGGACGGGGTATCGCGGGCCAGCTCCGTGATCACAGCGGAGAGCAGTCCGGAGGCCTGGCGGACGCGTTTGCCCCACCCGGATTGTTGAGGCAGGTTCGGGAACATCTCGCCCAGGTGGCTGTGGGCGTAGCGGATCCATTTACGGTCCGATGCGATGCCGAGCAAGTGTTGGGCCACGACGAGGCAGAGCAGCTCGACGTCGTTCAGGACGGGCTTGCGGCCGGGGTGTCGGTCTCGGGAAAAGCCGAGCGCGGGCATGATGCGGTCGTCGAGATGGACGTAAAGTGTGGTCAGGAGGGTGTTGAGGTCAGTTTTCACACACAGGGTTTAACACCCTCCGTCTTCGGTCCTCGGGATTAACGCGCCGGTAGTTCATATGGACTACAACGAGCCGTCCCCCAGCGAGATCAATTAGGACTCACTCATCTAGGAGGAGGCCCGACTGAGCCGGCCGGAGGCGTGCGTGCGCAGGTCCTGGCCGAGCGCGGCGATGTCCCACGCCCAGAGCAGGTGGCTGTCGACCAGCCCATACAGCCGGGTCGCGGCCGCGTACGGCTTGGCGCCGCTGGTCTGCACGATCGCGTCGGTGGCGAGGTCGATCCGGGGGCCCTTGACCTGGCCGAGGTAGAGCTCCAGGATTCCGCCGGGATGCACCAGGCTCACCTCGATGTCGAAGCCGCCGTCGGCGTTCCGCAGGGTCTCCACCGCCTCGGCGGTTTGGAACGGGGCCGGACCCACACCGGGGAGCAGGCCAGGGCCCGCGTCACCCGCTTGCTGCGGACGGCTGAGCCGCCAGTACCCGGTCTCGGTCACCAGTGGAGTCGCCGCCGGTGCGGGGCCGGGGACGCTGTCGGAGTCCGGGCCGGACGCATCCGTCGTCGGCGCCTCGGGCTCGAGCCAGGTGTACGAGCTGTAGTTGAGGTGCGGCAGGCCGTCATGGCTGAAGCTGATGCGCTGCCCGAACTCGCGGGTGACGGTTTCGCCGTCGACCGTGTAGTCGAGGATTCCCGATCCTTCCCAGACCCCGATCAACCAGGACAAGGGGACGAGCTCGGACGGCAAGCCGACCGGAAGTTCGTACACGTTACCGCTGGCCGCGGAACAGCTTGAACAGCACGACGCCGGAGACCCAGGCGATCGACAGGCTGGCCAGCGCGAGGAGGCCCAGGAACAGGATTTCGAGTGCGAGCGTTGACATGCCCCAACTCTAGCCTCTGGCGGGCGCGGCACGCCGGAATCGGGCGGAGAGTCTGCGGTGCGGTGTCTTCGCGGCCTCACGGGATCTCGACAGGCTGGATCAACGCGACAGTCTCGATCACCGCTACGGGCTCGATCGATGTCTGTGGGGGCGGCTCAGACCAGACCGTTGAGGGCAAACACGCCCGTGGCTGCGGCCAAAACTGTGACGGCGCCGACCACGCTGAGGGTGACCCGGTGCACGTAGCCCTCTTTCTGTCCGGTGGACAGCTGAGCGGCCAGTGTGAGGATGGTGCAGCCCGCCAGCGACAGGCTGACCCAGACCAGCCGGTTTTCCGGGGCGACGAGCGCGCCGGTCAGCACCGCGCAGACCACGGCGACCAGCCAAATCATCACTACACTCAAACGCTTCCAGCTCACTGTCCCATTCTGCACGCCCGAGTGTCTTTCCGTGGCACGCTAGGATTAGCCGCACGATACTTGGAGGACCTGCGTGGCGCAGCTGTTGATCCTAACCTCGGCTATGAACGACGAAGTTCTTCCAGCCCTGGCGTTGCTGTCGCACAGCACACGACTCATTCCGGCACAGCCGGATCAGCTCATCACCGCGCCTGATTCCGACCTGATCCTGGTCGACGCCCGGTCCAATCTGATGGCCGCCAAGTCGCTCTGCCAGATCCTGCGCACCACCGGAAGCAGCGTGCCGTTGCTCCTCGTGATCACCGAGGGCGGCCTCACCGCCGTCAGCCCCGACTGGGGCGTGGACGACGTGGTGCTCGACACGGCCGGACCCGCCGAGGTGGATGCGCGCATCCGCCTGGCCGCCGGGCGCACGCCGCACAACGAGCCCTCCCCACCATCCGTGCCGCCGGCGTCGTCATCGACGAGGCCAGCTACTCGGCCAAGGTGCACGGCAAGCCGCTCGATCTCACCTACAAGGAGTTCGAGCTGCTGCGCTTCCTCGCCGCGCACCCCTCCCGCGTGTTCACCCGCGAGCAGCTGCTCAGCGAGGTGTGGGGCTACGACTACTTCGGCGGAACCCGCACGGTCGACGTGCACGTGCGGCGCCTGCGTGCCAAGCTCGGCGACCAGGAATCCCTGATCGGGACCGTGCGCAACGTGGGCTACCGGTTCAACGTCTATGAGGAGGACGGCGAACGTGTCGCTCACTCTGTCGGCTCCTGACCTCTCCGACACGGCCTTCGCGGCCCGGTTCCACGATGTCGCCGACGCGAGCGCGCACACGGACGGCTATCGCCCGTTCAACGAACAGGCCATGCTCGACGCCCGCTCCGGCCGGCGCTCGCCCCAGCTGCTGATCGAGGGCGAGGACGCCGTCGGCGCCGCGATCTTCGGCCGCGGCGAGATCGACCTGGTCGTGCACCCGCGCTACCGTCGCCGGGGCCACGCCACGGCTGCGCTCCGCCGCCTGTTCGAGGACGAGGGCGGCATGTCGGGCGACCTCACCGCCTGGGCGCATGGCGACCACCCCGCGGCACGCCGCCTCGCCGACAGGTTCGGCTTCAGCGCCGAGCGCACCCTGCTGCAGCTGGAACGCCCGCTCACTGACGCGGACTCCGAGGCCGCCCCGGAGCTGCCGAGCGGCCTGATCATCGACACCTTCCGCCCGGCACCGGCCGGCGACGCCGCGGAGTGGGTGCGGTTGAACGCCCTGGTCTTCGCCACGCATCCGGAGCAGGGCGCCATCACCGAGGCCGACCTCGCCGACCGGATGAATGAGCCCTGGTTCGACGCGGGCGACCTACTCCTGGCCCGCGACACCCAGACCGGCGAGCCCGGCCGGATCGTCGGCTACAACTGGCTCAAGATCGAGCCCGGCGCCACGCTCGGTGAAATCTACGTTCTCGGTGTGCACCCGGATGCCGCGGGAGCCGGCCTCGGCCGCGCCCTCATGCTCGCGGGCCTGGGGCGCCTGCGCGAGCGCGGTTGCACGGCCGTCGAGCTCTACGTCGAGGCCGAAAGCGCCGGCCCGGTGCGGCTGTATCGCAGCCTCGGTTTCGCCGAGGCCACCGTGGAT
Organism: Cryobacterium sp. PAMC25264; assembly: GCF_019443325.1. Classification (NCBI taxonomy): domain Bacteria; kingdom Bacillati; phylum Actinomycetota; class Actinomycetes; order Micrococcales; family Microbacteriaceae; genus Cryobacterium; species Cryobacterium sp. PAMC25264. The sequence continues at coordinate 2,576,983 of NZ_CP080383.1, forward strand.
GTGCAGTACCGCAGGGCACCGCGTTAAGACTCCGTTCACCGTGGGCGTCGCGCCCGCTCGGCGCCGGGTGTCAAGATGGACAGATGGACGGCGACAACATCCCAGGCACCTCGGGGCTCGAGAGTGAACTTGACGACGATTTTGACCCTCAGATCGGCAAAAACGATCCGGCACTCCCGAGCGAGCGGTACCTCGACCGCGAGCTGAGCTGGCTGGCCTTCAACCAGCGAGTGCTCGAGCTGGCCGAAGACCCGGCCCTGCCGGTGCTCGAACGCGCGAACTTCCTGGCCATCTTCGCCAGCAACCTCGACGAGTTCTTCATGGTTCGCGTCGCCGGTCTCAAGCGCCGCATCCTCACCGGGCTGGCCGTGCCCACCAACATCGGCCGCGCCCCACAGGATGTGCTCTCCGACATCTCCAAAGCCGCCCACGTGCTGCAGGACCGCCACGCCCACGCGTTCCAGGAGCTCGTGCGCCCGGCCCTGGCGGAGCACGGCGTGGACATCGTCACCTGGGACAGTCTGAACGACGAGGACCGCCGGTCGCTGCGCGGCTACTTCTCCAACCAGATCTTCCCGGTGCTGATGCCGCTGGCCGTCGACCCGGCGCATCCGTTCCCCTACATCTCCGGCCTCTCGCTCAACCTGGCCGTGCGGTTGCACAGCTCCAAGACCGGCAAGCAGGAGTTCGCCCGGCTCAAGGTGCCCTCGATGCTCCCCCGCTTCGTGCGGGTGGACCGCACCGAGTCCGTCGACAAGGTGCGCTTCATCACCCTCGAAGACCTCATCGCCAACCACCTGGGTGACCTGTTCCCCGGCATGGACATCCTCGAACACCACGTCTTCCGGGTCACCCGCAACGAAGACGTCGTGATCGAGGAAGACGACACCGAGAACCTCATCAAGGCCCTCGAGAAGGAGCTGCTGCGCCGCCGGTTCGGCCCGCCTATCCGTCTCGAGGTCACCGAGGACATGGACGAGGTGACCCTGGGCCTGCTCGTGCGCGAGCTCGACGTGACCGAGCAGGAGGTGTACCGGCTGCCCGCGCCGCTGGACCTCGGTGGCCTGTTCGACCTGCGCATCGATCGCCCTGACCTGCACTACACGAAGCACGTGCCCACCACGGCCGCGCAGTTGCTCACCGGCGAACCCAACGAGACCCCGGACATCTTCCGCGCCATCAGCCGCGGCGACGTGCTGCTGCACCACCCGTACGAGTCGTTCGCGACGAGCGTGCAGGCGTTCCTCGAGCAGGCCGCCGCCGACCCCAACGTGCTGGCCATCAAGCAGACCCTGTACCGCACCTCGGGCGACAGCCCCATCGTGGAGGCGTTGATCGCCGCCGCGGAGTCGGGCAAGCAGGTGCTCGCGCTGGTGGAGATCAAGGCCCGCTTCGACGAGCAGGCCAACATCTCTTGGGCACGCAAGCTCGAGAAGGCCGGTGTGCACGTGGTCTACGGGCTCGTCGGGCTCAAGACGCACTGCAAACTCGCGCTCGTGGTGCGCTACGAGAAGGGCGTGCTGCGCCACTACAGCCACATCGGCACGGGCAACTACAACCCCAAGACCAGCCGCATCTACGAAGACATGGGCCTGCTGACCGCGGATGACCAGGTCGGCAAGGACCTCACCCGGCTGTTCAACGAGCTCTCCGGCTACGCCATCGAGAAGAAGTTCAAGCGTCTGCTGGTGGCCCCGCTGCACCTGCGCAAGGCCCTGCTCAAGCGCATCGCCGACGAAACCGCGAACGCGGCGGCCGGCAAGCCGTCGGGCATCCGGATCAAGGTGAACTCGATGGTCGACGAGGACATCATCGACGCGCTCTACCGGGCCAGCCAGGCCGGAGTGCCCGTCGACGTGTGGGTGCGCGGCATCTGCAGTCTCAAGCCCGGTGTGCCCGGCATGAGCGAGAACATCCGGGTGCGCTCGATCCTGGGGCGCTACCTCGAGCACTCGCGGATCTTCTGCTTCCACACTCTGGGCGAGCCGCAGGTGTTCATCGGCAGCGCCGACATGATGCACCGCAACCTCGACCGCCGGGTGGAGGCGCTCGTGCGCCTGGTCGACCCGCGGCACCTCACCGAGGTGGACGCCCTGTTCACCCGGGCCATGGACGAGCGCACCTCGTCGTGGTGGCTCGACGAGAACGGCGAGTGGACCCGGCACCACCAGGACGCCGAGGGCAAACCCCTCGACGACATGCAGAACAGGCTGATGCAGCAAATCGGGCAGCGGAAGCGCCCGGTGAGCCGCCGATGAGCGACGCCGCCACGGCCGTGTACGCGGCCGGCGCCGTGTGCTGGCGCCTGATCGACGGCAAGATGCACGTGCTGCTGATCCACCGCACCGTGCACGGCGACATCACCATCCCCAAGGGCAAGGTCGACCCCGGCGAGACGCTGCCGGTCACGGCAGTGCGGGAGATCGAGGAGGAGACGGGCCTGGCCATCGCGCTGGGCGTGCCACTGGGCGTGTCCGAGTACCCGATGCCCAACGGCAAGGACAAGATCGTGCACTACTGGGCCGCCGAGGTGCTGCCCGAGCACATCCTGCGTTCCACCTTCGTGCCCAACGGCGAGGTGGCCGCCCTCGAGTGGGTGACCATCAAGAAGGCCAGGACCTACCTCAGCTACGGCCAGGACGTGGAGATCATCGACGCGTTCGCCCGGCTTGTGGCGCAGGGCATCACGAGCACCTTCGCGATCATCGCACTCCGCCACGCCAAGGCCACTCCGCCGCACGACTGGTCGGGACCCGACGCCACCCGCCCGCTCAGCGAACGCGGTGTGACGCAGGCCGCGGCCCTGGCCGGCACCGTGAGCGCATGGCATCCGCAGCGCATCTTCACGAGCACCGCCACCCGCTGCGTCACCACCGTCGCCCCGCTGTCGGCGGCCACCGGTGTGCCGTTCAAGCGCACCGACCTGATCAGCCAGGACGCCTGGGAACAGGGCACCTCGGATGTGCGCCACAGCGTGGGCAAACGCGTCCGCGCCCGCAAGACCGCCGTGCTCTGCAGCCACGGACCGGTGTTGCCCGACATCCTGCGGGAGATCGCCCTGGCGACCGGCTCGCCGGTGACCCAGCAGGTCTCCAATGCCGCAGCGCTCGCGCCCAGCGGGTTCTCTGTCGTGCACCTCTCCAGTGACAACCCGAGCGCGGGGATCCTGGCGATCGAGACCCACCCGCCGCGCCTGTAGACCGCCGAGACCAGAGCGTCCGCAGCCCCGGAACGGGCTGCGGGCGCTCTGTCGTCGAGCCCGAAGCGACGGATGCCGTTTACCTCCCGTTCACCCGGGAGGGGGAGTGTCGTTAACCACAGCGAATAGCGTCTGACGAGGGCCAGCACCGGCCCATGTTCGCGGGATTCTCCTGCGATCGCGTTCCCTGTATTCGACCTGAAAAGGATCCTTGTGAATCTCATGCGTATTGGCCGCCCCGCGGTCATTGCCATCGCCGCAGCCCTCGTTCTCTCCTCCTGCGCGTCGAACGAAACACCCGCCAGCACGGGTTCCGACGCCCCGACCGAGAGCACCCTGACCGGCACGATCAACGCCGCAGGCGCCTCGTCGCAGGGCTCGGCCCAGGAGGCCTGGATCTCCGCCTTCCAGACGGCCAACCCGGACGTCACCATCAACTACGACCCGTCGGGCTCCGGCGCCGGTCGCGAGACCTTCATCGCCGGCGGCAGCGACTTCGCCGGTTCGGACTCCTACCTCAACGACGACGAGCTCGCCGGCACCTTCGCCGCCTGCGCGCCGGACACCACGGCGGTGGACCTCCCCGTCTACATCTCCCCCATCGCCGTGATCTTCAACATCGAGGGCGTCACCGACCTCAACCTCGACGCCGCCACCCTGGCCAAGATCTTCAAGGGCGACATCACCACCTGGAACGACCCGGCCATCGTCGCGCTGAACGCTGACGCCAAGCTTCCGGCCACCGCGATCACCGCCGTGCACCGCTCGGACGACTCGGGCACCACCAAGAACTTCTCCGACTACCTCAACCAGAACGCCGCTGACGTCTGGACCGAGAAGCCGGCCGACCCGTTCCCGTACCAGTCCGGTGAGGGCGCCCAGGGCACCTCCGGTGTCGTCGACGCCGTCACCAACGGCACCGGCACCATCGGCTACGCCGACGCCTCGCGCGCCGGTGACCTCGGCGTCGCCAAGATCAAGGTCGGCGAGGAATTCGTCGGCTACACCGCCGAGGCCGCAGCCGCTGTGGTCGCCGACTCCCCCCTCGTTGACGGCCGTGCCGACAACGACCTGGCCATCAAGCTGAACCGCACCACCACCGACGCGACGCACTACCCGCTCGTTCTGGTCAGCTACGCCGTGGTCTGCACCGAGTACGCGGACGCCGACCAGGGCGCCCTCGTCAAGGAGTACGTCAGCTACATGGCCAGCGAGGCCGGCCAGGAAGTGGCCGCGTCCGCTGCCGGCGCCGCACCGCTCTCCAGCGACCTGCAGTCCAAGGTCGCCGCGGTTCTCGACACCCTCAAGTAAACATCCGCTGAGCCCACACCTCAGCACCCTGCCCGGCCGGGCTTCCGCGTTGCACGCGGTCGCCCGGTCGGGCACACTGAGGCGTGGGGTCAGGCTTCAGATCCACCCGTACCGGTAAGACCCAGCCCCTCAGGGAGACGCTCGGAATGACGACCGCAGTTGACCGTATTGCGATCAAGGCCAAGGAACGACCGGGCGACCGTATCTTCTCCACGGCCACCGTGGTGGCCGGCAGCCTCATCTTGGCGGTGCTCGCCGCCGTCGCCGCCTTCCTCCTGATCCAGAGCATCCCCGCCTTCGTGGCGCCGGCGGATGCCTTCAAGGGGGAATTCACCAACTTCTGGTCCTATGTGCTGCCGCTGGCCTTCGGCACCGTCTGGTCGGCGTTCCTGGCGCTACTGATGGCCGTACCCGTGGCCATCGCCGTGGCCCTCTTCATCTCGCACTTCGCCCCGCGCAAACTCGCGCAGGGCCTGGGGTACCTCATCGACCTGCTCGCCGCGGTCCCCTCGGTGGTCTTCGGTCTCTGGGGCATCGGCGTGCTGGCCCCGCTCGTGCAGCCGTTCTACGCCAACCTTGTCGACTGGTTCGGCTGGTTCCCACTCTTCGCCGGTCCGGTCTCCGGGACCGGTCGCACCATCTTCACCGTCGCCATCGTGCTGGCCGTGATGGTGCTGCCGATCATCACCGCCATCTGCCGCGAGATCTTCCTGCAGACCCCGGTGCTCTACGAGGAAGCCTCGCTGGCCCTCGGCGCCACCCGGTGGGAAATGATCACCATGGCCGTGCTGCCCTTCGGCCGTGCCGGCATCATCTCCGCCGCCATGCTGGGCCTGGGCCGCGCGCTCGGCGAGACCATGGCCGTTGCCATGGTGCTCTCCCCAGCCCGCAGGTGATCTTCCAGCTGCTCACCTCACAGAACTCCACCACGATCGCCGCGAACATCGCGCTGAACTTCCCTGAGGCACACGGCGTGGGAGTCAACATCCTGCTCGCCACCGGCCTCATGCTCTTCGTCATCACGCTGGTCGTCAACATGATCGCCCGCGTGATCATCAACCGCCGCAAGGCCTTCTCTGGAGCGAATTGATGAGCACCATGACCGTCTCGGCTCCCGTCAGCAACTCCCTCACCGCCGGTAAGCTGCCCAAGAACACCCCCGTGATGGTGCTCGTCGCCAGCTGGGTCGTCGTGGGTGCGTTCTTCGTGGTGATCTTCCTCTCCGGCGCCACGGAGAGCTTCAACTGGGCCGGCACGCTGTTCTTCGGCACCGTGCTGTACTGCATCGCCCTGTTCCTCTTCTCCTACTTCGTCGAGGGCGTGCGCCGGGCCAAGGACCGCCTGGTCACCGCGGTTGTCGCCATCGCGTTCGTGGTCGCTCTGATCCCGCTGATCTCCCTGGTGGGCACCACCGTCGTCAACGGCCTGCCCGCCTTCCTCACCCCCACCTTCTTCACGGAGTCGCAGCGCAACGTCGTCGGCGCCGGCGGTGGCGCCCTGCACGCGATCGTGGGCACGCTCTTCGTCACCGGGCTCGCCACGCTCATCTCGGTGCCGATCGGACTGCTCACGGCCATCTACCTCACCGAGTACGGTCGCGGCCGGCTTGCCCGCGGCATCACGTTCTTCGTCGATGTGATGACCGGCATCCCCTCGATCGTGGCCGGCCTGTTCGCCTACGCGCTGTTCTCGCTGCTGTTCAACGACCCGGGCATCCGGTTCGGCTTCGGCGGGTCGGTGGCGCTGTCGGTGCTGATGATCCCCGTGGTGGTGCGCTCGAGCGAGGAAATGCTCAAGCTGGTGCCCAATGAGCTGCGCGAGGCCGCCTACGCCCTCGGCGTGCCCAAGTGGCTCACCATCGTGAAGGTCGTGCTGCCCACCTCGCTGGCCGGCATCGTCACCGGTGTGATGATCTCGATCTCCCGCGTCATCGGCGAGACCGCACCGCTGCTGATCATCGCGGGCTTCACCGCCAGCATGAACTACGACATGTTCAGCGAACGGATGATGACCCTGCCGGTGTTCGTGTACAACCAGTACGCCAGCCAGGGTGCCGACTCGCAGGCGTACATCGACCGTGCCTGGGCGGGCGCGCTCACGCTCATCGTGATCGTGATGCTGCTCAACCTCATCGCCCGACTCGTCGCGCGCACCTTCTCCCCTAAACTCGGCCGCTGACGCCGCCACCACTCGCACAGTTCACCCAGATTCGAAGGAATACATGTCCAAGCGCATTGAAGTCAACGACCTCGACGTCTACTACAGCAAATTCCTCGCCGTCGAGGGCGTGACGCTCACCATCGAACCGCGCACCGTGACCGCTCTGATCGGTCCAAGCGGCTGCGGCAAGTCGACGTTCCTGCGCACCCTCAACCGCATGCACGAGGTCATCCCGGGCGCCCACGTGGACGGTGAGGTGCTCATCGACGGCAACAACCTCTACGGCCCGGCGTGGACCCGGTGCTCGTGCGCCGCCAGGTGGGCATGGTCTTCCAGCGGCCCAACCCGTTCCCCACCATGTCGATCGGCGACAACGTGCTTGCCGGCGTCAAGCTCAACAACCGCCGGATGCCCAAGAGCGACGCCGACGCACTGATCGAGAAGTCGCTGCAGGGCGCGAACCTCTGGAACGAGGTGAAGGACCGCCTGGACAAGCCCGGCTCGAGCCTCTCCGGCGGCCAGCAGCAACGTCTCTGCATCGCCCGTGCCATCGCCGTGCAGCCCGACGTGATCCTGATGGACGAGCCCTGCTCGGCCCTCGACCCGATCTCCACGCTCGCGATCGAGGACCTCATCGAAGAGATGAAGACCGACTACACGATCGTCATCGTGACGCACAACATGCAGCAGGCCTCACGCGTCTCCGACCGCACCGCGTTCTTCAACATCGCAGGCACCGGCAAGCCCGGCAAGCTCATCGAGTACGACGACACCACCACGATCTTCTCCAACCCCACCGTGCAGGCCACCGAGGACTACGTCTCCGGCCGCTTCGGCTAAACCCGCACCACGCAGAAACGCCCGGCAGGCCTCTCGGCCCGCCGGGCGTTTCTGCGTCCCAGTCCGCGAGTTGGTCTCACACACGCGCCCCTACGTTGGTCGAGCTCGTCGAGACCCCGCGAGACAGTCCACAAAACGCTCCCCCACGTCGGTCGAGCTCGTCGAGACCTAGTCACCAGGTCTCGACGAGCTCGACCGACGAGATGGGCGCGGAACGAGACACGTCACCTGGTCTCGACAAGCTCGACCGACGGAATGGTGACGTGCCGAGGCACGTCACCAGGTGCTCGACAACCTCGACCGTCGGGCCGCTAGGAGGCGGTGCGGGCCAACAGGGACGCGTTCAGGGTGCGGGTGAGCTCGTCGTCGTGGGGGAACTCCACGCCGTCCAGCGCGGTGACGGCGACCGCGAGGCGCACGCTGGAGACCAGCCACGCCGCATCCGCCGACCGGAGCTCGTCGACCGTGACGTCCCGGTACTCGACGCTCTCACCGTGAGCGGTGAGGTACTCGAACACGCTCTGCTGGGTGGTGCCGTGCAGGATCGCGCCGCTCGGTGCCGGGGTGACGTAGCGTCCGTCGGTGCGCAGGATCACGCTGGAGGTGGGGCCCTCCATGACGTAGCCGTCGTGGGTGAGGAAGATCGTGTCGTCGGCGCCACGTCGCTTGGCTTCCCGCAGTGCGGCCATGTTGATGGCGTAGCTGAGGGTCTTGGCGCCCATCAGCAACCAGGGAGCCTGCTCGGCGACACCACGGGGGTAACCGCGGTCAAGGGTGACAACCTTAACGCCGTTCTCCCGCACGGCCGTGAAGTCGGCGGCCCGCGTGGCGTGCAACCAGGCCGTGGGCGCCGGGCCGTGCTCGACGCCGCGGCTGAGCACGAACTTGAGCGCCAGCTCACCGTCGCCGGGGATGCGGTCGACGGCATAGGCGATCGCCGCCCGCCACTGCGCCGGGTTGGGCACCGGCAGGTCGCAGATCTGCGCCGAGTTGATGAGCCTGCTGATATGCGGCTCGACCTCCTGCGGATGCCCGTTGACCACACTGAGGGTCTCGAAGATGCCGTCGCCGCGCTGCGTGCTCAGCTCGGCCACGCGCAGCGCCGGGGCGCCGGAATCGATCTCGTGGAACGTGTCGACGAAGTCGGTGCGGGTGGAGTCTGCGGGCTCCGGATCGATGAGCAATGTGAAAGGCAGGGTCATGTACCGAGCCTACCGAGTTGCTCCATAACGCCCCCTCGACGCTCGCGAGAGGGACGTTCGCCGCACGTCGCGATGGCGGATGCCCGCGAAGTGCTTCACGATGCTCCCTCCGCTGCCGGGAAGGGGCGCTTTTCCGCACGTCGCGACGGGGGATGCCCGCGAGTCGCTTCAGGGAGCCCTCGACGAGCGGTCTCTAGACCTCCGGGCAGCTCGGCGGCAGGGCAGGCTGAGCGTGCGAGACGCTCCGAGGAGGGGAAGCACGTGAGTTGCCAGTTGAGGCCTCGTGCGACGCCCTGAGAGGGCGGCAACTGGCAACTCACCGGAGTGCACGGGTGTGAGTTGCCAGTTGGGGCCCTCTGGGGCACCGCGACGGGGCCTCAAGTGACATCTCACCGCCAGGGGCGCCAGGGCGGACAGCGCACGCCAGCGCCCGCAAGCCCGCCCGGGCGGCGGGCGCGGGCACCTAGGAGCTTTGGATGGCCACAATCGGGTCGGTGGTGGGCTGCTCGGAGCCGCCCTTGGGTTCGACGGTGACGCCCACGGTGTCGCCGGCGGTCATGGTTCCGTCCAGGACCCGCCAGGCCGTGCCGGAGCCGTCGGAGTCGAAAGTCCCCGCCGAGATCGGTCCGGCCGCGCCGATGTACCAGAGCTGGTAGTCCTGGTCGTCGCCGAGGGAGGGCAGGTCTTCGACGATGATCGCCGACAGGCCGAGCTCGCCCGACCACACCAGGGTGGCATCCTGGCCGGTCGCGGTCTGCGCTGCGGCCCGTTGGCTGTCGGGCGACGCCTCGATCTCGGCCAGGCTCGAGGCCTGCTGCTGGGCGAAGTCGTCGTTCGGGTTGCCGTACAGGGCCTGCCCGGCGACGGTGCCGCCCACGAACAGGGCGACGGCCGCGGCTGCCGCGACGAGGTATCCGGCGGGACGCTGGAACCAGCGGCGCTGGGCACGGTCGGCGGCGGAGCCTGAGCCCCGTCCGTCGCCGGCGCCGGTAACGTCCGAGCCCGACGCTGCCGGGTTCTGGCCCGCAGCGCCCGGTGCGGTGGGCGCAGCATGCGAGGGGGCGGAGCCGATCGGGATGGCCGCGGGCGGCGCATCCGTGGTCGTATCGGTGGGGGTGGGCGGTTCGGCGGCAACCCGCGGAGCAAGCTGGGGGGTGCTGGCAAGTTTGGCCATCAGGCTGGCCTTGAGGGCGCTGGAGGGCTGCACCGGGGCGACGGACAGGCCGAGGGCCACGGCGGTGTCGCCCAACTCGGCGGCCTCGGTGCGGGCCTCAACAGACTGGGCGAGGTAGCGCTCGTACACGGCGGCCTCGTCGGGGCTGAGGGCGTGCAGAGCGTAGGCGCCGGCCAGGTCGGCCGGGTTGTCGACGGAGCCGTTGCCGGTCAGGTCACCGGTGGACTTGTCGTGGTCGTTCACGAGGTCACCCCCAATTCATCTCGCAAGCGGATTAACCCGTCGCGGAGGCGGGTCTTCACCGTGCCGAGGGGGATATGCAGGAAATCAGCGACTTCACGGTGACTGTACCCGCTGAAGTACGACAGACTCACGGCCTGACGTTGCAGTTCGGTCAGTCTGGACATCGCTTTTTCCACCCTTTCGTGCTCGATGCGTACCTCAACGGTTTCCGCGACGTGGTCATACGGCACCGCGAGGTCGCGGATGCCCACTTTGGTATCCCTGTCGCGGCCGGCCTGCGACGACCGGATTCGGTCGATCGCACGTCGGTGCGCCATGGTCATGATCCAGGTCGAGGCCCCGCCACGCTGTGACTCATACCGCGCAGCCGTCTGCCAGATCTCCAGGAAAATCTCCTGGGTCACTTCTTCGGACTGTGCGTGATCGATCAGCACGCGCTTGACAAGGCCAAGCACCCGCGGGGCGATCTGGTCGTAGAGCTCTCCGAACGCCGACTCGTCCCCCTCGGCTACGCGGGCGAGCAGCTCTTCTTTCGAAGGCGCCGTCGACGAGGAGTCGAGGTTGAATTCAGCAGTCATGAGATCCAGCATGTCAGGTCCAGTCCCCTTCCATGCAGAGGGTTCGGTGCCGAGTCCTGCATGGATTGGTGTGGAATCAAAAAATGTTGCGTGTCTGTGACGCCCGCCGGAGCCGGTGAGCGGCATCCGCGGGAGCAGAGTGAAGGCCGGACCGCAGAACGCCTCTCGGCGCGAGGCCGTTCTAGACGGCGAATATTGGAGCCCGGGGTTACTGCGGTCCGGCCAGCATCAAGTGTAAACGACGTGGGCCCCGACTTCATTCCCGGATGCCTCCACGCACCTACTCGAGCGAGTCGCTGCGCCAGAGTCGGGCGCAGGAGGCGAATTCCTGTGCGGTTGTCGAGAATCGCAGGGCGCGCGTGGTGAGCTCGGTGGAGCGGCCCGGTTCGGTGGCGTCGAGGTCGTCGGCCACGCTGGCGCAGCCGGCGCCGATCACCCGGCAGAACGCCGCCGCCCGGTCCAGCGCGATGGCAAAGTCGCCGGTGAACACGCCACGGAGAATCTCGTCGGCGAGCTGAATGATCTCGGCGGGGCCGGTCGGCACGATGGCCCCCGCCACAATCGGGTCGATGGTGACGGCCACGTCGATACCGCGTTGGTACAGGTAAGACGTGCCGTCGGCATCCTGCCGGATCAATAGCCGCACCAGGTAGATGCGCCAGAGCGCGCCGGGCAGGCTGCGCGGCGTGGCCCGGGACCAGAGCTCGGCGACGGCGTCGATGCCGTGCTCGTCGGTGTAGGCCACAAGGCGTTCGACGACCTCGGGGTCTGGACTGTCGCGCACCCGTGCGATCAGGGCCTGCGCCGTCTCGTGCGCGATCCGGCTGATCTGGGCGGGATCCTCTCCGCCCATCATCGACTCGAACTTGGCGCCCGAGAACTTGGTGGGCTTGTGGAAATCGTCGGCCATCGCGCTCCTCCTGGCTGTCTCGGCCGGCGGCGTCGGTGTTGCCGCCGGGTAAATCGTGGGTGGGGTGGTCGTGCCGGCGTCTGTGGCGGATGCATCCACGCTAGTCACAAAAACCGTCCGGCAATCCACGCTAAGTTATTAACCGCGGGCCTCTAGCTCAGTTGGTAGAGCAAAGGACTTTTAATCCTTGGGTCGTCGGTTCGAGCCCGACGGGGCCCACTTTCAGTGTGATTCAGTGTGACCAGGTTTGCCTGACCCACGGACGCCAGGGGCGGGGAAACTGCCGCTCAACCCTGCCGTAGTGGTCCACGGTGAGGATGAGCGATTCGATCTTGCGGTTGAGGATGCTCAGGGCGACGACGAACAGCCACAGACCCCAGGTGACAAAGGTCAGGAACACGTTCAGCCAGAACCTGATGCGCTTCGTGCGCTGCAACACGGCCTGATTGCCGGCCACACTGCTGACCGTCCAGCCCTCGGCCGCGAACCGGGCGACCTCGTAGTTGAGCAGCTCGGTGCGCTGCTCGGCCGTCAAGGTCCCTACGTCCAGCGACATACCCGCCTCATTCCATCGATACGGGCAGCATAAGGCCGTGACGCGATCGGCGCAGCCCCTGATGCGCGCCAGCCCGGCGCGGTCCGAACCCGGCAGTTAGCTGGGACTGGGCGCCCGCACGGAATGTGCTGCGAGAACCCGGTGTTTCCCCCAGTGTTGACGCACGGTCTGTTGTGCTGGGGTACTGCCGCAGCCGCGTATCGTGCGTGCAGCAGCAGAGTGACGCACACAGCGAGCGCCACGGGAGGAGAACCAGTGCGCAAGAACATTGACGTCGAAGTCGACACCGGTGTCATCGAAAAGTACCGTAGGCACCCGAACGGCAACGGCTGGGTATCGGGAAAATCCACCGTGCAACCGAGCGCGTTCATCTCCGAGTCCGCGTACATCGAGTCCGGTGCCACCGTGGGCCGGGAGGCCTGGATCGGCCCGGGCAGCTGGATCGACCACGGTGTCGTCGTGGGGGACAAAGTCTTCATCGGCCAGAACGTGCACATCGGCGAGGGCAGCCTCGTCAGCGGCGGTGCCCACCTGGGCAGCCACGTGCGCATCGGCCGCAACGTGCGCATCGCCGCCGGCGTGCGGTTGGACCGGGACACCCGGGTTCCGGACAACACCGATGTGGCCACCGGCAACGTGGGAGCAGACGGCCGCAGGTCGCACGGTCTGGCCGCCTAGGCATCCGTTTGACCCGGTAAAACCGAAAAAACCCGGCGGGCGCATGTCAGCATCGGGCTCCGAGAGGAGCAGGATGGACACATGACACGTCGCGCACCGGTCAAGGACATCAACGAAGACGACCTCGTCGTCGGCACCCCGAAGAAGGCCGCCGCCGGTCTCGAGGCGGTGGTCGTGGCGCTGGAGCGCGGCATCGCCCAGGCCGGCGTGAGCCGCACCGCCCGGGCGCTGCTTCGCCTCAACCAGCGAAACGGCACCGACTGCCCCGGCTGCGCCTGGCCGGAGTCGACCGGGCACCGCAAGACCGCCGAATTCTGTGAGAACGGCGCCAAGGCCGTGGCCGAGGAGAACACCCTCCGCACGGTGGATGCGGCCTTCTGGGCCGAGCACTCGCTCACCGAGCTAGCCGGAAAGACCGAATACTGGCTGGGCAACCAGGGCCGCATCTCCCAGCCCGTGGTCGTGCGCCCCGGCGACACGCACTACTCCCCCATCACCTGGGACGACGCGTTCGAGCTGATCGGCGAGAAGATTCGCGCCACCACCCCCGACCGCACCGTGTTCTACACCTCGGGCCGCACCGCCAACGAGACCGCGTTCCTCTACCAGCTGTTCGCCCGCTCCATCGGCACCAATAACCTGCCTGACTGCTCGAACATGTGCCACGAATCCTCCGGGTCTGCACTGAATCCCACCATCGGCATCGGCAAGGGCACCGTCTCGCTCGACGATATCCACGTGGCCGAGCTGATCCTCGTCGTGGGCCAGAACCCCGGCACCAACCACCCGCGGATGCTGTCGGCCCTGGCCGAGTGCAAGGCCAACGGCGGCAAGGTCGTCGCCGTGAACCCGCTGCCCGAGGCCGGGCTGTTCAACTTCAAGGACCCGCAGACCCCCACCGGGCTGGTGGGCCACGGGGTGCCGCTGGCCGACGAGTTCCTCCAGATCAAGGTGGGCGGCGACCTGGCCCTGTTCCAGGCGCTCGGCCACCTGCTGCTCGAGGAGGAGGCCCGGGTGCCCGGTTCCGTCGTGGACCAGGAGTTCATCGACGCCAACACCGACGGCATCGAGGCCTACCGGGCCGCGCGCACCGAGATCGACTGGGTCGAGACGGAGAAGGCCACCGGCCTATCCAGGCTGGACATCGGCGTGGTCGCGAAGATGATGGCCGCCTCCAACGCCACCATCATCTGCTGGGCGCTGGGCCTCACCCAGCAGCCGCACTCGGTGAACACGCTCAAGGAGATCATCAACCTGCTCCTGCTGCAGGGCAACTTCGGCAAGCCGGGCGCGGGCGCCTGCCCGGTGCGCGGGCACTCCAACGTACAGGGTGACCGCACCATGGGCGTGTGGGAGAAGCCGAAGGAGCCGATGCTCGCCGCGCTCGACGCCGAGTTCGGCATCGTCTCCCCGCGCGAGCACGGCCTCGACTCGGTCGACACCGTCGAGGCGTTCGAAAACGACGACGTGGACGTGTTCGTGTCGATGGGCGGCAACTTCGCCCTCGCCTGCAGCGACACCGACGCACTCGAGGCCGCGATGCAGCGGGTGGGCCTGACGGTGCACATCTCCACCAAGCCCAACCGGTCGCACGTGATGCACGGGGTCACCTCGCTGATCCTGCCGACGCTCGGCCGCACCGACACCGATGACAAGCATCCGGCCGGCCGCCAGGTCTTGTCGGTGGAGGACTCAATGTCGATGGTGCACTCCACCCAGGGCCGGCTCGACCCCGTGTCGGATCACCTGCTGGCCGAACCGGTGATCGTGGCGCGGATGGCCCGGGCCACGCTCGGCGACGACCACCCGGTGGACTGGAAGGCGATGGCGGAGGACTACGACGTCATCCGCGACCACATCTCCCGGGTGCTGCCCGGCTTCTTGGACTTCAACAAGCGGTTGCGCGACAAGAACGGCTTCGTGCTGCCCAACCCGCCGCGCGACACCCGCAGCTTTGCCACCGACATCGGTCGAGCCCGGTTCACGGTGAGCCCGCTCGAGTACCTCACGCCGCCGCCCGGGCACCTCATTCTGCAGACCATGCGCAGCCATGACCAGTACAACACCACGTTCTACGGGCTGGATGACCGCTACCGCGGCATCAAGGACGGCCGCCGGGTGATCCTCATCCACGCCGACGACGTCACCGAGCTGGGTTTTCACGACCGGGACCTCGTCGACGTGATCAGCACCTTCGGCGGGCAAGAACGCCGGGCGGACAAGTTCCGGCTGGTGGTGTACCCCACGCCGCGCGGCTGCGCGGCAGCGTACTTCCCCGAGGCCAACCAGCTGATGCACCGGGAGCTCGTGGCCCGGGAGTCGAACACGCCCGGCTACAAGGCGATGAGCGTGCGGTTCATTCCGCACGAGGTGCCGGTGCCGGTTCTCAGCTGAGCTGAGGCGCGCGTCCGGGCCTGTTCCGCGTCGACGGAGGGCAACTGTTACCCGTTCGGACTTCTGCACCCGGTGTGCCGGGTGCAATTGTCCGGTTCGGGACCAGTTATGGCGGGGCGGGCGGTGCGAGCGACCCGGGCTACACCGCCGCGAGCGCGCCCTGCACGATGCGTTCCTCGCCGGCGTAGATCACCATGGAGTCGCCGCGGAGGAAACCGACCAGGGTGAGGCCGACGTCGTGGGCGAACTCGGCGGAGAGCGACGACGGCGCCGACACCGCCGCAAGCACCGGGATGCCCGCCATCAACGCCTTCTGCGCCAGCTCGAAACTGGCACGGCTGGACACCATCAGCACGGTGCCCCGCAGGGGCAACAGGTTCTCCTTCACCGCCCAGCCGATCACCTTGTCCACCGCGTTGTGCCGGCCCACGTCTTCGCGCAGCACAAGCATCTCGCCCGTGGCGGCGTCGAACAGGGCGGCCGCGTGCAGGCCCCCGGTCTTCTCGAACACCGACTGCGCCTCGCGCAGCTTGTCGGGGAAGCCCGTGAGCATCTCAGCATCGACGCGCACGGCATCCGGTCGCACGTCCCAGGTGGACTTGGTGCGCACGGCGTCGATGCTTTCTTTGCCGCACAGGCCGCAGGAACTGGTGGTGAGGAAATTGCGCTGCGTGCTCGGGTCGGGGGCGGCCACGCCCGGCGCCAGGCGCAGGTCGAGCACGTTGTAGGTGTTCACGCCCTCGGCGGTGGCGCCGGCGCAGTAGCGGGCGACAGCGAGGTGCTCGCCCTGGCTGATGATGCCTTCCGAGACGAGGAAGCCCGCGGCGAGGTCGACGTCGTGGCCGGGGGTGCGCATGGTGACGGCGAGGGAGCGGCCGTTGACCCGCAGTTCGAGGGGCTCCTCGACCGCGAGGACGTCTTCGCGGCGGATGGGTGCGTGGCCCACCGTGAGCCGGGTGATCTTGCGTCGTGCCGTGACCCTGTTCATGGGTGCCCTCCTCGAGAGTGCGGTCCGAGTGCGCCTGGGCGCAGCGGGACCTCTCTTCGAGCCTAAACCTCCATCTCGTTCAACGGGTCGCCTCTGCGGCCCCGCCCGGGCGGGCCGCTCGCGAGAGCGGCACTATGGCGGCTTCAGCGGCGCTGAGGCGGCCTCATGGCCGCTCTCGCGAGACGTGCAGTCCGCGGGAGGGATGGCGGGCAAGACGGGGCACAGCGTGAGGGAAGAGCGGGGCGGCGTGGGCGGGGCGGGGTGGATTGCCGCGTACCGTGGTGTCATGGCACTTCCTCCCCTCGTCGAACCCACCGGTCCGCTCAGTCCCACCGAAACCGCGCGCCTCGCGCAGGTGCGCAGCCTCCCGCAACTGCGGCTGCCCGCGATCGAAGACCTCGGGCACCGGCGGCTCGCCGCGGCCCGCGTGTTGGTGCTCGGAACCTCCGGGCTCAGCGCCCCCGCCCTGCGCACCCTCGCCGCGGCCGGCGTCGGCGCCATCGGGCTGGCCGACGTGGGCCCGCTCGACGTGGACTCCCTCGTGCTGGCCACCACCACCATCCTCACGCTCTCGCCGGACACCGCCGTCACAGCGCACGACGAGGAGATCACCGCCGAGTCGGCGGCCCGCATCCTGGGCGGCTACGACCTCGTGCTCGACGGCAGCGACCTCACCCCGCAGCCATTCCTGGTGGGCGACACCTGCGCGTCCCTCGGGTTGCCGTTGGTCTGGGGTTCGGTGGCGCGCGGCAACGCCGAACTGTCGGTGTTCTGGTCCAGCCCGCCGCGCCGCAGCGGCCAACGCTCCACGCGGTTGCGTGACTTCTTCGGCACGGATGCGGCCGGCACCGCCGCATCCGTCGACCCGGGCGTGCTCGGCGCGCTGCGCGGCCAAGCCGGAGCCCTGCTGGCCGCCGAGGCGATCCGCCTGATCACCGGCACGGGCGAACCCCTGATCGGCCGGGTGCTCACCATCAACGCCGACACCGGACGTTTCGACGCCGCTCCCCTGCCCGTGCTGCAGCCCGGCCAGCCCGGCGCCTCCGCGCCCTCCGGCGACACCAGCTCCGCGGCCGAACCGGTCTCTGCGTTATCCACCGTTGCATCCACCGTTGCATCCACCGAGGAGTGACACCATGAGCACGAACACCCCCCTGCCGCCCGAAGCCCTCGACGAGTGGCTTGCCGCCCTCGCGGCGCACCTGGGCCTGGATGCGGAGATCATCCCCACCGGGCTGCTGCTCGACGTGGCCAGGGACGTGGCGCACAACGTGGCCCGGCCCGCGGCCCCGCTGAGCCTGTTCCTCGTCGGCCTCGCGGCGGCGCAGGCCGGCGGCTCGGCCGACGACATCACCGCGGCGAGCGCCGCCGCGACCGAGCTCGCCCTGGGCTGGCCGGCGACGGCCGAGTAGCGGCCCCGTTCAGCGGCACCTGACCATAGCGCTCCCAGCCCACGGCTGACGGCGGCCGCGGTGGGCGTGTGCGTCCGTGCGACCGGACGCGGCATCCGTTTCTTGATCAGGGCAGTTTGGCCACCGTGAGCAGGATGGTGGCGTCTTCTTCAGCCTCGAGGCTGTGCCGTGCCTTGGGCATGATGAGCAGGTCGCCCGTGCGAGCCTGCCAGGCGTCCTCCCCCACGATCAGGCGCACCCTCCCGCTGAGCACGTAGACGGTGGCATCGCCGGGGCTCTCGTGCTCGGCCATGACCGTGCCCTTGGCCATACCCATCACGGTCTGGCGCAGCACCTTCTCGTGGCCGCCGAAGACCGTGGCGGCGGCGCGCCCACTACTTCCGGACGTGGCGGCGGCGAGCTGCTGGCGGGCGAGGGCCTCGATCGAGATCTTCTTCATGGCGCCAGCGTACGACGCCCGGGGCCGCCGCGGGCGGCTTCCGGCCGGCGAATCTGCCGGCTACGGCCGCGGTGTGATTGCCGTCGTGGCGTGAATGACCTCGGTGAGACTGTCGCGCAGCGCGATCAGGGACTCCGGTGACATCTCCAGGGTGCGGGCCACCCGCTCAGGGATGGACTCGGCGATCCGGCGCAGCTGGCGGCCGTGCTCGGTCAGGGTCACCTGCAGCGCGCGTTCGTCGGTCGTCGACCGTTCGCGGCGGAGGTACCCGACCGCCTCCAACCGCTTGAGCAGCGGCGACAGGGTGGCCGGCTCGAGGCGCAACGCGTCGGCCAGGCTGCGGAGCGTGCGCGGGTCCTGCTCCCACAGGGCCAGCATCACCAGATACTGCGGATGCGTGAGCCCGAGCGGCTCCAGGATCGGCTTGTAGAGGGCCACCGTGGTGCGCGCCGCGACCGTCAGTGCGAAGCAGACCTGGTTCTCCAGGGCTAACACGTTGGGTTGCGTCATCGGGTCTTTCGGGATCATCAATCGGCAGGCATCCGGCGCCCGCCAAGATTTACTTAGTACACTAACTATTATGACGTCAGCCAAGAAACGCAAACCCACCATCAGGGAGGCCGGCGGCTTCACCGCGTGGCTGAACGGTCGGCTGCTGCCACTCATCGGCCCGCCGCCGCTCGGCCCCTATGACGACGAGGTGCCGGTGCAGGAGCGCCCGATCGCGCGGTGTCCGCTCTGCGGGGCCCCGATGACCGAGCACGACATCGACCGCAGCGGCGAGCGCACGCAGCTGCGCTGCCCCCTGCCAACCCCCGCTGCCTGAGTCACCGGCCCCGTTCCCGCGCAGCCGCGCCTGACCCGCGCAGCGGCGTCTGACCCGCGCAACACCGCACAGACGAGATCCGCGGGCACCACGCCACAACGCCCGCGGCACGCCACCCGCGAACCGGCGCCCGACCCGCGCGTCCCCATCCGCTACCAAGCACCCGCATCCCGCACCCGAACCCGGCACCCGGTTCCGTTACCCACCGGACGAGACCCGCGCAGCGGCGCCTAACCCGCGGTGCCCCCGCAAAGCCGAGATCCGCGGGCACCACGCCACAACGCCCGCGGCACGCCACCCGCGAACCGGCGCCCGACCCGCGCGTCCCCATCCGGGGCCCGTCACCCACCGGCGGGACACCCGCGCAGCGGCGCCCGACCCGCGCAGCGGTCGGGACGGGCGGTTAGAACTGGGCGTCGAGCTCGACCACGAGGTCCCAGGCACCCTCTTCGGCGTTGCTGAGCACCACGACGTCCAGACCCGAGGTGGGGTAGTGCCGCAGGATGCCGCTGGCGCCGGCGTTGACGCCGTCCTTGTAGTACGAGCGCACCGAGCCGTTCTCGTTGAGGTCGAACTCCAGGCCGAAGCCGTACTTCACGTCGTCGTCGTAAGCCACCTGCGGGGTGAAGAACTCGTCGGTGTATTCCTTGGAGAGCAGCTGCCCGCCGCGCACGGCGTTGAGGAAGTTCATCAGGTCGCCGGCGGTGGCGTGGGCGCCGCTGTCGGGCGAACCGATCGCCGGGGAGCTGTAGATATTCGAGACCCAGCTGCCGTCCTCGCGGCGGTCCCAGCCCTCTGCGACCCGTTCGACGCCGTCGCGGCGGTCGAAGAACCCGGAGTCGGTCATGCCGGAGCGGGCGAAGATCTCCTCGCGCACGTAGTCGCGGTAGCCGAGTCCGGAGACCTTCTCCACGGCGAGGCCGGCGAGGATGTAGCCGACGTTGCAGTCCACGCACTCCACACCCGGCGCGGCCAGCGGCAGCTTCTGGCTGAACAGCGGCAGGTAGTCGCGGGTCTCGATGAGCGAGTAGTTGGGCGTCTGGGCCCAGAAGTCGGCGTAGCTCTCGCCCGCCTCCTCGTCGACGTCGTCGGCGATGCCGCTCGTGTGCGTGAGCAGGTGCAGCAGGGTGACGTCGGTGCCGATGGTGCTGCCGGCGAGGTCGACGTACTCGTGGATCGAGGCCTCGAGGTCGAGCCGACCGGCGTCGACCTGCTGCAGTACGGCGACGCTGGTGAAGAGCTTGGTGATCGACGCGGTGTCGAAGCGGGTGTCGAGGGTGTTGGGCACCTGCCAGCGCGGGGTGGCGAAGCCGCGGGCCGCCTCGAAGATGGTGCGGTCGCCGTCACGCACCAACACCACACCGGAGAAATCGCTGTCGTCGAGAAAAGTCTGTATCGCCTGGGTATCCACCCTTCGAGCGTAGCGAACGGGCAGCGGGCCGCGGTGCCGCTGCGACGGATGCCCCGGGCCGCATGGGGGCTGCCTGCGCGAAACTCAGCCGGTCCGGCCGGGGTGCCGGGCGGTCTTCGCCAGCTTGGCGAGGTCGATCGCCGCGACGGCGCGCATCCGTTCGGCCCGCACGGCCTGGTAGCCGGGCTGGCGGGGGTCGATGCGCTGGGCGAGGAGCCGGGCGGAGAGGGCGTCGTTGATCTCCTGCAGGGCATCCGCGTGGGCCTTCGCGACGAGGTCGGTCACCCGGCTCTCGTCCGCGGCGAACTCTCGCAGCCGCTCCGCGACGTGGTCGTGCAGGGTGCGGCGCCGGCCGAGGCGCACCACGTCGCGGCGTTTGTTCTCCAGCTCGCGGCTCTTGCCCGCCCCGGTCGTGCGGGCCAGGTACGAGCCGAGCCGCTCGACCCGGGTGGAGTCCTCGTCGTTCTCCTGGGCTACGTGTTCGAGTTCGTGCCGGGCCAGCGCGGCGTAACGCTCGGGGTCATAGTCGCTGTGGTCGCGCAGGGCGCCCACGATGATGCCGTTCTTCACGGCCATCCGCACCGCGGAGAGGGCGATCAGCATGCCCTCGTCGACGATGCGGGCAGTGGAGGGCGCACCGGAAGCCGGGGCAGTGCCACCCCCGGGTTCGGTAGAGCCGGTGTTCACGGTTTAAGTATGGCTCACCGGACGGACCGTGTCGCGGGCGGCGACTCCCGTCAGCCGCCGAACAACACCAGGGCGCCCTGGGCCAGCGCGAAGATCAGCAGACCGGCCAGCGCGCCGACGACGGTGCCGTTGATACGGATGAACTGCAGGTCCTTGCCCACCTGCAGCTCGATCTTCTCGGTGGTTTCGGCCGGGTCCCAGCGCTCCACAGTCTCGGTGATCACGCCGGCGATCTCGTGCCGGTACTTCTGCAGCACGTACCCGGCGGTGTCGGCGAGCCACCGATCGATACGCGCGCCCAGCGACCGGTCGGCCACGAGCCTGGATCCCACGTCGAGCACCGTCGACTGCACGCCGGCGCGCTCGGCACTGTCCGGGTCGGCCAGCGCCGCCAGCAGCGACGCCTTGAGCGACTCCCAGGCATCCCCGGCGAATTCGCGCAGCTTGGCGTTGTCGACCAGTTCGAGCTTGAGTACCTCCACGCGCTCGATCATGGTGTCGTCGAACTGCAGGTCGGCCATCAGCTCGGCCAGGTACCGGTCGATGGCTCCGCGCAACGGATGTTCCGGCTCGCGCTGCACCGTCGACACGAACGCGAGCACCTCGCGGTAGGCCTTGTCGTCGACCATCTCGCCCACGAAGCCGGGCAGCCAGCGTGGCAGCCGGGTGGAGACGGACTCGCCGAACGCCTCGGGGTGCGCGGTCAGCCAACTGTGCGCCTTGTCGAGCAGCAGGTCCACGGCGGCGTGGTGCCGGCCGGACGCCACCAGGTGCTCCCCCAGCCGGCCGAGGCTCGGTCCCCACTCTGGCCGCAGCAGGTGCTCACGCGCGACGCCCTCGAGGAGATTCTTGATCTCGTCGTCGCTGAGCAGGTCGAGCAGCCCCGAACCGGCGTGCGCGATCTCGTCGGTGAGCCGCTGCGCGTTGGCCGGCTGCACCAGCCAGGCGCCGAGCCGCCTGGACACCCCGATGGACTCGAGCTTGCCTCGCACGACGGCGTCGGAGAGGAAATTGGACTCCACGAACTCGCCGAGGCTCGCGCCGATCTCGTCTTTGCGGTTGGCGATGATGTTGGTGTGCGGGATGCGCAGCCCGAGCGGATACCGGAACAGGGCCGTGACCGCGAACCAGTCGGCGATGGCGCCCACCATGCCGCCCTCGGCGGCGGCGCGCACGTACTCAAGCCACGGGTAGCGCTCTTCGAGGGCGAACGACACGGCGAAGATCAGTGTCATCGCCAGCAGCAGGCCGAGGGCCAGCCGCTTCATTTCCACGAGCGCCACCCGGCGTGCCTCGTCCGGTGCGCTCAGGGGCGCCCGGGGGCCGGGCCCGGTCAGGGTGGGTGAGGTCAGGGACGGTGCTGCCATGGGTCTGGTCGTTCCTCGTCGATCCGGGGCCGCCCGAAGCGCGGCGCTCCCGCCACCCTAGGCCGGGTTTCTCAGTTACGCGAAACCCGTCGGGGCGATTCCCCAGCGAACGACCCATTCCTCGCCAGGGGCCAGCCAGCGTAGGCCCTGGCCGGAGTTGAACGCATCCGCCGGCGCGGTCATCGGCTCGATCGCGACGGCCTGGCCGATCCGCACGGAGTCGCCGCTGCGCACGGGGAAGTTGCGCGGTGTGAACGCCTGCACGTAGGCCATGTTCTCGTCGCCCCACAGGGTGACGCGGCGGCCGTCGGGGGCGGTCAGCGAGTGCTCGCCGCGGCCGTTCTGAACGAGCACGCCGCCGAAGCCGTCGTCGAGGTCGAGGTCGGCCACCCGGGCTCCGTCGCGTAGGTCGAAGCGGGTGCCGGCCACATCGCTGACGCCCACCGGGTTGAGCCGGGCATCCACGTCGATGTGGGTACCGGCCGCGAGCCGCAGCACCAGGTCGCCGGTGGGCACATCGCCGATCTTCAGGTACGGGTGGGTGCCGAGGGCCACCGGGGCATCCGCTGTACCGACGTTGCGGATACCGTGGTCACGGCCAGGCCGTCGACCGTGAGGGTGTAGGTGACCGTGGTGTCGAGCTGATACGGGTAGCCGGCTTGCGGGTAGACCGTGGCGGCCAGGGTCACCGCGTTGTCGGTCTGTGCGACCAGGCGGTAGGCCGTGACGGCGAGGAGACCGTGGATGGCGTTCATCAGTGCCGGCTCGGTGATCGCCAGCAGGTGCCGCACGCCGTTCTGGGTCCAGATCGCGTCGCGGATGCGGTTGGGCCAGGGCATCAGCACCGTGCCGGCGCCGAGGGGCGGTACCGTGTCCGGGCCGAAGCCCTCCACCAGGTCGATGCCGTCCAGCGCATATTCACGGAGGCCTCCGGCGACCTCCGTGACCGTCGCGGTCGCCAGGCCCTGCGGGGTGGCGCAGACAAGGGCGTACTGGGTTCCGGTGGCGGCGGCAAGCGGCATGGGTGTCTTTCGGATCAGCTCGGCTGGAGCACGGCGAGACCGGCCTCGCGGAGCGGGGCCAGGGTGAGCGGGTCGGCGGCCGCATCCGTCACCAGGGTGTCGAAGGCGGCAAGCGGACCGATCCGGCCCAGGTGCACCTGCCCTAGTTTGGCACCGTCGGCCACAATGATCGCGCGCGCCGCGGCGGCGAGCATGAGGGTCTTCACGCCGGCCTCCGGCAGGTTGATGTTGGTGACCCCGCCGTCCACGTCGACGCCGTTGCAGCCGATGAAGGCCAGGTCGGCGTGCACCTGGCTGAGCACGGTGGCCGCGAGCGGGTCGACGAGCGAGTGCTGCAGCGGCCGGAGCGAACCGCCGGTGACGATCACGGTGAACCGTGGGATGGCCGCCTCCAGGGCGAGGGCGATGCTCAGGCCGTTGGTGATGACGACGACGTCGGTGAGGTCGGTGCGGGCCACGAGCGCCCGGGCCACGGCCAGGGTAGTGGTGCCCACGTCGAGGATCACGCTCTGCCCACTCGAAACCAACGAGGCGGCGAGCCCGCCGACCTGCTGCTTGGGCACCACCGACGACGCCAGGGCCTCCTCGAAGGAGAACTCCCGGTCGGGCCGGCTGGTGGTGGAGATGCCGGCCGGCACCGCGCCGCCGTGGATGCGCATCAGAGTGCCGGTGCTCTCGAGCTGGTCGAGGTCGGCGCGGGCGGTGACCCCGGAGACGCCGAAGGTATCGCTGAGTTCACTGACGCGCACGAAACCGCGAGCGTCGACGAGCCGCTGAATCTGCTCCCGGCGCTGGTGCGCGGGCAGGGCATCACGGTCGGGCGGATGTTCGACTGAGGCCATGTCCTCATCTTCACTTAGTTTCTCTATCTTTTCAATACGCAAGCACTGGTTTCGGTTGCGCAAATCGACTAGCGTTGATCCCGCCATGACTGACCTCACCCACACCCCAGACTTCGTCGCCGACGCCGGCATCGCGCGTCACCCGCACACCCTCGCGGACGGTCGCGACCTCATCTACTTCGATGACCCCGACACCACGCTCTCGCCCGACCGGGCCCCCGACCTGCGCGACCTCGCTCCGCGCCCGGCGAACGCGCGCATGCGCCAGGACCCGCTCAGCGGCGAGTGGGTCTCCATCGCCGCGGCCCGGCAGAACCGGGTGTTCCTGCCGCCGGCGCACCTCGACCCGCTCGCGCCGTCCACGCCGGAGAACCCCTCTGAGGTGCCCAGCAACTACGACGTGGCCGTGTTCGAGAACAAGTCGCCCTCGTTCGGGCCCCTGCTCACCGATGACGACGCGCCCACCGGACTCGACGACCTGCGCACGATCGGGCTGGGGCGCATCCGCACCTCGGTCGGCCGCTGCGAGGTAGTCTGCTTCAGCCCCGCCACCGAGGGTTCGTTCGGCAGCCTCTCGGTCACCCGCGCCCGCACCGTGATCGAAGCCTGGGCCGAGCGCACCCACAAGCTCTCGCAGATGCCGGGCATCGAGCAGGTGTTCCCGTTCGAGAACCGCGGCGAGGCCATCGGCGTCACGCTGCACCACCCGCACGGCCAGATCTACTCCTACCCGTACGTCACCCCGCGCACCCAGCGCCTGATCGACTCGATCGAGAGCTACGGTCCCACCCTGTTCGCCGACATCCTGGAAAGCGAGCAGGCCGGCGACCGGGTCATCCTGCGGGGTGAGCACTGGACGGCGTTTGTGCCGTTCGCCGCGCGCTGGCCCGTCGAAGTGCACATGCTGCCGCACCGCCACGTGGCCGACTTCGCCGGCACCACCCTGGCCGAGCGCGACGAGCTCGCGGTGCTCTACCGCCGCCTGCTGCGCGGCATCGACCAGCTCTACTCCACGCCCACGCCATACATCGGCGCGTGGCACCAGGCGCCGGTCAACGTGCACCGCGACGACATCCGTCTGATGCTGCAGCTCACCAGCCCGCGCCGGGCCGAGGACAAACTGAAGTTCCTGGCCGGCTCCGAGGCCGCCATGGGCGCCTGGATCGGCGACGTCACGCCGGAGCAGGCGGCCGACAACATCCGCGCGGCGATCGCGCGCTCGGATGCAGCGGATGCGGCCGCCGATGCCGCCTCCGCCTCCGCAGACTCCACCGACAGCAGCACCGGAAAGGCCCACTCGTGAACGACAGCACCCCGAGCACCACGAGCGGCTTCCGCGACCGGTTCGACCGCGAGCCGGCCGGCCTGTGGTTCGGCCCCGGCCGGGTCAACCTGATCGGCGAGCACACCGACTACAACGACGGTTTTGTGTTCCCCTTCGCCATCAACCGTCGTGCTGTGGTCGCCCTCACGCTCCGCGACGACCGGATGCTCCGGGTCGCCAGCTCCTTCACCGAGGAGATCGTGGAGATCTCGCTCGACGACCTCTCCCCCGAGACCGTGTCGGGCTGGTCGGCGTATCCGCTCGGCGTGGCGTGGGCGCTCGGCCAGAAGGGCGCCGACCTGTCTGCCGTGACCGGCTTCGACATCTTCATCGACTCCGATGTGCCGATCGGCGCCGGGCTGTCCTCCTCCGCCGCGATCGAGTGCGCCACCGCCGTGGCCCTGGACGAGGTCTGGAACCTCGGCTTCGACAAGCAGGTGCTCGTGCGGGTGGGCCAGCTGGCCGAAAACGAGGTCGTCGGCGCGCCAACGGGCATCCTCGACCAGTCGGCGTCGCTGCTCGGCGAGACCGACTCGGCCGTGTTCCTGGACTGCCGCAGCTTCGAATCCGAGGTCATCCCCCTCGGCTTCGACGACGCCGGCCTCGAACTCCTCGTCATCGACACCAAGGTCAGCCACGCGCACGCGACGGGCGGCTACGCCTCACGCCGCGCGTCCTGCGAGACCGGGGCCCGGCTGATGGGGGTCCCGTCGCTGCGCGACCTCACGGTGGATGACCTACCCCGCGCCGCCACGACGCTCGACGACGAGACCTTCCGCCGGGTGCGGCACATCCTCACCGAGAACCAGCGCGTGCTCGACACCGTGCGGGTGCTGCGCGAGGAGGGCCCCGGTGCCATCGGCACGCTGCTCGACGCGTCACACGCCTCGATGCGCGACGACTTCGAGATCTCGGTCGCCGAGCTCGACCTGGCCGTGGACACGGCTCGCGCTGCCGGAGCCCTCGGCGCCCGGATGACCGGTGGCGGCTTCGGCGGCTCGGCCATCGCGCTCACCCCGCATGCGTTGATCCCCGCGGTGCAGCAGGCCGTGTCCGAGGCCTTCACGGCCGCCGGTTTCACCGCCCCCGACATGTTCGTCGTGCGCGCCGCGGCCGGGGCGGCCCGCCTGTCCTAGCCGGCCGGCTGCATCCGTTCGCCGGCACCTGCGCCGCGTCCGCGTGCTCGTGCTCGTGCTCGTGCTTCCCGCCTTCGTGTCGCTCACGAGGGCGGGAAGTGCGCACGTGAGTGTCCGGGTGCCCGGAGTGTCGGTGGTGCGGCTCACGATAGCCGCATGGACAAGCCACTTCTCAGCATGGACGACGCCATCCTGACCGTTTTCGGCGTGTGCACCCGACGGAGCACCGGCGTGAAACGCGTTCGTGTCGCTCAGATCGAGGTCGGCCTTCGCGCCTACCTGGAAGCCGGCGCCGCAGACCTTCTCACCGCCGAGGAACTGACCTTGCTGGCCGCTGAGCGCGAGTTCGCGCCGGAGGGTGCGGCCTGTCGACTGTTCTCGTCGACACTGCTGACTGCAGCCCTCCCGGGTTTCCTCATGCCGCCCTATCTCGTGCCGGACTTCCTGCTGCGCGAGGCGCAGTTGAGCATGGTCGGCGCCTTCATCGATTTCCTAGTGCCCGCGAATCGATACGACCATGGCTCGGACCGTCTCCGGACGATGCTCCGCCGAACCCTCGCTGAGGCCATGCAGGACCTCAAGCGTGAACGGCAGGCCCAGTCGCTGGAGCGACTCCTGGGTCAGCTCAGTGCCGAACAGCTCGAGCATATGGAGCGCTTGCGCCGAGATGCCCCCGACTAGGGTCTCCGTTCGAGCACCCTGACCCAGCGTGGTCTGGACCCCGCTACTGCGGCGGAACCACCGGCGTGGAGGTGCCCCCGGTGATGCGCAGGAGCTCGGCGAACGTGGTGGGGAACACAGTGTGCGCGTGGCCCGCGGCCGCCCAAACCACCGGGTAGCCGGCGAGATCCTCGTCGACCAGGGTGCGAATCGGCGACGGATGCCCGAGCGGCGCGACGCCCCCGATGACCTGCCCGGTGGCTTCCTTCACGAGGTCCTTGGCGGCTCGGCCGATGCTGCCGCCGAGGCGCTCCCCCAGCCAGGCGGTGTCCACCCGGTGCGCCCCGGAGGTCAACACCAGCAGCGGCGCGCCGTCGAGCGTGAAGATCAGCGAGTTCGCGATGGCACCCACCTCGATGCCCAATGCGGCGGCCGCGGCGGACGCAGTGGTGGCCGCGTCGTCGAACCACCTGATCTCGGGGTCGACACCCTGCGCGTTCAGCGCCAGGCGCACTCGCTCGACGGCCGGATGCGCGGTGTTCACCATCCCTGAATCCTAAAGCGCAGCATCCGCCCGCGCACGTCGCCAGGTCTGAGGCTCGACCGCAAGAAAGGACAAAGGTCGATAAACAGGACGAAATGTCGAATTCTGTCCTTTATAGCTCACTTTCTCCTTTTTTCGCCGCGTCGTACGCCTGCGAGCAGGGCAGGGGTGAGCGACGGATGCGCAACTAGGGTGGAGCCATGACCGCCGACAGCGCCGCCCGCCTCATCATCCTGCCCGACCGTCCGGGGCCGCACGTGGCCCAGAGCGCGTTCGTCGCCGCCGGCGCCGTCCTGGTGGGCAACGTGAGCCTTGCCGAGCACGCCAGCGTCTGGTACAACGCGGTATTGCGTGCCGAGGTCGAACCGATCCGTATCGGGGCGGGCTCCAATCTGCAGGACAACGTCTCCTGCCACGTTGACGGCGGCTTCCCGCTGATCGTCGGCCGCGACGTTTCGGTGGGCCATGGCGCTGTGCTTCACGGCTGCACCGTCGAGGACGGCGCCCTGATCGGCATGGCCGCCACCGTGCTCAACGGGGCCGTCATCGGCGCCGGGTCGCTCGTGGCCGCCGGGGCCGTGGTGCTCGAGGGCACCATCGTGCCGCCGGGCTCCCTCGTGGCCGGCGTGCCGGGCAAGGTGCGACGCGAGCTCACCGCCGACGAGATCGACGGCATCCGTCACAACGCCGAAAGCTACCTCGGCCACGCGGCCCTGCACCGCCTCGCGACCTGACCCACCCCCCGCGAACTGTGACTTAAGCACCAGAATCGGGCCGATTTTGGGGCTTAGCTCACAGTTCGCGGAAGGGGGCTAGGGGTTGAGGAGGCGCTCGGAGGCCTTGACGACGTTCGCGAGGAGCATGGCGCGGGTCATCGGGCCCACGCCGCGGGGGTTCGGCGAGAGGTGGCCGGCCACCGAGGCGACGTCGGGGTGCACGTCTCCGGTGAGCACGCCCTTGCCGGTCTCCGGGTTCTGCACGCGGGTGATGCCCACGTCGAGCACGGCGGCGCCGGGCTTGATCCAGTCGGCCTGCACCAGGTGCGGCACGCCCACGGCGGCCACGACGATGTCGGCGCGACGCACCTCGCCGGCCAGGTCGACCGTGCGGGAGTGGGTGAGGGTGACGGTGGCGTCCAGGCCCTTGCGGGTGAAGAGCAGACCCAGCGGGCGGCCCACGGTGAGGCCGCGGCCGATCACGACGACGTTCTTGCCGGCGATGGGCACCTCGTAGCGGCGCAGGAGTTCCACGATGCCGGCGGGGGTGCACGGCAGCGGCGAGTCGAGCTCGCCCTCGATGCCCAGCACCAGGCGGCCCAGGTTGGTGGGGTGCAGGCCGTCAGCGTCCTTGGCCGGGTCCATCAGTTCGAGCATGGCGTTCTCGTTGTGGCCGACGGGCAGCGGCAGCTGGATGATGTAGCCGGTCACCTCACGGGCGGCGTTGAGGTCGGCGATCGCGGCGCGCACATCCGCCGAGGTGGCGGAGCCGGGCAGGTCGATGCGGATGGACTCGATGCCCACCTCGGCGCAGTCGCGGTGCTTGCCGGCCACGTAGGAGCGGGAGCCCGGGTCGTCGCCGACGAGCAGGGTACCGAGGCCCGGCATGATGCCGTGCGCGGCCAGCGCGCGGACGCGCTCGGTGAGTTCGAGCTTGACCTGGGTCGCGGTGGCGACGCCGTCGAGGGTGAGTGCGGTCATGCGAAATCCGATCTGTCGGTGGTGCTGCGCGGGTGCCGGAGTGCGGCAGGACCACGCCGAACGCGCATCGACCCGGCGCACCTGGTGCGCGGGTGATGCCGGGTGCGGGTGGTGACGGATGCGTTCACGGCGGTGGGCGCATCCGTCAGCACCCGAAAGACCTACTGGGCCAGACCGGGGTAGAGCGGGAACGCGTCGGTGAGGCCCTTCACCCGGGCGCGGAGCGCGGGGATGTCGGCGCCGGGCTTGAGCGCCTCGGCGATGACGTCGGACACCACGGTGAACTCGGCGTCGCCGAAGCCGCGGGTGGCCAGGGCGGGCGTGCCGATGCGGAGGCCGGAGGTGACCATCGGCGGGCGCGGGTCGAACGGCACCGAGTTGCGGTTGACGGTGATGCCCACCTCGTGCAGCGCGTCTTCGGCCTGCTGGCCGTTGATCTCGGAGTTGCGGAGGTCGGCGAGCACCAGGTGCACGTCGGTGCCGCCGGTGAGCACGTCGATGCCCGCGGCGCGCGAGTCGTCGGCGGTGAGCCGGTCGGCGAGGATCCGGGCGCCGCGAAGGGTGCGCTCCTGGCGTTCCTTGAACTCGGGGGTCGCGGCAAGCTTGAACGCGGTGGCCTTGGCAGCGATGACGTGCATGAGCGGGCCGCCCTGCTGGCCGGGGAAGACGTTGGAGTTGAGCTTCTTCGCCAGCGCGGTGTCGCGGGAGAGGATGAAGCCCGAGCGCGGGCCGGCGAGGGTCTTGTGCACGGTGCTGGACACGACGTCGGCGTAGGGCACCGGTGACGGGTGGAGGCCTGCGGCGACGAGGCCGGCGAAGTGTGCCATGTCGACCCAGAGCTTGGCGCCCACCTCGTCGGCGATGGCGCGGAATGCGGCGAAGTCGAGCTGGCGGGGGTAGGCCGACCAGCCGGCGATGATGACCTGCGGCTTGTGCTCGAGGGCCTTGTCGCGCACCACGTCCATGTCGACGCGGAAGGTCTGCGGGTCGACGCCGTAGGCGACCGGGTTGTACAGCTTGCCGGAGAAGTTGAGCTTCATGCCGTGGGTGAGGTGGCCGCCGTGCGCGAGCTCCAGGCCCAGGATGGTGTCGCCGGGGGTGGCGATGGCGGAGAGCACCGCGGCGTTGGCGGTGGCACCGGAGTGCGGCTGCACGTTCGCGTACTCGGCGCCGAAGAGGCTCTTGGCGCGGTCGATGGCGAGCTGCTCGGCCACGTCGACATACTCGCAGCCGCCGTAGTATCGGCGGCCCGGGTAGCCCTCGGCGTACTTGTTGGTGAGTACCGAGCCCTGCGACTGCAGGATGGCGCGGGGCACGAAGTTCTCGCTGGCGATCATCTCGAGGTAGTCGCGCTGGCGACCGAGCTCGAGCTCGAGGATCGCGGCGATCTCGGGGTCGACGACCTCGAGGGAGTCGTTGAAAGTGGAGGGTACGGAACTGGTGAGCACAGTGTCGGACACGGGAAAACTCCTCATACATATAGATGGATGTGTCGTGGCCCAGGCGTGCGGCCACTAACCGTGTCAGTCGCTCCCCGATGGTGACCCATCTTTCGTGCTACGCCAGTTGCGACTCGGCCATACTATCAGCCGCGTGCGTCCCGGAGCTCGTCGAGCACCAGCAAATCCGGCCGCAGGTGGTCGGTCTGGTACGCGGCACGGGCCACCAGGTGCGCCGCCATGGGCGCGGTGAGCGACTGGAACAGCACGATCGCGACGACGAGGGTGACGGTGCCGACGCTGAAGTTCGTCACGGCGATGTCGAGGGTGACCGCCATCAGGCCGAGGATCTGGGGCTTCGTGGCCGAGTGCAGCCGGGTGAGCACGTCGGGGAACCGGAGCAGGCCGACGCCGGCGGCCAGGCACATCACGGCGGCGAGCAGCACCAGGACGGCGGTGACCACGTCGCTCCAGACGGCGCTCATGCGCGGTCCCGTCCGGGCAGGAACCGGGCCACGCTGAGCGAGCCGAGCACCGCGAAGAGCGCCAGCACGAGCAGCACTGGCAGATTGTCGGTGTGCCGGTTGAACGCCATCTCGGCGCCCAGGGCGCAGATGATGGTGGCCACGAGCACGTCGGAGGCGATCACCCGGTCGAGCACGCTCGGTCCACGGATGATGCGGTAGACGGCGGCCAGGGCGCCGGCGCCGAAGAGGATTCCGGCGACGATGGCAACGATGTCCATGGGGGTCATGCGGTGGCTCCGTTCTCGGGATCGGTGGAGGAGTGTGTGCCGGGGCCGCGCGGGTCGTGCGGGCCCGGGGCGCCGGGGGCGCCGTCGCTGCGGTGCTCGTCGGCGCGCACCTGGCAGACCCGCTCCACGTCTTCGCGCGAGCCGAAGGCCATCACGATACGACGCTCGGTCGCGAGCACCCGGGCGCGGAAGGCGTCGACCTCCACCTCGTTGTGCATGTTGATGACGTGCAGGTACAGGGTCGAGTCGACCCGCTCGATGTCCACCACGATGGAGCCCGGCACGATCGAGGTGGCCACGGCGGTCCAAGTGAGGATCAGGTCGCTGCGGGTGCGCAGGTGCACGGCGAGGATCGCGTTACTCGCGGTGTACCGCGGGCCGAGGGCGAGCCAGGACACATCCACGGATGCCCGCACGATGTCCCAGATCAGCTTGACGAACAGCCAGACGCTGCGCCACGGGTTGAACCGGCCGCTGAGCTGCACCGCTGGCAGGTAGAACACGACGGAGACCACGGCCGCGAACACCGCGCCGGTGACGAGGTTCAGCCAGGAGAACGTGCCCCAGAGCAACGACCAGAGCAGCACCAGGCCGAGGAACAGTGGCAGCTGGCTGATCAGTCCGCCGAGGCGTTCGCGCACGCTGCTCACGGGGTGCCTCCCGGGAAGACGGCATCGATGTAGACCGCCGGGTCAGAGATGTTCGCGGCGGCGCGGGTGGCCAGCTCGAACGCCGGGCCGGCGAAGATCGTCAGGCTCACCGTGAGGGCGAGCATGGTGGCGGTCGCGGCGGTCATCAGGGCGGAGGTGGTCTTGGTGGTGACCGTGCCCTCGTCGTGCGGGTCGTCCTGCAGGGCGTCGAGCACGGCGGAGTCGTAGTTCTCCACATCCCGTCGCGGCCGCCAGAACGCCATGTTCCAGGCGCGGGCCAGCGCGTACAGGGTGAGCAGCGAGGTGGCTGCTCCCCGGCCAGCAGCACGTAGCTGAGGGCGCCGCCCACCTGCACACCCGCGTCGAACAGGGCCACCTTGCCCAGGAACCCGGAGAACGGCGGGATGCCGCCGAGGTTGAGCGCTCCGATGAAGAACAAGACGGCGACCAGCGGCGCGGCCTTGAGCATCCCGCCCAAGCGGGCCAGCGAGGTGGTGCCGCCGATGCGTTCGATGAGTCCGGCGCAGAGGAACAGCGTGGTCTGGATCATGATGTGATGCACCACGTAGAAGATCGTGGCCGCGATCGCCGCCTCGGTGCCCAGGGCGATGCCGAAGATCATGTAGCCGATGTGGCTCACCAGCGTGAACGAGAGCAACCGTTTGATGTCGGCCTGGGCGAGAGCACCGAAGATGCCGATCACCATGGTGAGCAGCGCCACGATCATCAACGGCAGCGAGAACTGGTTGTCGGGAAACAGCAGCGTCTGAGTACGCAGGATGGCGTACACGCCCACCTTGGTGAGCAGGCCAGCGAACACTGCGGTGACCGGGGCCGGCGCGGTGGGGTACGAATCCGGCAGCCAGAACGACAGCGGGAACACCGCCGCCTTCACGCTGAAGGCGATGAGCAGCATGAGCCCGAGAATCATCTGCACGTCCCCGGGCAGCAGCGGGATGCGCTCGGCCAGCAGCGCCAGCGTCACGGTTCCGGTCGCACCGTAGATGAGCGCGATCGCGGACAGGAACAGGATCGACGAGATCAGGCTGACGACGATGTACGTGACACCGGCCCGGATGCGCGCACCCGTGCCGCCGAGGGTGAGCAGCACATAACTGGCCGAGAGCAGCATCTCGAAGCCCACGTACATGTTGAACAGGTCACCGGCGATGAAAGCGTTGAACAGTCCGGCCGACAGCACCAGGTAGGTGGGGTGGAAGATCGACACCGGGGTCTCCCGGTTGCTGTCGACGATGCCCTGGCCCACGGCGAAGAGCAGAACGCCGAGCAGCATCAGGGCCGACACCAGAAGCATGATGGCCGATAGCCGGTCCACGACGAGCACGATGCCGAACGGTGGCTGCCAGCCGCCCACATTCACCACGGCCGGGCCGTTCTGGTCGACGAGCACCAACAGGACGCTGCTGATCACGACGACCGCGGAGAGCGTGAGCACGCTCACGGCAACCTGGTAGCGGGAGCGGCGGCCGAGTGCGATCGCGAGGGCGGCGCCGAGAAGCGGGATGGCGACGACGAGGGGCACGAGTACGTTCATCGGGTGCCGCCCTCGCGGTCGGTGCGCGCGGCGTCGCCGGTGGCGGGTTCGCGTTCGTCGGAGCGGTCGGTCGCGTCGACAGCTGAGCTGTCGTCGTCGCTGCCGTCCTCACTGGCGTCCAGCGACGCCTGCACGGCGGCCTCGTCGTCGGTGGAGGAGCGGAAGGTGAGTTCGGAATCTTCGCTGGTCTCGGCGGCGTGCTCGTCGGTGAGGGTGTCGCCCTCGTCGCCGAGCTGGGCCAGCCACCAGGAGCGGTAGATCAGGGCGAGCAGCAGGGCGGTGATGCCGAAGTTGATCACGATGGCGGTGAGCATCAGCACCTGCGGCAGCGGGTCGACCATGGTGTCGTCCAGGGACGTGCCCGTGACGATCGGCGAACTGCCGGGGCGTCCGCTCATGATGAAGATCAGCAGGTTGGTGGCGTTGCCCACCAGCAGGAATCCGATCAGCACCCGGGTGAGGCTGCGTTCGAGCATGATGTAGATGCCCGCGGCGTACATCGCGGCCATGACGATCACGAGGGTCAGGGAGGCGCTCATCGGGTGCCTCCTGCCGGTGCGGTGTCTTCCGCCGTGTCGGCGGGCTGGGTGATCGGTGCGGTCTCAGGTCCGGTGCCCGGCGCCGGGGCCTCGGCGGGGGTCCACTCGGACGAGGCATCGAAACCCATGGCGTCGCCGGCGTCGCTGGAGGCGTTGCCGATGGCGGGAATCGGCTGGTCCGGGTCGTCGTCACCCGGTTCGTCGAGCTCGCTCTGCCGGTCGATTTCGCTGCCGAGGCTGCGCAGGATGTCCAGGCTCAGGCCGATCACAACGAGGTACACCCCGATGTCGAAGATGCTGGAGGTGCCGAAGGAGAGGTGCCCGAGCAGCGGCACGTCGGCCTGGAAGTACGCGGATTCGAGCGGGGTGCCCGAGACGAAGATCGAACCGACGGCGGTTCCGACGGCGAGCACCACGCCGAGTCCGAGGATCTTGCCCGGGTCGATGGGCACCGCTTCGCCCAGCTCGTACCGGCCGCCGGCCAAGTAGCGGGCCACGAGGGCCAGGCCGGCCAGGAGGCCGCCGGCGAAGCCGCCGCCGGGCAGGTTGTGGCCGGCGAAGAGCAGGTAGATCGACACGACGATCGCGGGGTGGAACAGGAGCCGGACGAGCACCTCGATCATGATCGAGCGGTTCTCGGGAGACTGGGTGCGCCCACCGAGCAGCCAGGACTGCCGGGTCACGGCACGGCCGGCGGAGCTCGCGTGCGGGTCGGCCACGATGCGGCGACGGTTCTTCGGCTCGCGACGCTTGCGGGACTCCCGCAGGCGCGGCATCTGCTCGCTGCGGCCGGACACGAACAGCAGGCTGGCAACACCGGTGGCCACGACGATGAGCACCGAGATCTCGCCCATGGTGTCCCAGGCGCGGATGTCGACGAGCATGACGTTGACGATGTTGTTGCCGTGGCCCTCCACGACGGCCAACCGGGCCAGGTCCTTGGCCATGTCGGGCCATTGGCGGGCGCCGAGCGCGATGACGGCGATGGTGCCCATGGTCAGGCCCACCAGGATACCGATGAGGGCGCGACGGCGGCGGTGCATGGGCCGGTTGTGCTGGGCGATGCGGCTGGGCAGGCGGCGCAACACGAGGACCACCACCACGAGGGTGATCGACTCGACGAGCGCCTGGGTGAGCGCCAGGTCGGGGGCGCCGTGGAAGGCGAACAGGGCGACCAGCCCGTAACCGGTGACGCCGGCCAGTAGCACCGCGGTCATCCGCTGCCCGACCCGGGCGGCCATCACGGAGGCGATGATCATGACCAGGCCGATGATGACCTGGGCCGGGTAGTCCCAGAGCACCACGGCGTCGGGCCAGGTGCGGTTGACGAAGGAAACCGCGCCGAGGGCCAGCACGAACACCACGAGGATGGTCGAGAGGTACTGCGGCAGGCCGCCCCTCTGGGCGAGGTGGGTGGTGCGGGCGGCGATCTTGTCGACGAAACGCACGGTGTGGCCATAGCCGTGACCGGCGTCCACCCAGGCGGGCACGGTGGCCTGCCAGCGGGCCACACGCTTGCGCTGCCAGAAGATGACCAGGCCGAGGACCACGACCACGATGCTGAGCAACAGCGCCGGTTCGAAACCGTGCCACAGCATGAGGTGCGCCTCGCCCTCGCCGGGCATGGTGTCGGCGTATTGGGCGAGCACCGGGTCGAGCAGGAAGATGAACGGTCCGAGCACGATCGTGGCGACGGTGAGGATGCCGGGGGCCAGCATGAAATCCCACCGGCTGGAGTGCATCGGGGTGTCGCTGATCGACGGGCGGGTGCCGAACGCGCCCCAGAAGAACTTGGCGCTGTAGGCGACCGTGAGCACCGACCCGACCGCGGTGCCGGCCAGGGCGATCCAGCCCCAGCCGTCGCCGGACTGGCCGGCTTCGAGGAATGCGGTGAAAACGGATTCCTTGGCCACGAAGCCGAGGAGCGGCGGGAGCCCGGCCATCGACGCGACGGCGATGAGCGCGATCGCGGCGAGGGCTGGTTCACGGCGACCGATGCCGGAGAGCTTGCGCCAGTCGCGGGTGCCGGCGCGATGGTCGATGATACCGACCACGAGGAACAGGGTCGCCTTGTACAGCGCATGCGCGAGAAGCAGCGCCACCCCGGCGAGGGCGGCATCGCGGGTGCCGAAGCCCACGACCACCATGAGGAAGCCGAGCTGGCTGACGGTGCCGTAGGCGAGCATCAGCTTGATGTCGTGCTGGCGCAGCGAACGCCAGGCGCCCACGAGCATGGTCCACACGCCGATGGTCACCAGGACCGGAAGCCAGCCGGGTGAGTCGGCGTAGCCGGGTGCGAAGCGGGCGGTGAGGTAGATGCCGGCCTTCACCATGGCGGCGGCGTGCAGGTAGGCGCTCACCGGAGTGGGTGCGGCCATCGCGGCCGGCAGCCAGAAGTGGAACGGGATGAGCGCGGACTTCGACAGGGCGCCGACGAGGATCAGCAGCACCGCCCAGATGGCGACCGGCGTACCGGAGGGGTTCGCCACGATCGCGGCCAGCGAGGTGGTGCCGGCGTCGACGGAGATCATCACGACACCGATCAGCATCACCAGGCCACCGAAGGTGGTCACCAGCAGGGCCTGCAGGGCGGCACCGCGACTTTCCCGCTTGGTGGTGTAATGCCCGATCAGCAGGTAGGAGAGCACGCTGGTGATCTCCCAGAACATGAACATGACCAGGATGTCGTCGGCGGTGACGAGCCCGTACATGGTTCCGGCGAAGGCCAGCAGCAGCGCAGCGAACCGGCCAAGGCTCGGCTCGTCGGCGTCGAAGTAGCGGGCGCAATAGATGAGCACCAGGGCGCCGACACCGGTCACGACGAGGGCGAGCAGCCAGGCGAGCGCATCCACCCGGAAGGACAGGCTGATGCCGAGCGACGGGATCCACGGGAGACTCTCGGTGGCGGCCCCGCCGGCGGCGACCGTGCTGGTCTGCGTGAGGGTGTAGCCGAACGCGATCGCGGGCAGAACGGCGACCACGTAAAAAACGCGCAAACCGAGCAGCCGGGTGAGCGTGGGAGTCAGCACGGAAACAAGCAAGAAAACCAGGAGGATTGTCGCCATGCGGCCTCCCGGCTCTCTACGAAAGAGTGTCGTCTCTACGGTCAGAGTGTCGCTATTCAGTGTACAGGAGTGGGCCTTTCGACCCTGACCATCTCTTAGCCGTCGGCTAGTGTTACCGCAACCCCCAGAATGGATGCGTCACGTGACCACGAGCACCACCGGGCCGGATCGGCCGGAGAACGACGTCACCCCCACCGAACGCCCCGCGCATCACTCCGGGCACGACGAAACACCGCTGGAGCACATCGACGACGCGTTGAGTGTGCACGAGGACCAGGGGCTGCATAAGGGGCTCAAGGCCCGGCACGTGCAGATGATCGCGATCGGCGGCGCCATCGGCACCGGCCTGTTCCTCGGCGCCGGTGGCCGACTAGCCAGCGCAGGGCCCGCCCTGGTCTTCGTGTACGCCATCTGCGGTTTCTTCGCGTTCCTCATCCTGCGCGCGCTCGGTGAGCTGGTGCTGCACCGGCCCACCTCGGGATCCTTCGTGTCGTATGCGCGGGAGTTCTTCGGTGAGAAGACCGCGTTCGTCACCGGCTGGCTGTACTGGCTCAACTGGGCGATGACGGCCATCGTGGACGTGACGGCGGTGGCGCTGTACATGAACTTCTTCGGCCGCTACTGGGCGCCGTTCGGCGAGGTGCCGCAGTGGCTGTTCGCGCTGATCGCCCTGGCCGTGGTG
Organism: Cryobacterium sp. PAMC25264; assembly: GCF_019443325.1. NCBI lineage: Bacteria > Bacillati > Actinomycetota > Actinomycetes > Micrococcales > Microbacteriaceae > Cryobacterium > Cryobacterium sp. PAMC25264. The sequence goes on from NZ_CP080383.1 coordinate 2,615,267, forward strand.
ATGAGCCTCAACCTGCTCTCGGTGAAGGTGTTCGGCGAGCTGGAGTTCTGGTTCGCGCTGATCAAGGTCGTCGCGATCGTGGTGTTCCTGCTGGTCGGCACCTGGATGGTCATCTTCGGCACCCCGGTGGACGGAGCCGCCGTTGGCTTCTCCCTCATCTCCGACAACGGCGGCTGGCTGCCCAACGGTCTGCTCGCCTCGGTGCTCGTGGTGCAGGGCGTGGTCTTCGCCTACGCGTCGATCGAGCTGATCGGCACCACAGCCGGCGAGACCGAGAACCCGGAGAAGGTGATGCCGAAGGCCATCAACACGGTCATCGTGCGCATCGCGGTGTTCTACGTCGGCTCGATCCTGCTCCTCTCGCTGTTGTTGCCGTATACGGCATATGAGACTGGAGTGAGCCCGTTCGTGACGTTCTTCGGCTCGATCGGCATCGACGGAGTCGACGTGATCATGAACCTCGTGGTGCTCACCGCGGCGCTGTCGTCGCTGAACGCCGGACTGTATTCCACCGGGCGCATCCTTCGATCGCTGTCGCTGGCCGGGTCGGCGCCGCGCTTCGCCGGCAAGGTGAGCCGTAACGGGGTGCCGTTCGGCGGCATCCTGCTCACCGGTGTTGTCACTCTGCTCGGGGTGGCGCTGAACGCTGTCGTGCCCGACGAGGCGTTCGAGATCGTGCTCAACATGGCCGCGATCGGCATCATCAGCGCGTGGGGCATGATCGTGCTCTGTCAGCTGCGACTGCAGGCCTGGGCCAAGGCGGGCATCCTCACCCGGCCGGCGTTCCGGATGCCCGGCGCCCCGTTCACCGGCTACCTCACCCTGGCCTTCCTGGCCACGGTTCTCGTGCTGATGGCCTTCGACTGGCCGGTCGGCACGCTCACGATCAGCTCGCTGGGCCTGATCATCCCGGCGCTGGTGCTGGGCTGGTACGCCTGCCGGGGCCGCATCCTCGAGATCGCGGCGTCCCGTCCCCCGCTGCCGGCCCGCGGGGCATCCTCACGCCCCTAACTGTTCCCCGTCCGGACAGTTGCACCCGGTGCGCCGGGTCCAGTTGTCCGCTTCGGGACCAGTTGGCCGGCCGTCACGGCCGGGGTCAGAGCGCGCGGCGGCGGATGACGACGTCGCTGGCCAGCACGAGTGCCAGGGCGAGCACGATGATGCCCACGTAGACGAACGGCACGGAACCCAGGCCCACCTGGTCGAGCAGGAAGGCGCCCACGAAGGCGCCCAGGCCGATGCCGACGTTGAACGCGGTGGTGTAGACGGCGCTGGCGGTGTCGCGGATGCGCACCGACGCGGTGTGCAGCAACCGGGTCTGCAGCAGCGGCGGGAAGGTGCCGAACGCCAGTCCCCAGACCAGGAAGGCGCCGATCGCCACGGGCAGCGTCTGGGTGAACAGCGCCAGCACGGTGACGCTGACGACCGTCACCGACATCCCGAGCACCAGGCCCAGCTGCGGGCGCTTGCTGAACACGACGCCGCTGATGAACAGGCCGATCGCCCCGGCGATGCCGTACGCGAACAGGAGCGGCGCCACGGCGTCGCTGCCCACCCCGAGGGTGTCGCTGAGGAACGGCGCGATGTAGGTATAGAAGGTGTAGTGCCCGATCATCGTGAGCGCGGTGATCACGCAGACCAGCGCGACCGGGCCGATGGTGGGGTCGCGGGGCAGCTTGGCCACCGTGATGGTGCCGGTCTCCGTCGTGACGGACTCGGTGCGCTTGCCCGTGTAGTGCTCGACCTTGGGCAGGAACCGCCAGATCACCACGGCGCCCACGAGCATCAGGCCGGCGAGCACAATGAACGAGAGCCGCCAGCCGAGCAGGTGGCCGAGGAAGGTTCCCAGCGGCACACCGAACACGAACGCGAGGGTGCCACCGGCGATGGTGATCGACACGGCCCTGGCGATCTGGTCCTTGGGCACCAGGTGCGCGGAATAGGCGCCCACGACGCCCCAGAACAGGCCGTGCGCCAGTCCGCCGATCACCCGGGAGATGACCACGAAGGTGTAGTCGGGCGCGATGGCGGTGAGCACGTTGCTCAACGCGAACACGATGAGCACGAGAACGATCAGGCCGTGTCGGGGCATCCGTCGGGTCAGCAGCGCCAGCGGTGTGCTGGTGAGCACGACGGTGAACGCGAACCAGGACACGAGCAGGCCCACGTCGGACTGGCTGACCCCGAGCGAGGTGCTCATTTCGGGCAGCAGACCGGTGGGCAGCATCTCGGAGGTGACCGAGAGAAAGACGGCGGCGGAGAGGGCGATCAGGCCGATCCAGGGGAAGGCTCCGGTAGGTGCCTTCTGGTCGGGGCGGGGCATACCGGTGGACGGCAGCGAGATGGGCGCAGTAAATGACATGGGTGCTGTGGCTCACAGACAGGTTCCGCTTGCCCTCGGCTCCGGCGGCTGTCACGGCCGGGCTGAGCGGGTTCTTCAAGCGGTGCGCGCCGACGTGCGCGCCCGGGGCCACGCGTGTTCCGCCGGCCGTGAACCAGCCTAGCCGGATATCTCGTCCAGTGACGGGCTCAGGCGGCGGCGCGGGCCCCGGCGGCGTACCAGTGGCGGGTGTTCTCAACGTCGATGGCGAGCTGGTCGACGAGGGCGGGTGTGTCGACGAAGGCCACCTCCGCGCGCAGGAACAGCCGCAGCTCCACGGACAGTTCCTGGCCGTACAGGTCGCCGGCGAAGTCGAGCAGGTGCGCTTCGAGCAGCGGGTGCCCGGCATCGCCGTAGTACGTGGGTCGGGTTCCCACCGACACGGCCGCGAGCACGCCGGCGGCCGGCAGCCCCTCGCCGTGCACGATGGCGGCCCAGATTCCGGTGTGCGCCGAGAGGCCGGCCACCTCGATGTTCGCCGTGGGGAAGCCGATCACCCGGCCCCAGGCGTTGCCGTGGATGACGGTTCCGGTGATGGTCGTCGGCCGAGTCTCGAGCGCCAGCAGGGTTCCTTCGGTCATTGTGTGTCTACCTTCCGCTTCGCGTCGTTCCGGGGTACCTCGCCAGTGTGGCTGTCTGGTGTCTATCCCAGCATCCGGGAGTTTCGTCGCGATAACCACAACGTTGCCGGATCATTGCGCCGCTTTACGTGCTCTCCCGGCCGCTGAATTCCGGCCTGCACTCGGGGATAACGCGCTGGCATCCGGGGCATTCCCGAGCGCACGACCTGGTTAGCCGCCGGATTCGCCGCCGAGCGGGGCCACCGCGCCGGGTAATCTGGTGCGATGAACCCCAGCCTGCCGCCCGCGCACCATCACCACCTGGTCGTCACCCTCGTCTGCCCCGACCAGCCGGGCATCGTGCACGACGTCAGCGGCGCCATCGTGGGCGCCCGCGGCAACATCACCGAGAGCCAGCAGTTCTCCAGCGCCGACACCGGCCGGTTCTTCATCCGCCTACAGGTGGAATCCCCCGCCGACCGCGCCGAGATGCAGGCCGCCCTCGCGCCCGTCGTGGAGAAGTACGGCATGGCGTCGGTGATCGACGTCGTCGGCCGGCCGCTGCGCACCCTGGTGCTCGCGTCCACCGCCGGTCACTGCGTCAACGACCTGCTCTTCCGCCAGCGCGGGGGCCAGCTGACCGTGGAGGTGCCCCTGGTGCTGAGCAACCACGGCACCCTGCGCGACCTGGTTGGCTTCTACGGCGTGCCGTTCGAGTCGCTGCCCATCACGGATGCCGCCAGCAAGGCCGCCTTCGAGGCCCGCGTCGTGGAAGCCGTCGAGGAGTTCGACATCGAACTGGTGGTGCTGGCCCGCTACATGCAGATCCTCTCCCCCGAACTCTGCGCGTACCTCGAGGGCCGGGCCATCAACATCCACCACTCGTTTCTACCCGGCTTCAAGGGCGCCAACCCCTACAAGCAGGCGCACGCCCGCGGGGTGAAGCTCATCGGCGCCACGGCGCACTTCGTCACCAGCGAACTCGACGAGGGCCCGATCATCGAGCAGAACGTCGTGCGGGTGGACCACTCCCGCACGCCCGCCGAGCTCGTCGCGATCGGTCAGGACGAGGAGAGCCGCACGCTCACCCAGGCCGTGAAGTGGTTCGCCGAGAACCGCGTGCTGCTCGACGGAGTGCGCACCATCATCTTCAAGTAGCCCCGCCGGTAGGATTGGCGGGTGAACGACACCCGCCCCACCCCGCCGTCGGCGTCAACGACGTCCTGCGTTTTGTGCTCGAACTCTTCGCCTTCGTGAGCCTGGCGCTCTGGGGGTTCCTGGCCTGGCCGCTGCCGTGGCCGGGCATTCTGTTCGGCATTCTCGCGCCGGCGTTCGCGATCCTGGTCTGGGCGCTGTTCCGGTCGCCGAAGGCCGTGTTCCGGCTCGACCCGTTCGGTAAAGCGATCGTGGAGATCTTCGTGTTCGGCGCCGCCGCCCTCGCCTGGTGGGACCTCGGCCAGCCGATCGTGGCCGCTGTCTTCGCCGTGGTCGCGACGATCAGCGGCGTGCTCTCCGGGCGCCAGGAACTCGGCGCCTGAATTCCCCGCACTTCCGCGACCAGGTCAGCGGTCGGCCGGGTCGGTGACCGGGGGCTCCGGGGCGGGCTGCGCAGGCAGGCCGCCGGGCATCCGCAGCGCGTAGAGCGAGGTGGCGGCGAACAGCAGCCCGCCGAGCAGGAAGGCGGCCGGATACGACACGGTGTCGGCGAGCAGGCCGGCCACGAGCGGGCCGACGATGGCACCGAAGTCGGAGAACATCGAGAAAATCGCCACCGGGCGCCCGCCCGCGCTGCCGGCGGCGTCGCCGACGGATGCGGCCGGCGCGGTGCCCATGAACGCCGCGGCGACCCCGTAGACGCAGAGCAGCACGGTGAGCAGCACGATGTTCGGTGCGAACGGGATGGCCGTGATCGTCACGGCTGCCACGAGGAACGCCCCGATGATGGCCGGTTTGCGGCCGACGGTGTCGACGAACCGGGACGCCGGCGCCAGCGCCAGGGTCTGCGCGACCGCAGCGATCGCGAAGGCGATGCCGGTCCAGGCGCTGGGGCCCTTGAGCACCTCGACGACGAGAACCGGCACGAGCGCGCCGCGCACGCCGAACGACGACCAGCCCTGGGAGAAGTTGGCCAGGCAGGCGGCGCGGAAGCGGGGGTCGCGCAGCACCGTGCGGAGCGGCAGCAAGGGCGCGGCCGCACCGGTGCCGCCGGCCGCGACGCGGGTGGCCGGCTGCAGCAGCACCAGGCCGATCACCCCGGCGACGGCGAGGGTGCCGGCGTAGAAGAAGAAGGGTGCGGTCAGCGAGATGGTGGCGAGAAGACCGCCGATGGCGGGCCCGGCCATGCCGCCGATGAGGAAGCCGCCCTGGTAGAAGCCCACCGCCCGGCCGCGGATGCCCGGGGCAGTGGTGCGCAGCAGCAGGGTCATCGCCGCGACGGTGAACATCGCTGAGCCGATCCCGCCGACTCCACGCAGCAGAAGCAGCTGTGGGTAGCTGCCCGCGATACCGACCAGGCCGCTGGACACGGCGACGATACCGATGCCCACGGCGAGGATGGTGCGTTCGCCGGCCCAGTCGATGAGCTTGCCGCACACCGGGCTGGCCACGAAGCGCATCAGCGCGAACGCCGACACCACCGCGCCGATCTCCAGGTTGCCCACCCCGAAGCTCTTGACGTAGACCGGTAGCACCGGAACCACCACGCCGAAGCCCACCATGACGAAGAATGCGATGACACCGAGCACGTAGACGTCCCGGCCCAGCCGGGGTTCGTTCGCCGTTCGGCTGGTTCTGGAGCCGAACGGAAAACGGAGTCGTCGCATCACTCCAGAATATGCCGTCCCGGCGCGGCTCATGCTCGGGTGCGGGTGCGACCCGAGCGGGCGAGGTGCTTAGCGGGTGGGCACCGGCTGGGCTGCCGCGGGCACCATGGCGGCCTTCCCGCGGGCGCGCATGTCCCGGCGCCCGCCGATGGCTCGCAGGGCGTTGAGGATCGTGGCGAGGTCGACGAGCTCCTGCAGCAGCGCCCCGACTGTGGCGGGTATCAGTCCGAATGCGGCGACCACCATGAGCCCGAGGCTCAGCGCCATGCCCAGCCAGATGCTCTGCAGGGCGATGCGCACGGTGTCCCGGCCGATACCGACCGCCCGCGCGGCGCGGGACAGGTCGTCGAGCAGGATCACCGCATCCGCTGATTCACTCGCCGCGGTGGACCCCTTGGCACCCATCGCGATGCCCACGTCGGCCACGGCCAGCACCGGGGCGTCGTTGACGCCGTCGCCCACCATGATCACCGGGCGCTCCCGCATGGCACGCACGGCCTCGACCTTGTCCACGGGCAGGCAGTCGGCGCGCACCCGGGTGATGCCCACCTGCCGGGCGATGTGGTTGGCGGTGGGGCGGGCGTCGCCGGTGAGCATGACCGACTCGTGCACGCCGAGCCGGTCGAGGGCCTGAACGGTGGCGCGCGCGTTGTCGCGCACCTGGTCGCTGGCCACGACGCAGCCGGCGAACCGGCCGTCGACGGCGAGATAGATGGCGAGTTCCCCGCCCACGAGGTCGGCCGCGTAGCTGTCGTCGGCGTGCTCGGCCACGAAGGACAGCTTGCCCACCACAACCTGGCGGTCACCGAACCGGGCGGTCACGCCGTTGGCGGGTATCTCCTGCGCGGTCTCGGTGGAGACCAGGGCCAGGCCGCGCGAGTCTGCGGCCGCAAGAACGGATGCGGCGAGCACGTGCGAGGAATATTGCTCGGCCGACGCCGCGAGGGTGAGGATCTCGTCCTCGGTGAATCCCGGAGCGGGGATGACCCTGGCGATCGTGGGCGCACCGTAGGTGAGGGTGCCCGTCTTGTCGAACACCACGGTTCGAGCGCGGGCGAGATTCTCGAGCACTCCCCCGCCCTTGACGATGATGCCGTTGCGGGCTGCCCGGCTCATCCCGCCCATGAACGCGACCGGCGCGGCGAGCAACAGCGGGCAGGGTGTGGCGACCACGAGCACCTCGGCGAATCGCACCGGTTCGCCAGAAACGAACCAGGCTGCCCCGGCAATGGCCAGGGCCACAATGGTGAACGGTACGGCGTAACGGTCGGCGAGGCGCACCACCGGCGCCTTGCTCGAGGCCGCCTCAGCCACCAGGGCCACGATCTGCTGGTACTGGCTGTCCGCGGCGAGCGCCGTGGCCCGAACTGTGGCGGCGGCCTGGCCGTTGATCGAGCCGCTGAGCACCCGGTCGCCGGTGCGGCGCTCAACCGGCATGCTCTCCCCGGTGAGCGAGGACTCGTCGAACGCGGCGGATGCCGAGACCAGTTCGGCGTCGACGGGGACGATCTCCGCGGGCCGCACCAACAGCACGTCGCCGACCCGCACCGACGTTGCGGGTACGTCCTCCACGTCGGAGGAGCCGTCGCGCAGCAGGTGCGCGATCTGCGGAGCCCGTTCGAGCAGGGCGTTCAGCTCCCGCTGGGCCCGGCCCGCCGCGTAGCCCTCGAGGGCAGCGCCGCCGGAGAGCATCAGGACGATCACCAGGGTGGCTACGTACTCGCCCACCAGGATGGTGGCGATGATGGCCATGATCGCCAGGAGGTCCACACCGAATTGGCCCTGACGCATCCGCTTGACCATGCCGACACCCTGGATGCCGACCACGACAAGTCCGAGACCGGAGTACAGCCATTGCACGGCCACGGGCAGGCCGAGGGCCCACAGCGGAAGCCCGAGCAGGCCGACAAGGATGGTTGCCGCCACAACCGGGTACCGGCGGAATGCTCCAGCGAGCGTGGACATGGGTCCATTGTCGTCTCGGATGCGCGTGCGCACCAGCAAGGAGAGGCTGCCCTTGTGCCTCGCCGCTGCACCACCTCTGGGTGACCGCGCCCGCTATAGCGGTCGCAATCGCCGACTCGAGGTGCAGTGAGCCCGGTGTGGGGCACATCCGACCCCGGGCTGGGTGGCACGACGAAAGGCCCCGCCGAGGCGGGGCCTTTCGTCGTCAGCAGTGGCCGATGCCGGGCGGGTTACGCCAGGCGGGTCTGCAGGTTGTCGCTGATCGCGGCGAGGAATTCCTCGGTGGTGAGGTAGCCCTGGTCCGGGCCCACGAGCAGGGCGAGGTCCTTGGTCATCTTGCCGCTCTCGACGGTCTTCACGACAACGTCCTCGAGGGTGTGCGCGAACTCGGCCAGCGCCGGGTTCTCATCGAGCTTGGCGCGGTGCGACAGGCCCCGGGTCCAGGCGTAGATCGACGCGATCGGGTTGGTCGAGGTGGGCTTGCCCTGCTGGTGCTGGCGGTAGTGCCGGGTGACGGTTCCGTGCGCGGCCTCGGCCTCGACGACGCTGCCGTCGGGGGTGGAGAGCACGCTGGTCATCAGGCCGAGCGAGCCGAAGCCCTGCGCAACGGTGTCGGACTGCACGTCGCCGTCGTAGTTCTTGCAGGCCCAGACGTAGCCGCCCTCCCACTTCATGGCGGAGGCGACCATGTCGTCGATCAGACGGTGCTCGTAGGTGAGGCCGGCTGCCTCGAAGCGGTCCTTGAACTCGGTGTCGAAGATCTCCTGGAAGATGTCCTTGAACCGGCCGTCGTAGGCCTTGAGGATGGTGTTCTTGGTCGACAGGTAGACCGGGTAGTTGCGCTCGAGGCCGTAGTTGAGCGACGCGCGAGCGAAGTCGATGATCGACTTGTCGAGGTTGTACATGCCCATGGCCACACCACTACCGGGCGCCTGGAAGACCTCGAACTGCTGCGGGTCGCCGCCATCCTTCGGGGTGAAGGTCATGGTGAGGGTGCCTTCGCCCTCGAAGCGGAAGTTCGTGGCGCGGTACTGGTCGCCGAACGCGTGGCGGCCGATGATGATGGGCTTGTTCCAGCCCGGCACCAGGCGCGGGATGTTGGAGATGATGATCGGCTCACGGAAGATCGTGCCGCCGAGGATGTTACGGATGGTGCCGTTGGGCGAGGCCCACATCTTCTTCAGGCCGAACTCCTCGACGCGAGCCTCGTCGGGGGTGATGGTCGCGCACTTGACGCCGACACCGTGCTTCTGGATGGCGTGGGCCGCGTCGATCGTGATCTGATCGTCGGTCTCGTCACGCTTCTGGATCGACAGGTCGTAGTACTCGAGGTCGATGTCGAGGTACGGGTGGATGAGGGAGTCCTTGATGGCCTGCCAGATGATGCGGGTCATCTCGTCCCCGTCGAGTTCGACGACTGTACCTGCAACCTTGATCTTCGACAATGGATTCTCCTCAGTGAGTCGGGGCGTGGTGGCCGTCAACAATCCTAGCCGAGGGCGGTAACTGTCTCGACATCGAGAGAGTTGACCAGCCTTGCGGGGCACCGGGACCGGGTCCCCCACAAACCCGACTATCAGCCTTCGCGACCGGACGATACCCTAGGGGCATGCCTGAACTCCGACTGGAAGAACTGTCCGCACGCAACATCGTCGCGGCCAACAACCTGAGCCTCAAGCCCGGTCAGGAGCAATTCATCGCACCCGTCTCTTACTCGGTGGCGGCATCGGTGATCAACCCGAACACGGCGTGGCAACGTGTGGTGCTGCTCGACGGCGAGGTCGCCGGCTTCATCCACGGCAACTTCGACCCCGAATCGGCCCAGGAAGAATTCCGCGCCTGCATCTGGCGCATCAACGTCGACGCGGAAGCGCAGGGCATGGGCGTGGGCAAGTTCGCCGCCGAAGCCCTCGCCGAAGAAGCCCGCCACCGCGGTTTCGACCGCATCACGGTCATCTGGGAGCCCGGCGAGGAGGGCCCGGAGGCCTTTTTCCACCGCATCGGCTTCGTCGACATCGGCGAGACCGCGTTCGGCGAGGTCATCGGCGCCCTCACGCTCTAGGCCGCGACACCTCAGAACGTGCACCTGAATCCGGCCACCCCGTTCGTGGCGGCCGTGCTCGAGATCGTGGACTCCATCCCGCCCGGCCACGTGATGACCTACGGCGACGTGGCCGCCACCCTCGGTTCCCGCGCCGCCCGCGTGGTGGGCCAGACGATGGCCCAGTTCGGGGCGGATGCGCCGTGGTGGCGGGTGATCCGCGCTGGTGGGCATCCGCCGGTCGGGCACGAGGACCGGGCGTTGGAGCACTACCGGGCCGAGAACACGCCGTTGGTCACGACGACCGCGCCGGATGCCGGCTACCGGGTGGATCTCAGCCGAGCGCGCTGGCGCCCCTGACCGGTTCGACGGGGGCCGGCTCCAGGCGGGCTTGCCAGTCGGCGACGAGCTGCGGTTGGTCGATGCCGAGTACCGCGACCGGCACCGAGCCGCGCCGGTAGACCGCGACCAGGTCGCCCGTGGACGGGCTGCCCGCCTCGACGGTGACGTCTTCGCCGCCGCGCAGCCGGCCAGCGAACTGCACCTGCGCGCCGCCCTGCTCCGACGTCACCCGCGCAGGCGCCAGCGCGGCGGCCGGGTCGACCCCGAGCAGCGCGGCCATGGCGATGCCCGGCCGGTCGCGGGTGTCGCTCCAGTGCGGGATGCGCCGGTGCAGCCCGGTGGCCGGGTCGAACCAGGCCGCACAGTCGCCCACGGCCACGATGCCGGGCACCGCGGTGGCACCCGCCTCGTCGCAGACCACGCCGCCGCGCAAGTCGAGTCCGGCCTCGCCCAGCCAGCCCGCGAGCGGCACGGAGCCGATGTCGAGCAGCACCACATCGGCGCCGATCTCCTCCCCCGTGGTCAGCCGCACACCCGACACCCAGCCGGGTCCGATCAGCTCAGCGACCCGCAGGTCGGTGCGCACGGTGATGCCCCGGCGGGAGTGCAGCCGGTACACGGCGTCGGCGACGATTCCGCCGAATGTGGTGCAGAGCGCATCCGTGGTGCTGCCGAGCACCGTGACCTGCAAGCCCAGATCGCGCGCTGTCGACGCCACCTCGAGGCCGACGATGCCGGAGCCGACGACGATCATGCGGGCGCCGGGCAGCAGCTCTTCGCGGAGCGCGAGGGCGTCTTCGACGGTGCGGAGGGTGTGCACCCCGCGCGGCATCGGGTCGAAGCGGCGCGCGGCGGACCCCGTGGCGATCACGACGGCATCCGATTCGAGGGTGCGGCCGTTAGCGAGGGTCACCCGGTGCGCGGCCGCGTCCAGGGCCACCGCGGGCACGCCCAGCTGCCACTCGGCGCCGAGATCCTCCGAGGGGGCCTCGAGGGCCAGCTCGCCGATGGTGGTCTCCCCGGTGAGGAAGCCACGACCGAGCGGCGGCCGGTCATAGGGGCGGTGGCGTTCCCCGCCGACGATCGTGAGCGCTCCGGTGTAGCCGTGGGCGCGCAGGGCGGCCGCGCTGGCATGCCCCACCACCCCCGCGCCCACGATGGTGACTGAGTGCATGCTGGGTGATCCCCCGATCAGACAGGCGCGCCACCGGTTGCGATGGCGGCTCGAGGAACGAGCGGGCTCGGTCCTGGGCGGTTTGTGTGATGTGCTCTGGGTTCAGATTCGCGGCGCGGCCGTGGCGTGTCAAGCGTGTCGGGCGGGTTCTCGGCCAGTGGTTCGAAGCCTTTGACATGCCCGAAACACGACCGACTCAAACCCCCGCCCACACCCCCGCGAACTGTGACTTAAGCCCCGAAAATCCCGCATTATTGGGGCTTAGCTCACAGTTCGCGGCGGGTGTATCGTGCCTGCATGAATGCGGCCGACGATCACGCCCCGGATGCCCCGCAGAGCCACGCCGCGGACGCGCGACAAAGCCCGACCCCGAACCCACCGCGGGGAGAGTCACCCCCGTCCGGCGCGGAACCGGCCGACCCGGTGATCTCCAACCCGGAGCACTACCGGGTGCTGTTCGAGAACGACCGGGTGCGGGTGCTCGAGTACCGCGACGACCCGGGTACGACGACCACGCCGCACGGGCATCCGGACAGCGTCATGGTCACCCTGAGCGGCTTTCACCGCCGGCTCGCGAGCGGTGACCGGGTCTTCGACACGGTGCTGGATGCCGGCGAGGCACGTTGGCTGCCCGCTCAGACCCACTCGGGCGAGAACACCGGCTCAACACCCACCCACGCGATCTTCGTCGAGCTGAAGGGCGACCCCCTCGCCGGCCCCACCGGCGCCCCTCCCCTGGGCCCGTCCTAGCCCGCGAACTGTGAGCAAAGCCCCGAAAAACGGGAGTTTTTGGTGCTTAAGTCACAGTTCGCGGGAGGGTTAGACGAGGGACTCGCGCCAGGCGGCGTGCAGCTTGGAGAACCGGCCGGTGCCCGAGATGAGCATGTCGGGGGTGCCGTCCTCCACAATGATGCCGTTCTCCATCACGAGCACCCGATCGGCGATCGCCACGGTCGACAGCCGGTGCGCGATGATCACCGCGGTGCGGTCACTGAGCAGGGTCTGCAAAGCCTCCTGCACCAACCGTTCGCTGGGAATGTCCAGCGACGAGGTGGCCTCGTCGAGGATCAGCACCGCCGGGTCGGCCAGGAATGCCCGAGCGAACGAGATCAGCTGACGCTGCCCGGCCGAGACCCGGCCGCCGCGCTTGTTCACGTCGGTGTCATACCCGCCGGGCAGGCCCACGATGAAGTCGTGCGCGCCAACCGCCTGCGCCGCCGCCTCGATCTCCGCCCGGGTGGCCTCGGGCTTGCCGATCGCGATGTTATCGGCCACGCTCCCGCTGAACAGATACGCCTCCTGGGTCACCATCACGATGGCCCGGCGCAGGTCCTTGGGGTGCAGGTCACGCAGGTCCACGCCGTCTAACAGCACTCGGCCGTCGGACGGGTCGTAGAACCGCGAGATCAGCTTGGCCAACGTCGACTTGCCCGCACCCGTGGAGCCGACGAGGGCGATGGTCTGCCCCGGCTCCAGGGTGAGGTCGAAGTGCGGCAGGATGACCCGGTCGGCCTGGTACTCGAACTGCACGTTCTCGAATTGCACGGCTCCGGTCGACGTCCACAGGTCCACCGGCTTGATCGGGTCGGGCACGCCGGGCTGTTCCTCGAGCACTCCGGAGATCTTCTCCAGCGCGGCAGCGGCCGACTGGTAGGAGTTGTAGAACATCGCCATCTCCTCCATCGGGTCGAAGAACCGGCGGGTGTACAGCAGCGCGGCCAGCAGCGCTCCGATGGCCAGCTGACCGTCGGCGACGCGGAAGCCCCCGACCAGCAGCACCACGGCGACGGTGACGTTGCCGATCAGGATCAGCCCGGGGTCGAACACCCCGAACAGCTGGATGACCCGGGCGTTGACCAGCCGGTACGCCTCGACGAGCTTGCCGAAGACCCGTTCGTTGCGCGGTTCGGTGCGGAACGCCTTGACGGCGCGGATGCCGGTCATGGTCTCGACGAACTGCACGATCAGGCTCGCCGAGGCGGTGCGCGACCGGCGGAACAGGTGCTGCGAGCGCACCTGGAACCAGCGGGTGAGCGCGAGCAACGGCACCAGGGCGACGAGCAGCACGAGCCCGCTCACACCGTCGAGGGTGACCAGCGCGATGGCGGTGAACACCATGTAGAGCAAGCCCTGCACGAGCTGGTTGATGCCGGAGTCGAGCAGTTCGCGGATCGCATCCAGGTCGCTGGTCTGCCGGGAGATGATGCGCCCGGAAGTGTACGACTCGTGGAACTCGAGGCTCAGCCGCTGGGTCTGCAGGAAGACACGCTTGCGCAGGTCGATGAGCACGGCCTGGCTGATGCGCGCGGAAAGCACGGTGTACCAGGCGATCAGCAGGGCGCCGGTCACACCGGTGACCAGGTAGACCGCGCCGGTGGCCGCCAGCGGCATCCAGTCCTGGTTGAGCAGGGCTGGCAGGCCCTTGTCGATGCCATAGGCGATCAGGGCGGGGCCGGCGACCTGCGCGGCCGTGGAGACGACCACGACGAGCATCGCCACGACCACCGACCAGCGCACCGGGAACAGCAGCGAGCCGAGCAGTCGCAGCGACCGGCGGCGGATCTGGCCGCTTTCCGCTTTGGTGTAGTCGAGGCGTTCTTCGCCTTCGACGCCGGTGACGCTCACAGCGATTCTCCCGTTCGGTTGGACTCTCGTCGTTCTTCGTCTTCCAGGCTGGAGATGACGAACTTGTAGTGCGGGCTCGAGACCAGCAGTTCGGAGTGCCGGCCGACCGCGGTGACCCGACCGTTCTCCAGCAGCGCCACCCGGTCGGCGAGCATCACCGTGGACGGGCGGTGCGCCACGATCAGCGCGGTGGTCTTGACGAGCACCCGGCGCAGCGCGGCTTCGACGAGCGACTCGGTGTTCACGTCGAGCGCCGAGAGCGGGTCGTCGAGCACGAGCACGGCGGGCGCTGCGGCGACCGCCCGGGCCAGCGCCACGCGCTGCCGCTGACCGCCGGACAGGCTCATGCCCTCCTCGCCGACGAGCGTGTCGACGCCGTCGGGTAGGTCGTGCACAAAACCGGCCTGGGCGATGTCCAGCGCCTCGGCGAGCACAGCGTCGGCCTCTGGGCTCCGCTCGTCGAACTCCGGGCGGCCCAGCAGCACGTTGTCGCGCACGGATGCCGAGAACAGCGTCGCATCCTCGAACGCCATGGCGATGTGGCGACGCAGCTCCTCACGCCGCAGCGCCCGCACGTCGACCCCGTCGAGGGTCACCGAGCCATCCGTCACGTCGTACAGCCGGGTGGTGAGCGCCGTCAGGGTGGACTTGCCGGAGCCGGTGAGCCCGACCAGCGCCATGGTCTCACCGGGTTCGAGCACCAGGTCGACCCCGTCGAGCAGGTCGGGGAAGCGCTCAGGGGAGTCGGCGTAGCGGAAGTGCACGTTCTCGAACGCGAGCCGGCCGCGCGGAGCGGTGATGGTGACCGGGCGGGGCGGGTCGGTGATGGTGTTCGGGGTGTCGAGGATGTCGAAGAACCGGTCGGTGGCGGTGCGGGTGTCGAAGGTCATCGACAGCAGGAACCCGATCGACTCCACGGGGAAGCGCAGCACGGTGGCCGTGGCGAAGAAGGCCACCAACTCGCCGACGCTGAGCTGGCCCTGGCTGGTGAGCCAGACGCCGGAGACCAGGCAGAGCGCGAACGCCACGTCGGGTACGAGCAGCAGCCACAGCCAGATGCCGGCGATGGCGCGGGCCTTCTCGATCTCGGTGCCGCGCAGTTCTTCGGCCTGGTTGGCGAAGCTCTTGAGCGCGAAGCTGCCGCGGCCGAAGGCCTTGAGCACCCGGATGCCGTGCACCGACTCCTCCACGGCGGTCGCGAGGTCGCCGGACTGGTCCTGGCTGCGCCTGGCGATCACCGAGTACTTCTCCTCGAAGACGTACCCGTAGATCCAGATCGGGATCGAGCAGACGAGGAAGATCAGGCCGAGGATCCAGTTCATCGACACGAGGATCACGACGCCGGCGAGGATGGTGAGGAAGTTCACCACCAGCAGCACCAGGCCGAACGAGATCCAGCGGCGGATCATGTTGAGGTCGCTGATCGCGCGTGAGAGCAGCTGCCCGCTCGGCCAGCGGTCGTGGAAGGTCACGGGCAGGTCCTGCAGCCGAGCGTAGAGAGCGTTGCGCATCCGGGATTCGATGTGGGTGCCTGGCACCAGCACGAACCAGCGGCGCAGCGCGATCATGACGGCCTCGAGCACGCCGAGGGCCAGCACCGTGAGCACGGCGGGCCAGATCGGGGCGGTGTCGCCCTGGCTGAGGGCGCCGTCGACGAGCTGCTGCAGCACCTGCGGGATGGCCAGGGCCACCAGTGAGGCGAGCAGCGCGGACAGCATGCCCAGCCCGATTCGCGGCAGTGCGGACTTGGCGAACGGGTACAGCCGCAGCAGCGTGCGGAGGGTGTTGGGACGGGCGGCCGTGGGCGCGAGGTGGGGCGGATGCTGTTCTGCTGTGGAGGTGGTCATGAGTCGTTCCTGCTAAACCCGCGTGATTCTGGCGTCGAACGGGTGGATGAGGCGTGCTGAGTCGGTGCGGGAGCCGCGGCGAAGCCGACGGTGCCGTGCTGGCGCGGGGGGTGCCGCGTCCGAGAGGAGAAACGGGCGGTGATGCCCGCGATAGCTCAGTGCCCGCGGAAACGGGCAGCGGTGGTGTGGCCGGGCCCCTAGACGGAGGCGAGTCGGAGCGCCGGGACGAAGGCAGCGCCGGTCGCAATCGTTGCGAGCGTGGTGCGGGCTGTCTTGGTCATGTCGGCCTCCTGAGCGCGTCTGTTCATCGTCTTGTGCCCCCCTGTTCAGGCAGCCTTTCAGGATAGGGCCCCGGGCGCGACGGGCGCAAGAGCAAATTTCGGCCGGCGCCTGGTTCGGCTGCGGATGCGGGCGCGAGGCCGGGCGCGTCCGTGGCGGGCGGGGTCAGCGCACCCGTACGCTCAGGCAGGTGACGCAGCCCTCGAGCTTCTCGAATTCGGTGATGTCGACCGTCACGGTGCGGTACCCGAGCCCGGTGAGCAGTGCGGCAGTCTGTGGGGCCGCGGCCGACATCAGCAGGGTGTTCTCGTCGAGGATCACGACGGCGGTGCCCTCGGCCTCTGGCACGGGCAGGAACCTCTCGAACAGGCTCGGGTCGTCCACGAGGGGCGGGTAGCCGATGATGGTGCCGTCCGGCAGTGCGGTGATCGCGGTCTTGAGGTGCAGGGCCCGGGTCACGGGAACCGGCACGACGGTGTACCCGAGCGGTTTCACGATGGCGGCCAGCTGCGCGGCGCCGTCGGCGTTGGTGCGGAGACTCTGGCCCACGTACACGGTGCGGCCCACCTTGAGCACGTCGCCGCCATCGAGGGTGCCGGGCGACTCTAGCCGATGCACGGTGAGGCCGAGGTCGCGCACGGCAGCCTCGGCGGCGGCGGTCTCGCCGCGCCGGCTGGGCGCCCCGGGGCTCGCGACCACGGCGGTGCCGCCGAAGAGGATCACGGCGTCCTCGATGAACACCGAGTCGGGCTGGTCGGGCGCCGGTGCCACCTCGAGGGTGGCCCAACCCTCAGCCTGTAGGGCTGCGACATAGCCCTCCCACTGGGAGCGGGCCAGCTCGAGGTCGATGGGCACGCGGTCGATATGGGTGATCTGCCCCTCCGCGAGGATGTCGACGGGCCGGCGCACGAGGGCGCGCTTTCCGGTGCGGATGGTTGCCGTGCCGTCAGGGATTCCAGAGTCTCCGGAGGTTGTCATGCGCACAGCCTAAAACACCCCCGCGACGCGCGTCTCGCTTCGCCCGCCCGTGCCGGCATCACCGGGTTGCCGCGACGGCCCCCTCCACCGCCGGGAAAGGGACTTCCCGCGCACGTCGGCGAGCGCCGCATCCGTCACGTGGCAGGTGGGCACGCGAGTTGCCAGTTGACGCCCCCACACGCCCGCCCAAGCGGCCTCAGCTGGCAACTCACCGAGGCGCCCGCCGCTGACATGCCAGTTGAGGCCCTCTCCCGGCCGCTCAATGGGCGCGAAGTGGCAAGTCAGCGAGCGCTGTACAGGTGCCGCCAGTGCGCGGCCCGGACTAGCGGGGCGCGGGGAGGGTCTCGGGGGCGTCGTCCCAGTCCTGCACGGTGATGGACTCGGTGAAGTGCTGGGCACGCTCCTTGCCGCCCTCGTCGCCGGAGAACAGGCCGGGCGCCTCGATGACGGGGCGGGCGGGCTTGCGGCTGCGGGACGACGGGCGCACGGGTGGGGCCTCGGGCTCGTGGCGCACCTCGACACGGCTCATCGGGAGGGCGTCGGGGTTCTCGGCGTTGACCCAGTCGATCAGGTTCTCCCGCACGAAGCAGCGCAGATCGAACAAGGTGGGAGCATCCTGCGCCGTCACGAGCACACGCACCCGCACGTAGCCGCCCACGGCATCTGTCACCTGGAGCACGACGGCGCGTTCGTCCCAGAGGTCGGTCTGCGCGACGATGCGGTTGAGCTCCTCGCGCATCGCGGCGGGGTTGACGCGCCAGTCCAGGTCGAACTCGATGGCGCCGAGCAGTTCGCTGTTGTGTCGGGTCCAGTTCTGGAACGGGGTGGTGGTGAAGTAGGTGGACGGCAGCACCATGCGGCGGTCGTCCCAGATGTGCACGACGATGTAGGTGAGGGTGATCTCCTCGATCTTGCCCCACTCCCCCTCGACGATCACGACGTCATCCACGCGCAGCGCGTTGTTGAACGCGAGCTGCATGCCGGCGAAGATGTTCGCCAGGGTGGACTGGGCGGCGAGACCCGCCACCACGCTGAGCAGGCCGGCGGAGGCGAACAGGCTGGCGCCGACGGTGGCGGCGCCGGGGATGCTCAGCAGCACGGTGCCGATCGCGCAGATGATGATGATCACGATGCCGATTCGGCGCATCATCCGCAGCTGGGTGCGCACCCGGCGGGCGACCCGGTTGTCGCGCACGTCGATGCGGTACCGGTTGGCGGCCATCTCCTCGGCGAAGTACAGCAACGCGCAGAGCAGCCAGGTGGCGCTGCCGATGAACAGGGCCCGGAAGACGAATCCCACCGTGGTATCCCAGCCAGCGGGCACATCGAGGTAGCCCGCCACGGCGAGCCAGAGGAGGCCAATCAGCACGGTCATGCGGAACGGCACCCGGATGAGCTGCACGAGCACACGCGCCCACGCCTTGCGCTTACCGACCAGGCGGAACGCGAACGCGGCGACCGCGGTGATCCCGAGGGCGAGAACGATTGCCGCGAGCGCGGCAACGGGGAAGGCGGGCAGGGACAGCCCGAAAACATCGATCACAAGTGGCCTTTCCGTGTCAGGTCAGTGAGAGGTCTGCAACGGCGGTGTCACGTGGACCTCTCATCATGACAGCACTCGCTGAGAAGAGCCACAGAGTGGGGCACGGATGCGGCGGTGCCGCCCAGCCGGCGCGGTTACGCTACCCCAACCGCCCCGGCGGAGCGCCCCGGTCTCACGCCGGCGGCACGACACCACTCTCAAGGAGACCGAATGCCCCTCGTTCGCATCGATCTCGTCGAAGGACGAGACGCCACCCAGATCCAGGCCATCGGAGACGCCCTGCAGGACACCTTGGTTCAGGTATACGAGCTGCCCGAACGGGATCGGTTCCAGATCGTCACGGAGCACCCCACCGGACGGATGGTCGCCCTCGATGTGGGCCTCAGCTTCGAGCGCTCCGAACAGCTGGTCATCATCCAGATCTTCACCCAGGCCGGCCGCTCCGACGAGGCGAAGCAAGCCTTCTTCGCTGCCCTCACTGCCAACCTCGCGGCGGTCGGCGTAGCCCAAGCCGACGTCGTCATCGGGTTCGTAGAGAACAGCCCGGCCGACTGGTCGTTCGGGTTCGGTCGCGCGCAGTACCTCACCGGAGAGCTGAAGCGCCCCGGCAGCTGAAGCGCCCCGGCAGCTGAAGCGCCCCGGCAGCTGAAGCGCCCCGGCAGCTGAGTCCGCCCGGAACCGGCGAGTGCCGCCGGTTCCGAACACCGGCCTAGTGGAAGAAGTGACGCTCCCCGGTGAAGTACATCGACACTCCGGCGGCCGTCGCCGCGGCGATGACCTCCTCGTCGCGCACCGAACCACCGGGCTGCACGACGGCGGTGACGCCGGCCTCCAACAGCACCTCGAGGCCGTCGGCGAACGGGAAAAACGCGTCGGACGCGGCCACGGCGCCCTCCGCCCGCCCGCCGGCACGGCTCACGGCGAGGTGGCAGGAGTCGACCCGGTTGACCTGGCCCATCCCCACACCCACGGATGCGCCCGCGTGCGCGAGCAGGATCGCGTTGGACTTCACGGCCCGGCAGGCCTTCCAGGCGAACTCGAGGTCGGCGCGGGTGGCCGCATCCACCTCGGGGCCGGACACGAGACGCCACTCGGCGGTATCGAGGGTGTCGAAGGTGTCGGTCTCCTGCACCAGCAGGCCGCCGGAGATCTGGCGCAGCTCCAGCGACGAACGACGGTAGTCGGCCGGCAGCTCCAGCAGGCGGATGTTCTTCTTGGCACTGAGCAGCTCGAACGCGGCCGGCTCGAAGCCGGGTGCCACGAGCACCTCGGTGAAGATCTGGCTGACCGTCTCGGCCATGCCCAGCGTGACGACGCGGTTGGCGGCGATGACCCCGCCGAACGCCGATACGGGGTCGCAGTCGTGTGCGCGATGGTGTGCGGAGGCGATGGCGTCGGGCGCCTTGGGGTTCGCCACGGCGATGCCGCACGGGTTGGCGTGCTTGATGATGGCCACGGCCGGTTCGACGAAGTCGAAGGCGGCGCGCACGGCGGCATCCGCGTCGACGTAGTTGTTGTACGACATCTCCTTGCCGTGCAGCTGCGTGGCCTGGGCGATGCCCTGGCCGCCGTCGCCGAGGTAGAGGGCCGCGGCCTGGTGCGAGTTCTCGCCGTAGCGCAGCACGGTGCCGCGGGTGGCCTCGATCGCGAGGGTCTCGGGGAACAGCGCGTCGGCCTCGGGGTCCTCGGCGGCGACGATCGCGTCGAACGCGTCGAGGATCTCTTCGCCGAGCGCCTCCGTGTCGTCCTGCCACTGGTCATACACGTTCTCGGTGAACCAGGCGGACACGCTCAGGTCGTAGTTTGCGGTGTGCTCGAACGCGAGCGAGGCGAGCTTCTGGCGCAGGCGCAGGGTGCTGCCGCCGGCCGCGACGGCCGCGATGATCTCCGGGTAGTTCTCCGGGTCGACCACGATGGCCACGTTGGGGTGGTTCTTGGCGGATGCGCGCACGAGGGCCGGTCCACCGATGTCGATCTGCTCGATCACGTCGGCGGGCTCCGCGCCGGACTCGACGGTTTCCACGAACGGGTACAGGTTCACGACCACGAGTTGGAACGGCGCGATGGAGAGGTCGGCGAGCTGGTTCTCGTGCGCCTCGAGGCGGAGGTCGGCGAGGATGCCGGCGTGCACGCTCGGGTGCAGGGTCTTCACCCGGCCGTCGAGCGATTCCGGGAACCCGGTGACGGCGGCGACATCCGTGACGTCGTGGCCGGCTTCGCGGATGGTGGCGGCGGTGGATCCGGTGGAGACCATCTCGACGCCGGCGGCGGCGAGGGAATCGGCCAGTTCGACCAGGCCGGTCTTGTCTGAAACCGAGATCAGCGCGCGCTGCACGGGGATGACGTCCCGGTCGCGGTAGAGGCTCCGGGCGTTGGTGTGACCGCTCATATGGGGGAATGCTCCTTGAGATCGACGTGTCCGTTGGCGATGTCGAGCACGGCCTGCACGAGCAGGCGGCGTTCGACGAGTTTGATGCGGTCGTGCAGCGCGTCCTGGGTGTCGTCCGGGAGCACCGGCACCCGTTCCTGGCTCACGATCGGTCCGTCGTCCACTCCGTTGTCCACGACGATGATGCTGGCGCCCGTCTGCGTCACGCCGGCGGCGAGCGCGTCGCGCACCCCGTGAGCGCCGGGGAACTCGGGCAGGTAGGCAGGATGCGTGTTGATCAGGTGCGGCGACAGCGCCGACACCACCCGCGGCGGCAGCAGGCGCATGAAGCCGCTGAGCACCGTGAGGTCGGGCTGCCACTGCTGGATCTGCTCGAGCAGGGCGTCGCCCCAGGCATCCCGGTCGGGGTACGACGAGAACGGCACCGAGAAGGTGGAAATGCCGAATTCCTCACCGAGGTCGAGCCCGTCCGCGTCCCGGTCGGCGCCGATGGCGACCACCCGGGCGGGGAACTCGGCGTCGCCGGACGCCTCCAGAAGCGCGCGCAGGTTCGAGCCTCCGCCGGAGATCAATACGACCAGTGACAGCACCATCCGAGCCTACCGTTTCGTTGAGACTTCCTCGGTGCGCGTATCCGTGCTCCGGGCCCGACGGCCACCGACGAGCATACCGAGTGCGGCGGCGATGCCCACCTCCACCACGGTGAGGGCTCCGACGAGCAGCGGGTTCGGTCCCACATCGACGAGCCGACCCGGGCCCATCGCGCCGGCCGACCACCAGGCGAGCAGGCCGAGCAGGATGCCCGCGACCAGGCCCATCAGGCCGCCGGTGAGCAGCATCCGTGTGGTGCCGTGCGGGGAGTTTGCGCGTTTGTCCAGGCCTTGGCGCACGAGTACGGCCACGATGAAGCCGATCAACACGGGTACGAGCAGGCCGAGGAAGCCGAAGTCCAGGGTGCCCTGCGGCAGCACGCCGAACAGCGGCAGCCCGGGTACGGCCGCGACGGAGGTGCCGAGCGGGGTGATGCTGCTGCCGGTACCCAGCGCGATGCCGGGGCCGGCGAACCAGCTGGCGGCCCAGATCACGATGTTGGGGATGAAGGCGAGCTGGCCGATGGTGAGGCTGATGCCGCCCACCACGTCGGCCTGGAGGGTCTCGTAGAGGCCGATCACGGTGGCGAAGTTGGCCAGCACCGACACGAACACGGCCAGGCCCGCCACCACCAGGATGCCGGCGACGGCGGCCGTTCCGCCGCGGAGCGCGGCGGCCAACTGGCTGCGCACCTCGGCGGGGATGCGGTGCAGCTGGTCGGTGACCGGGCGGGCCAGCCAACCGGGCCACACGGTGCCGGCGGCCCGGCCCGGCGCCCACGCGCCGATCAGCACGCCCAGCGCGAAGACCAGGGTGGGCAGCAGGATGCCCTGCACGGGCGCCGGGGTCACCACGGCGGTGCCGGCGGAGAAGGTGAGCAGCGCGGCGAGCAGCGCATACGTGAGCACCGCCGTGCCGGCCGCGGTGAGGCGGTAGTCGGTGCTGGCGGCGCGGCGGCCGGTGCGCACGCCGAGCAGCACCGCGAGTACGGCGAAGCCGAGCAGCGCGATGGTGAGGCTGAACGGGGCCTCGGCCCCGGCAAGCCCTAAGGCGGTGGTGACCTCGACGGGCAGTTGTACCGCCAGGTCCACGCCGTTGCCGAGCAGCCAGACGTCCACGGCGGCTCGCCAGAACACGAACCAGTCGATGCCCAGGCCGTAGTGGGTGCCCCAGAGCACGGTGAGCGGCACCAGGGCGATGCCCACGCCGATGGCGACGACAATGAGCGCCTCGAGCGCGGCGAGCAGGGCAGTCGTTATACGGTTCATATCCGAGAGGGAGCCTACCCTGGGCCGGCCGCAGGTTCGTCGTACCCCGCCGCGCAGTCAGGAACCGCGAACGGTTGTGAGGCAAAAGTGACTTTATGAGGATGAAAATTGGGTCTCAGATCCTCTTAATCTTCCGAAGTCCTCATAAACCCGCGTCGCTCAGACGCCGCCGTCGACCGACCGGGTGAGGGGAACATCTTCGTCGGGCACCAGCACCGGAGTGGCCGCGTTGAGTGCCTCACCCCGGAAGAACGGTTTGGCGCCGGCGAAGAACGACCAGATGACCATGAGCACCACCCCGGCCAAGAGCGACCCGACCCCCACCACGAACACCCCGCCGATGCCGAACAGCACGGTGTAGCCGTAGTCGGGATCGAGCATGTCGATGACGGAGAACACGAACGCTCCGGTGAGCAGCAGCGACCCGACCAGCGGGAAGACGAAACGCATCCAGGCGTTGCGCCAGCTGGTGAACAGGTCGTGCCGGAAGTACCAGACGCAGGCGTACCCGGTGATGGCGTAGTAGAACGCGATCGCCAGGCCCAGCGAGAGGATGGTGTCGTTGAGGATGTTGGAGCTGACCAGGGTCATTCCCACGTAGAAGGCCACAGCCACGACGCCCATGACGAGGGTGGAGAACGACGGCGTCTGGAACCTCGGGTGCACCTGCGCGAACCGGCGCGGCAGCGCCTTGTACACGGCCATGGCGAGGGTGCCGCGGGCGGTGGGCAGGATGGTGGTCTGGGTGGAGGAGACGGCCGAGATCATCACGGCCGCCACGAGTAGCCAGGCCCAGGGGCCGAAGACAGCGTCCTTGAGGGCGAAGAACACGTCGTCGGCGTTGCCCTCGTTGCCGAGGCCCAGGCCCGTGGTGCCGAGTCCGGCGTAGGCCATCGCGGCGACCGTGACGCCCACGTAGGTGACCAGCAGGATGACCGTGGTGAGCACCGCGGCCCGGCCCGGGATGCGCTTGGGGTCGCGGGTCTCCTCGTTCAGGGCCAGGCAGGTGTCCCAGCCCCAGTAGATGAACAGGGCCAGCAGCACGCCCTCGACGAGCCCGTTGAACGAGGTAAGCGCGAACGGGTTGAACCAGTCCGCCTGCGGCACCGTGGACCCGGACGGGGCACTGCCGTCGAACACCGACCACAGCGTGAACACGGTGAACAGCACCAGCGCCAGGTACTGGAAACCCAGCAGGACGTTCTGTAGCCGCTCGCCGATCTCGATTCCCCGGTAGCTGACCCACACCATCAGGATGATGAAGACCACCCCGGTGAGGGTGACGACGAGTTCGTTCTCGGCCAGGTCGGGGGCCACGAGCAGCCAGAAGTAGATGCCACCGATCTGGGCCAGGTTGCCCAGCACCACGATGCCGGCCACCGCGACGCCCCAGCCGCCCATCCAACCCACCCAGGGGCCGAACGCCTTGGTCGCCCACGTGAAGGTCGTGCCGCAGTCCGGGATGTCCCGGTTCAGTTCCCGGTACGCGAACGCCACCAGCAGCATCGGGATGAACGCGATCACGAATACGACCGGAGCCTGGGCGCCCACGGCTAGCACCACGAAGCCGAGCGTCGCCGCCAGGGAGTACACCGGGGCCGTGGACGCCAACCCGATCACGGTGGAACCGAACAGGCCCAGGGTGCCGGTGGCCAGACCCTTGCCCTCGGAGCGGCCCGGTTCGGGTCGCACCGGAACCGTGGCGTCATTGCGGGACATGGTCCTCCGATCGCGGGCATCGACATCCGCCCCGTCGTGTACCGACCGGCGCTGTCGATTGCAGCATGATACTCGCCGCACCGCACACGAGAAAGGGCCCGCCGAATCGGCGGGCCCTTTCTGGAACGGCTTACAGCGCGGCGAGAACCTCGCGCAGCAGGGTCGCAGTCTCGCTCGGCGTCTTGCCGACCTTGACCCCGGCGGCCTCGAGGGCCTCCTTCTTGCCCTGTGCGGTTCCGGCTCCGTCGGAGACGATGGCGCCGGCGTGGCCCATGGTCTTGCCCTCGGGGGCGGTGAAGCCGGCCACGTAGCCCACGACGGGCTTGGTGACGTGCGCCTTGATGTACTCGGCGGCTTTCTCCTCGGCGTCGCCGCCGATCTCACCGATCATGACGATCGCGAGGGTCTCGGGGTCGGCCTCGAACGCGGCGAGCGCGTCGATGTGGGTGGTGCCGATGATGGGGTCGCCGCCGATGCCGATGGCGGTGGAGAAGCCCAGGTCGCGCAGTTCGTACATCATCTGGTAGGTCAGGGTGCCCGACTTGGAGACCAGGCCGACCGGCCCCTTGCCGGTGATGTTCGCCGGCGTGATGCCCACGAGCGCCTCACCGGGCGTGATGATGCCGGGGCAGTTCGGCCCGATGATGCGGGTCTTGTTGCCTTTCTCCTGGGCGTAGGCCCAGAATTCGGCGGAGTCCTGCACGGGCACACCCTCGGTGATGATGACGAGCAGGCCGATTTCGGCGTCGATCGCTTCGATGACGGCGTCCTTGGTGAAGGCCGGCGGCACGAACGCGATGGAGACATCCGCGCCGGTCTTCTCCATGGCCTCGGCAACCGTGCCGAAGACGGGCAGCTCGACGTCGCCGTGGGTCACGGTGGTGCCGGCCTTGCGGGCGTTGACGCCGCCGACGATCTGGGTGCCGGCCTTGAGCATCAGAGCGGTGTGCTTGGTGCCCTCGCCGCCGGTAATGCCCTGGACGATGACCTTGGAGTCCTTGTTGAGGAAGATAGACATTCTCTTGGGTTCCCTTACTTCGCGGCGTAGGCGAGTTCGGCGGCCTTGGCGGCGCCCTCGTCCATGGTGGCGGCCAGCGTGACCAGCGGGTGGTTGGCCTCGTTGAGGATGCGGCGGCCTTCCTCGACGTTGTTGCCGTCGAGGCGCACGACCAGGGGCTTGTTCGCGGCGTCGCCGAGGGTGGCGAGCGCTCCGACGATGCCGTGGGCCACGGCGTCGCACGCGGTGATTCCGCCGAAGACGTTGACGAAGACGCTCTTGACCTGCGGGTCGCCAAGGATGACGTCGAGGCCGGCGGCCATGACTGCAGCGGATGCTCCGCCGCCGATGTCGAGGAAGTTGGCCGGCTTGACGCCGCCGAAGTTCTCACCGGCGTAGGCGACCACATCGAGGGTCGACATGACCAGCCCGGCGCCGTTTCCGATGATGCCGACCTCGCCGTCGAGCTTGACGTAGTTGAGGTCGTTCTGCTTGGCCTTGGCCTCGAGCGGGTCGGCCGCGGCCTTGTCCTCCAGGGCGGCGTGGCCCGGGTGGCGGAAGTCGGCGTTCTCGTCGATGGTGACCTTGCCGTCGAGGGCGATAATGTCGCCCTCTTCGGTGAGAACCAGCGGGTTGACCTCGACGAGGGTGGCGTCCTCGCCGGCGAAGACGCTGTACAGCTGCACGAAGACGGGGGCCACCTTGTCGACAAGCTCGGCCGGGAACTTCGCCTGCACGGCGATCTCGCGAGCCTTCTCCAGGTCGATGCCGGCGTTCGGGTCGATGGCCACGTAGGCCAGGGCGTCGGGCTTCTCCACCGCGAGGACCTCGATCTCGACGCCGCCCTC
Source organism: Cryobacterium sp. PAMC25264 (assembly GCF_019443325.1). Taxonomy (NCBI): domain Bacteria; kingdom Bacillati; phylum Actinomycetota; class Actinomycetes; order Micrococcales; family Microbacteriaceae; genus Cryobacterium; species Cryobacterium sp. PAMC25264. Next base: position 2,641,635 of record NZ_CP080383.1, read on the forward strand.
GTAGCTGGCCAGCGAGAGGTAGGAGCGGTTGGACCGGTCCAGCAGCACGGAGAAGTAGAACTCCTGCTTGATGCGGGCTCCCCCGGCGACCATCACGCGGTGCACGGTGTGGCCCTTGATGTCCAGGCCCAGGATGGCGCGCCCGGCGGCTTCGGCCTCATCGGGGGTCTTGGCGACCTTGACGCCGCCGGCCTTGCCGCGGCCTCCGACCTTGACCTGCGCCTTGACGACGACGACACCGCCCAGCTTCTCGGCCGCGGCGCGCACCTCCTCGGGCGTGTCTGCGATGATCCCGGGCAGAACCGGGACTCCATACTGCTCAAACAGGTCTCTGGCCTGGTATTCGTAAAGATCCACGCTGCTCTTCCAATCCGCGTCATAGCGTTCCGTGCATGGGGTAGGTGTGGCCTGATGCCCCGGCGCGAAAACTAGCTCGACGTCGAGAGATACTGACCATCTCAAACTCTACCTTCTCAGATCGGGCACCATGCCCGCTGGCGCCGGCGCCGCGTCGCTGGAGCACCCCGCGCCGCTGGTCGCACCCCACACGCCACTAGAGCCCACACGCTGGTCGAGCCCGTCGAGACCCCTTCCGCTGGTCGAGCCCGTCGAGACCCCGCAACGTGCCCACAGTCTCAACCACACGCCGGTCGAGCCTGTCGAGGCCGGGTGACGATGCCTACGCCCCGACCCCGACTCACGAGATCTCGACAAGCTCGATCGGCGGGATGGTCGCGACCCACACACTGGTCGAGCCTGTCGAGCTGTGGGGGCGCTTCGGGCCCGGGTGGTCGGCGGAAGCGCACTTCCTTAGGAGACCCCGCACCCCGGCGGCCTCGTCGCACCCCGGCGTTCTCGCTCGCTGCACCTCGTACGGCTGGATGCGCCCCCCTATTGCGGGCGTGCCGGCCCAGAAGGGGCGTACCGAAGGTCCGGTACCGCTGGTCACGGCGCCCTCACAGTGCTTGGCTGGCCTTATGAGCGAATCAGACCCGGCGCGCCAGCCCACCGGTCCCGCACCCACCTCCCCCGCCGCCGAACCCGACCACGCCAGCGAGCCGCACTCCCCGGGCATGCTTCCCGGCTCAACTGGCTACGCGCCGGCGTACTCGGCGCCAACGACGGCATCGTCTCGGTCGCGGCCCTGGTCGTAGGCGTCGCCGCGGCCACCTCCGACTCCGCGGCAATCCTCATCGCCGGGGTGGCGAGCCTGCTCGCCGGGGCGATCTCCATGGCGCTCGGCGAATACGTGTCGGTGAGCAGCCAGCGTGACACCGAGCGGGCCCTGATCGACAAGGAACGAAGCGAGCTGGCCACCATGCCCGAGCAGGAGCTGGCCGAGCTCGCCGGCCTGTACCGGGCAAAGGGGCTCTCCGCCGAGACCGCCCGTCTTGTGGCCGACGAGCTGACCGCGCACGACGCGCTCGGCGCGCACCTCGAGGTGGAGCTGCACATCGGCGCCGACGAGCTCACCAACCCCTGGCATGCGGCCTTCGCGTCGGCGGTGGCGTTCACGGTAGGGGCGATCCTGCCGCTGTTGGCGGTGCTGCTGCCGCCGCCGGAGTGGCGCGTGCCGGCGACGTTCCTCTCGGTGGCCGTCGCGCTGATCATCACCGGCTGGCTGAGCGCGTTCCTCGGCGACAGCCCGCGGATGCGCGCGATCGCGCGAGTGCTCATCGGTGGGCTCCTCGCCCTCGGTGTGACCTATCTGATCGGCGGACTGCTCGGCACCGCGATCTAGCGGCAACGGCCCGGCGAGCGCGATCCGGACCTCTCGTCGAGGTCAGGGCGACCCGGTCTGGACGTAGTCTGGACCCATGTCTTCTCGCCCCGCCGGCCCTTCGCTCGTTCCCCTGGCCGCCGCAGCGGACGCGGCCCTGGTGCTGGTCTTCGTACTGATCGGCCGGGCCAGCCACGGCGAAGGGCTTTGGGGAGTGCTGCTCACCTGGTGGCCGTTCCTGGCCGGGCTCGCGGTGGGCTGGCTCGTCGCGCGCGCCTGGCGGCACCCGCTGCGCCTGGTCTGGACCGGTGTGATCGTGTGGCTGGTCACCGTGATCGTGGGCATGCTCCTGCGCGTAGCCAGCGGCCAGGGTGTGCAGCTCAGCTTCGTCATCGTCACGGTCGTCGTGCTCGGCGTGTTCCTGCTGGGCTGGCGCGCGATCGCGCTGCTCGTACAGCGTCGGCGCTCCGCGCGCATCGGCCGAGGCGCGCGGGCGACTCGACGCTCACGGCATCCGCGCATCGGCTGAGCCGGGCGCGCGACCGACGCACACGGCATCCGCTCATCGGCTGACATCGTTACGCGACCCGATCGGCGCCGCATCTACCGAGCCGGGCGGTGCCGCGCGCTACTCGCCGCATCCGCAGGGCCGCCAGAGCGTGCGCCGCGCCGCCTGGACCCGTGCCCTGTGCCCCACCGCCTGGCTGGGGCACAATGCCCGTGAACGGTCCGCGCCCACCCGGGCGCCCGCCCACGCCGAGGAGCCCGATGCGCACCCTGTCGATCGACCCCAAGACCCTGGCCGAAGAGGCCTACCTCTACCTCTACCCGCTGGTGCTGATGGATGTGACCCGGCAGCAGAGCATCAACACCGCGCCGGGACGGGTCTTCGGCAGAGGGCCGGCCAACACGTTCGTGCACACCCGCACCTTTCCCACCGCCGAGTTCCGGGACGTGGTGCGGCCCAACTTCGACACTCTGTACTCGATCGCCTGGCTCGACCTCGGGGCGGGGCCGGTCGTGGTGCACGTACCGGACACCGCGGACCGGTACTACATGCTGCCGCTGATCGACATGTGGACCGAGGTGTTCGCCAACCCGGGCGAGCGCACCACCGGAACCGCGGCGGCTGACCTGTTCGTGGCCCCGCCGGGCTGGTCGGGCGCGGTGCCCGCCGGGCAGATCCTGCTCCAGGCGCCCACCCCGTTTGTGTGGATCGTCGGCCGGTTCCAGACCAACGGCGTCGACGACTACCCCGCGGTCCGCGCCCTGCAAGACCAGCTCTCGCTCACCCTGCCGGATGCGTACGAGCCGTTCCCGCTGGATCCCACGGTGGACTCGACCACCCCGCCGCTGCGCACGGTAGCGCAGATGAGCGGCATGGAGTTCTTCCGTCGGGCGGCCTCCCTGCTGCGCGCCGTGCCGCTGCATTCCACCGATTTCTCCGTGCTCGCGCGGCTGGCCCACCTCGGGCTGGTGCCGGGCACCCCGTTCGACGGCGACCGGCTCACCGATGACACCGTCGCGGAACTCGAAGCCGGGGTGGCCGAGGCCCGGGCGACCCTGCTCGCCACACTCCCCCAGATGGGCCGGCGGGTGAACGGATGGCTGCTCAACGTGGAGACCATGGGCAATTACGGCAACGACTACCTCAAACGCGCCGTGGTGGCGCTGGTGGGGTTGGGCGCGAACCCGCCGGAGGATGCGGTGTACCCGATCCTGGTGGCGGATGCGGACGGTCGCCCGCTCAGCGGCGAGAACCGGTACCGGCTGCACTTCGAACAGGCCGAACTGCCGCCGGTGGAGGCGTTCTGGTCGTTGACCATGTACGACTCCGACGGTTTCCAGACCGCGAACGAAATCGACCGGTATGCGATCGGCGACCGGAACGACCTCGGGTTCAACGGCGACGGGTCGCTCGACCTGTACCTGCAGCACGACCGCCCGGCACCGGAGCTGGTGGCCAACTGGCTGCCCGCGCCGCTGGGCCCGCTGGGCGTCACGATGCGGTTGTACGGGCCGCGCCGGGAGGTGCTCGACGGCGGCTGGGTGCCGCCGGCGGTCACCCGCGAGCACGCCCCCTGACGAACGCAGGCCTTCTCGCGCGGGCGTTACTTGAGATTCTCGAATGGGTGACCCTCTCGTCGGTCGAGGGCTCCCCGTTACGTCACCATCTCGTCGGTCGAGTTTGTCGAGACCCCGCGAGACGACAGGACACTCCGACCAACGTTGCAGGAACGGCCCGCCCGGTTTCGACAAGCTCAACCACCGATCGGGAACGCACCGTAAGACGGCCCACCGGGTTTCGACAAGCTCAACCAACGATCGGGAACGCACCGAAAGACGGCCCACCCGGCTTCGACAGGCTCAACCACCGATCGGGAACGCACCGAAAGACGGCCCACCCGGTTTCGACACGCTCAACCGACGATCGGGGAACGCACCGCAGGACCGCCCGACCGGTTTCGAGAGGCTCGGCCGGTGACCGGGGTAGGTCAGCGGGCCCGGTCGTCGGCTTCGTCGTCGTCGTCGCCGTCGAGGGCTACGAGGCGGTTGTCGGCGTCGTCGCCCCACTCGTCTTCGTCGAGTTCGTTCTCGGCCGTGTCATCCTCGTCGGAGAGCACGTTGTCGGGGATATCCAGGTCGTCGACGGTGCGATTGTCGTCGAGGGCCTCGGGGTCGTGCGGCCAGAGGCCGTCTGAGTCATGGGGCATTGCGAGCCTCCTTCGAACACACGGGTGTACAGCGGGAAACGAAACGGATGCCGGCCACGCCGGACTGCGCGACGTGCCAGTGCGTGACACCGTACCTGCGCCGTCGGTCACCGGCAAGGGTGCGGGCATCCGATTCGGCGAATTCTCTGACCCGGGTGACGCCTCCACGGATGGGGCCAGTGCGGCGCGTCCAACCGGGCGACTTTAGAGGGAAAAAGTGAGTTGAGGAGGATGCGACGGCGCGGAGCGTCCTGTTAATCGGCCGATGTCCTGATAAACGGCCGTCGCTCAGACGGACGGGGCGGGCGGAGCCGAGTGCCGCGCCGCGCGAGCCAGCGCGGCACGGCTGACGAGCACGACCACCAGGGCCACCGCTCCGCCCAACGCGGTCTCGACGACCCGGTCGACGAGCAGCTCCGACACCGGGGCCGGGCTGGCCAGGTGCGACACCGAGAGGGCCAGCGGGGTGATGAAGAGCAGGGCGGCACCGTAGTGGCGTCCGATCAGGATTTCTGCCCCGAACTGGCCGATTCCGATGGTGAGGATGAGCACCCACACCGGCGGCCCGGGCAGCAGAATCAACGCGGTGAGCAGCACGCCGGCGACGGTGCCGAAGACGCGGTGGAACGCCCGCGCGGTGGAGTGCCGGGCGCCGGGTGGCGGCAGTACCGCCACCACGCTCACAACGGCCCAGTACGGATGCCCGATGCCCACGAGGATCGCCAGTCCACCGGCGACGAGCACGCCCACGAGCATCTGCCCGATCGAGCGCCAGACCAGCTTGTCGCGGTACGCCGCCGGGTTCATCCGGGGGTGCCGCGGCAGCTCCTTGAAGAGGGCCGCCGATCGGTCCGCCGCCGCCCGGCGCACGGCCCAGCCCGACATCGTCACGATCCACGCGAACGCGGCGCCGACCGCGCCGACGGCCAGGCTCGGCAGCACGTCGGCGGGGTCGGTGGGCACCTGCGCGCACACCGTGTAGGCGAAGACGAAGAACAGCGGGGTGCCCGGGAACAGGCCGGCCGTGCTGATCAGCAGCACTCCGAGCACGATCACGACCATCAGCCCGAGCGTGAGTAGGGCCAGCGGCGCCCCGAGTGCGGCCATCCCCACCCGAAGGCGATGCTGCCCAGCATCCCGGCGGCCGCGATGCTCACCGACCGGGCGCGCAGCTTGTACGGCTCGCCGCGGCCGAACAGTGCCGTCATGCCGCCGAATGTGGCGTACACCGCCCAGTCGATGCGGCCCAGGAGCACCAGCACGATCAGCGGAACCACCATCGCGAGCGTCGCCCGCACGGCGACCTCGATGTCGAGGGCGCGGAGCGACCGCGCCCACTGCCGAAGCGTTTCCGGCCGGGAGGACGCATCCGACGAATCGTTGTCGTTCGGTGACGTCACTCGATCTTCTCGATCGGCGCGATCTTGATCAGCAGTTTCTTCGCCCCGGCGCTGTCGAACTGCACGTGCGCGATGCGCTTGGTGCCCTCGCCGGTGACCTGGTTGACCTTGCCGTCGCCGAAGTCCACGTGACGGATGCGGTCGCCCGCGTTGAGCGTGAGGTCGCCGTTGTCGCGCACCTGCGCGGTGACCCGGTTGGGCCACTCGGTCTTCGGTTTGGGCGCCGGCGGCAACTGGCCGGGCGTGCCGGAGCGACTGCCGAAGCCGCCGCCGTCCCGCCGGGCGTTGAGCGCGCGCGGCTGGGTGCCGCCGCGGGAGTTGGCCATGCCGGGCGACTGCTTCCAGTCGATCAGCGCCGCCGGGATCTCCTGCAGGTACCGGCTGGGCATGGCCACGTTGACCTCGCCGAACTGCGCGCGGGTCATCGCCAGCGACAGGTACAGCCGCTGCCGGGCACGGGTGATCCCCACATAGAACAGGCGGCGTTCTTCGGCAGGTCCGCCGGGCTCGCCGGCCGACATCTGGTGCGGCAGCAGGCCCTCCTCCACGCCGGTGAGGAACACGGCCTCGTATTCGAGGCCCTTGGCGGTGTGCAGCGTCATCAGCGATACGGTGCCCGACGCGTCGTCGAGGTCATCCGCTGCGGCGACGAGCGACACCTGGGTGAGGAAGTCCACCAGGCCGGCGTCCGGGTTCTCCCGGTTGAAGTCCTTGGTCTGGGCGACGAGCTCCTCGATGTTCTCCGCCCGCACTTCGTCTTGCGCGTCGCGGCTGGCCCGCAGCACGGCGAGCAGGCCGCTGCCGTCGAGCAGGAACGTGAGCAGGTCGCTGACGTTCGCGGCGCCGGCCGGGTTCTGCGGGTCCATCATCAACGCGGCCGAGTCGAGCAGGGTGGCCAGCTGCAGGATGGCGCCCGTCACCTTGGGGCCGAGGCCCAGGCCGCCGGAGTCGCGCATGGCCTGGCGGAAGGAGATGCCATTGGTCTCGGCAAAGCTGGCCAGCTGGGTCTCGGTGGCCGGACCGATGCCACGCTTGGGGGTGTTCAGGATGCGGCGGAGTGCGAGTTCGTCTTGCGGGTTGGCGACCGCGATGAGATACGCCAGCGCATCTTTGATCTCAGCGCGCTCGTAGAACTTGGTGCCGCCGACAACCCGGTACGGCACAGCGGCCCGAACCAGGATCTCCTCCAGCGCACGGGTCTGCGCGTTGGTGCGGTAGAACACGGCCATGTCGCGGTAGGCCATACCGGCGCGGTGCAGCACCTCGATCTCGTCGGCCACGAACTGGGCCTCGTCGTGCCCGTTGTAAGCGGTGTAGCCCACGATTTTCTCGCCGTCGCCGCCGGCGCTCCAGAGCCGCTTCTCGCGGCGGTCGAAGTTGTTGCCGATCACGGCATTCGCAGCCGAAAGAATGTTCTGGGTTGAACGATAGTTCTGCTCGAGCAGGATCACCTTGGTGCCCGGGAAGTCCCGCTCGAACTCGGTGATGTTGCGGCTGGACGCCCCACGGAAGGCGTAGATGGACTGGTCGGAGTCGCCCACCACGGTGAGCGAGGCGCCGGGGATCGCACCCGAAGCATCCTGCAGGTTCTTGACGTGCAGGCCCTGGTCTTCCATGTCGTCGGCCAGCTCCGGCTCGACGGGGCGGGTGAGCTCGCGCACGAGCGCGTACTGGGCGTGGTTGGTGTCCTGGTATTCGTCGACCAGGATGTGCCGGAACCGGCGCCGGTACAGCGCCGCGACCTTGGGGAAGGCCCGGAACAGGAACACCGTCTCGCCGATCAGATCGTCGAAGTCGAGGGCGCTGGCCGCGCGCAGCCGTCTGGTGTACTGGCGGAAGATCTCGACGAACATGACCTCCTGCGGGTCGCTCATATTCGCGTTGCGGGCGTACGAGTCGACATCCGCCAGCTCGTTCTTGAGCTTGGAGATCTTGGAGGCGACGTTGCCGGGCGTGAAGCCGAGGGTGTCGGCGTCAAGCTGCTTGATGATGCGCTTGATGGTGACCTTCGAGTCGGCCGAGTCGTAGATGCTGAAGTTGGTCGACAGGCCCGCGCTCTCGGCCTCGCGGCGCAGGATGCGCACACAGGAGGAGTGGAAGGTGCTGATCCACATGCCGTCGGAGGCCTGACCCAAGAGTCCCCTCACGCGTTCGCGCATCTCGGCGGCGGCCTTGTTGGTGAACGTGATCGCGAGGATCTGGCTGGGCCAGGCCTCGCGGCTCTCGATCAGCCCGGCAACCCGCCGGGTGAGCACACTGGTCTTGCCCGAGCCGGCGCCCGCGACGATGAGCAGGGCGGGTCCTCGGTATTGCACGGCCTCGAGCTGCTGCGGGTTGAGGCCGTCGAACAGCGGGTTCTGCTGCTCGTCGCTACCGTGCGCCCCGTCCTGCGGGCCCGCCCGTCCGTCGAGGATGATCGGGGTCGCCGAGGGCCGCGTGGCCGGGGTGTTGGGCAGGTCTGAAGACAAAGTCATGGCCGCTCAATTCTAGGCGCAGCGGCCGACACCGGTGCCGGGGGCGGGTCAGTACTGCGAGAGCGGATGCGGCATCCGGGTGTGCAGGCCGTCCCGCACGAACACGGCCAGGTCGGGGTGGTCGGCGAAGACGCCGTCGATGCCGGTGTCCATGATCGTGCGGAACTCGGCCTGCCAGTTGCCCACGTCGGCCTTGCGGGTGCCCACCCGGTTGCCGGGGGCGAGGAAACGGTTTTCCGGACGCAGCGTCCAGGTGTAGATCTGCAGGCCGGCGGCGTGAGCGGAGTCGACGAGGTCGGAGGCGCCGTCCACGACACCGTGCTCATCCGTGTTGAGGATCAGGGACTTGGGCACGCTGATGCCGTCGACCTGGTGGCCGAGCTGGTAGAGCGCGAGGTCGCTGAGATAGTCGGCGTAGCTCGTAGCCCGGTCACCGAACCGGGCCACCAGGTCGGCGGGGGCTCCGGTCGCTTCGAGCAGGAACACTCGGCGGCCGAAAACACCCCTGGCCTGCACCTGGGCCAGCACGGTGCGTTCGAAACTCTCGATGGTGAGGCGACCCTCGCCGGTGTTCCAGCCGGCCTCGTTCACCTCGGCGGCGAAGAGTTCGTCCAGCGGCAGGCCGATGGACTCGAAGTAGCTGGCGTGCTTGAGTTCGGCGACGATGCCGAGCTCCCGGTCGAGCGGGGCCTCGGCCAGGTCGACGAGGCGGAACAGGTCGCGCAGCCGCAGGATCGGGAAGAGCCCGTCAAAACTGGCGCTCAGGCCACGCAGTGCGGGCAGCCGCTCGCGGGCGCGGAGTGTGGTGAGCTCTGCCCAGGTGAAGTCCTCGGTGAACCAGCCGGTCAGGGCGACACCGTCGATGACCTTTTCGGCGCGCCGGTCGGCGAATTCGGGGTGCGCCGCCACATCCGTCGTGCCGGAAATCTCGTTTTCGTGCCGCAACACCAGAACTCCGTCCCGGGTGGCGACGATGTCGGGTTCGACGGCGTCGGCGCCGAGGGCGAACGCGAGGCGGTAGGCGGCCTCGGTGTGCTCCGGCCGGTAGCCACTGGCTCCGCGATGGCCGATCACAAGGGGTTTCATGGTTCAAGGTTAGCTGCGCGTCGCTGTGGGCTGCGAGAATCTGGAGTTATGACCACTCGGATCGATCCGGCCGCCCGTGTGCGCTGGGGCGACCCCCGGTGGCGGTACGGAATCGGCCTGGTCACAATCGTGCTCGGCGCGGCCGCGACCAACCTCATCAGCACCTACAGCCTGTGGTTCCTGGCCATCGGGCCGGCCGTGCAGTTGCTCGGCTGGCTGATCCTGCCGGGGGCGTTGTGGCGCCGAGTGCTCGTTCTGCTGCCGTGCCTGGTTGCGGCCCTGGTGCTCGTGGCCGGGCCGGACTTCGCCGGGGCCTTCGCGGTTCTCCTGGGCGGATGGCTGTTCGCCCGGCACCGCCCGGTGCTGAGCTATCTGGCGCTGCTGCCGGTGATCGTGCTGAGCTTCGTGCTCAAGGCGGTGTTGCACGAGTACGGGCAGAACTGGATCGCCCTGCTCAGCGGCGCACTCACCACGGTGGCGTGCGCCTGGCTCGCCTGGACGCTGATGCTGTGGCGTCGCCGGATGCTCGACGCGTGGCGGGCCCGACGGCGGTTCGCGGCGGCGGGTGCGCCGGTGCTCGTGCCGGAGGTACGGACTGTGCCGGAGCCAACGCCGGGCGCGCTGCCCCTGCCCGACGCCGTGCAGGAGGCGATCCCGGCGCTCCGGGTTGAGGCGCCCCCTGTCAACCCTGAGTAGTCTCTCAGCAAACTTCGGGTTGTTCCAGTAGATTTGTTGCACACTCGCGCCGGGTCCCGGCGCACCCGCATCCAGCTGATTGTTAGGCAGAAAACCATGGCAACCTCCAACCCCGCATTCCGAAACGCCGCGTTCGGCGCTCCCGGCGCCGTTGCAACGACCAAGGTGCTTTCCGACAACGACCTGCAGGCGCTGTACAACTCGCCGTCGGCCGGTTCGCAGGACACCGACCGGATGACCTACGAAGACACCATCGGCAAGACCGTGCTGGCGTTCGCCATCCTGCTGGCCGCCGCGGCCACCGCGTGGGTGCTTACCCCGGTTGCCCCGTTCCTGCTGATCCTGGGCGCCATCGGCGGCCTCGTGCTCGGCCTGGTCAACGCCTTCAAGAAGGAGCCGTCGCCGCCCCTGATCCTTGCCTACGCCGTGATGGAGGGCCTGTTCGTCGGTGGTATCTCCCGCGTCTTCGAGCAGATCTACGCCGGCGTCGTCACCCAGGCCGTCCTGGCCACCCTCGTCGTGGTCGGTGTGACCCTCGCGTTGTTCTCCAGCGGCAAGATCCGCGCCTCGAAGAAGGCCACCAAGGTCTTCCTCATCGCGATGGTCGGCTACGCGGTGTTCTCGCTGGTCAACGTCGGCATGATGCTCTTCGGTGCCACCGACGGTGCGTTCGGCATGCGCAGCGGCAGCATCGAGATCGCCGGCTTCGAGATCAAGCTGGGCCTGGTCATCGGCATCCTGGCCGTGCTCATGGCCGCGTACTCCCTCGTGCTCGACTTCGACTTCATCCAGAAGGGTGTGAACAACCGCGCTCCGCGCAAGTACGGCTGGAGCGGCGCCTTCGGCATCATGGTGACCGTCGTGTGGCTCTACGTGGAGCTGCTGCGCATCTTCGCGATCGCCCGCGAGTAGCGCACCGGGCGCCCCGCGCCACCCGCCGCAGTCGCGGCATCCGCACCACCCGAGAGGGCCGGCCCACCACGGGCCGGCCCTCTTGTCGTCTCCCGCGCTGGTCAGGCGGATGCGTTGGGCTGGCCCGGACCTCGGCGGGGCCTACCCGGGCGCCGCTCCCGCGAAGCGGCGCCTGACCCGCGCACCAGCCCGGCCCGCACCGACATCCCGAGCTACGCGGGCACCGCGCCGCTCCGCTCGTGGCACGCCACCCGCGAACCGGCGCCCCACCCGCGCACCACCCGACCGCCGGCGCGAGGCCACCCCGGCACCGGGGTTAACGACGCAAGCACCCCCGCGCGGGCGGGGGTGCTTGCGGAACGACTACGGGAGCGGCGGAACGCCTACTCCCATTCGATGGTCCCCGGCGGCTTCGACGTGACGTCGAGTACTACGCGGTTGACCCCGTCGACCTCGTTGGTGATGCGGTTGGAGATCTTCGCCAGCAGGTCGTACGGCAGGCGGGTCCAGTCGGCGGTCATGGCGTCCTCGGAGGAGACCGGACGCAGCACGATGGGGTGCCCGTAGGTGCGACCGTCACCCTGCACGCCCACGGAGCGCACGTCGGCGAGCAGCACCACGGGGCACTGCCAGATCTCCCGGTCCAAGCCCGCGGCGGTCAGTTCGGCGCGCACGATCGCATCCGCCTGACGCAGCAGGTCCAGACGAGCCTGGGTGACCTCGCCGACGATACGGATGCCCAGGCCGGGTCCGGGGAACGGCTGGCGCTGCACGATTTCGGCGGGCAGTCCCAGCTCGGCGCCGATCGCGCGAACCTCGTCCTTGAACAGGGCGCGCAGCGGCTCGACGAGCTCGAACTGCAGGTCCTCGGGCAGGCCGCCCACGTTGTGGTGGCTCTTGATGTTGGCGGTGCCGCTGCCGCCGCCGGACTCGACCACGTCGGGGTAGAGGGTGCCCTGCACGAGGAAGCGGATCGGGTCGCCGTCGATCTCGGCGGACTCCTTGATGAGCTCGGCCTGGGCCTGCTCGAAGGTGCGGATGAACTCGCGGCCGATGATCTTGCGCTTGGTCTCCGGGTCGCTGACCCCGGCGAGGGCGTTGATGAACTGCTCACGCACATCCACCGTGACCAGGCGGATGCCGGTGGCCTTGACGTAGTCCTCTTCCACCTGGCGGCGCTCGTCCTCGCGCAGCAGGCCGTGGTCGACGAACACGCAGACGAGCTGGTCGCCGATGGCCTTGTGCACGAGGGCCGCCGCGACGGCGGAGTCCACTCCGCCGGAGAGGCCGCAGATGACCTTCCCGGTGCCCACCTGGGCCTGGATCAGGGCGACCTGCTCGGCAATGACGTTGCCGCTGTTCCAGTCGGCGGGGATTCCGGCAGCGCGGTGCAGGAAGTTCTCCAGCACGTGCTGGCCGTGCGCGGAGTGCTTGACCTCGGGGTGCCACTGCACCCCGTAGAGCCGGCGCTCGTCGTTGGCGAACGCGGCAACCGGGGTGGAGGCCGTGGAGGCCAGCACCGTGAAGCCATCCGGGGCCTTCGAGACGGAGTCACCGTGGCTCATCCAGGCGGTCTGTTCGACGGGCTGGTCGGCGAGGAGCACGTTCTTGCTGTCACTGATGACGACCGGGGTGGAGCCGTACTCGCGCAGACCGGTCTCCGAGACCTCGCCGCCGAGAGCGGTGGCCATCACCTGGAAGCCGTAGCAGATGCCCAGCACCGGGATTCCGAGGTCGAAGATGGCCGGGTCGAAGGCGGGGGCACCCTCGGCGTAGACGCTGGACGGCCCGCCGGAGAGCACGATGCCGATGGGGTTCTTGGCCGCCACATCGGCGGCGGTGATCGAGTGCGCCACGATCTCCGAGTACACGGATGCCTCGCGCACGCGCCGGGCGATCAGCTGCGCGTACTGCGCACCGAAGTCGACCACGAGCACGGGGCGGCTGATGCCGGAGGCCGCTGGCGCGGTGCCCTCCTCGGTGCCGAGCTGGTTCTCGAGGCCCTCGGCGCCCTCGGCGCCGTCGGCACCCACGACATCCATCGGGTTCACGGCGCTCATGCGTGTGCTCCGGCCTGCACGGCGGGAGTCGGGTGGGCGGCGAGGTAGGCCTTGACCCGCTGGCCGACCTTCACCTCCAGGAAGAAGGACAGGAACGGGATGATGCCTCCCAGGGCGATCAGCAGGAACATGGGGAACGGCCAGCGCATGAGGCTCCAGAGGCGGAAGTCGGCGAACAGGTAGAGGACGTAGAACCAGCCGTGCACGATCAGGATCGCCGTGCTCAGGTTGAAGGCGGTCACGGTGTCGCGCGCCACGAGGGCGAGGAAGCCGTTGGGACCGCCCACCTCCAGTTCGTACTGGAAGACGAACTTGAGGATGACCTCGATGCACAAGAGCAGCAGGAAGACACCGGTGATGATCGATGAGACCTGGTACAGCTTGAGCGCCCCCGGAATTCTGGGCAGGTCGGCAGGCTTGGGTGCAAGTGGCATGGACTAATTCTACGGGGCCTCGGCGTGGCTCCGGTCGGGGCCACCGTGCGGGGCGGATGCGTCGGGTCCGTCGCCCGCTGAGCCCCCGGCGTCGGTGCCGCCGCCGTTGGCGGCCAGCTCGGCTTCCTCGACTTCGCGCTCCCACGCATCCCGCACCAGGCGGTACCAGAGGAACACGGCGAACCCGGCGAACACGGCCCACTCGAGGGCATAGAAGATGTTGAGCCAGTTCAGCGGCACCTCGACGACCGGCACGGGCGAGTCGATCACGGCGAGCCCGTCGGCCGCTGCGCCGTCGACGATGTAGCCCTGGTAGACCGACTGGTCGTTCCAGTCGGCCCAGAGGTTGATCAGCGCGGCCGTGGAGACCGTGGTCATGGTGTGCGGGTCGACGCCTTCGGCGGGCACCTGCGGCGCCTCGTCGGGCACGAACCGGCCGGTGAGCGGCTGCAGCGAGGCAATGGTCATCTCGTTCGCGAGCCGGTCGCGCACCGTGGCGGCCTGGTCGGCGTCGGCGGTCCAGCCGCGGGCGACGGGGATGCTGATGCCGTCGTCGGTGACGAAGTGGCTGACCACCCAATAGCCGGTTTCGCCGCCGTTGTGCCGGCCGCTGATGATCTGGTCGTCCCCGGGCACGAAGGAGCCGCTGGTCTGGACCCGCTGGCCCTCCGCGATCTGCGGCGGCGGGCCATCCGGTTGCACAGTGTCGCGCAGCGGCTGCACGACCTCGGTGCTGCGCTCCGCGACCTGGCCGGAGGTGATGGCGCGGTCCAGCTGCCACTGGCCGAGCAGCGCGAATGCCGCGGCGATCGCCAGGGCCAACAGCAGCGCGGCGATCCAGCGCGGGCGCAGCATCATGCCGATCATGAGTAGTCCCCCGCCCCGTCGTCCTGACCGGATTTACCGGATGGGCCGGCCTTGTCGGGCTTCTTCTCGGTTGTCGGGTATGTCTCGGAAATGAAGTCCACCATCGGGTCGCCGGATTTCTGGTCGTGGGTGGCCGCCTCGACCAGCGCGATCTCCTCGGCGCGCATGGCGTCGCGCTCGGGGGTGCGGGTGGGCGGCTGGGAGGCGCCGGAGCGGCGGCCGAGGGCGGCGCCGATCTTCTCGGAGTTGGCGGTGAACAGCGGGCCGAGGATGGCCATGGAGAGCACGTAAAGCCCAGCGAACGGCTGCAGCCGTTGGTCGAGGCCGGCGCCCACCGAGAGGGTCGCCAGGATCAGGGTGAACTCCCCGCGGTTGACGAAGATCGCCGCGGTGTTGAGGCCTTCCCGCATGCCCATCTGATGCATCCGCGCCAGCAGCATGCCCGAACCGAGGCTGAGTACGAAGGTCATCAGGATGGCGATGGCCACCAGCACGATGACCGAACCGAACTCGGCCACGTTGAGGGCCAGCCCGAAGTTGAGGAAGAAGAACGCGCCGAACACGTCGCGGAGCGGCACGGCGACCCGCTCGATGCGGCCGCGGTAAGTGCTGGCGCCCAGCACCACGCCGATCAGGAACGCGCCGATCGCGTCGGTGACGCCGATGATCTCGCCGATGCCGGCGAAGAGCACGGCGAGGCCGAAGAACAGGATGGTGAACAGCTCGTCGTCCTTGGTGCGCATCAGCCGCGACACCACCCGGCCGCCCCACCGGGCGACGGAGAACATCACCACGAGGAACAGGAACGCGATGAACAGTTGCAGCACGATGGGCCAGATCTCGGTCTTGCCGCTGAGCACGACGGACACGATGGCCAGGTACACGGCGATGAAGATGTCGCCCACCACGGTCACCCCGAGGATCATCGGGGTTTCCTTGTTCGCCAGACGGCGCAGCTCGATGAGCAGTTTCGTGATGATGGCACTCGAGGAGGTGCCGGTCATGCCCGCGATCACGAGGGCCTCGCGGGTACCCCAGCCGGTCATCAGGCCGAACGCGAAGCCGGCGCCCATGTTGATCAGGATGTAGGAGCCGCCGGAGATCAACAGTTTTCCGGCGTCGCCGAAGAACGCCTCCTGGTCGAACTCCAGGCCCAGGCTGAACAAGAGCAGGATCAACCCGAAGACGGCGATGAGTTCGATGTCGGCGGAGTGGAAGTCGAGGGGAACCATCCGCTGTACGGGCTCGCCAAGAGACCCACGATCATGTAGATCGGAATCGACGGCAGGCCGATCAGCTTGCCCAGGCGGCCCAGGACGTAGGCAACCACGAGGAGGATGCCCAGGGTGAGTAGATCTTCACCGAGGTTCATCGGCTAGCCTCCGGGCGGCGAGTCGACGGGCTTCGCCTTGATCTCGCCGGTGCGGAAGAACGCGAACGCCTTCGCCACCTTTTCGGGCGAGCCGGCCACGACCAGGGTGTCGCCGGGAAAGACCTTGAAGTCGGCGGCGGGGGCCGGGTTGGCGGATTCGCCGCGCACCACGGCCACGACGGTGAGTCCGGCGATGCCGCGCTCGGCGGGGTTGCCCAGGGGCTGCCCGGCGATATGGTCCTCGTAGTCCACGGTGAACCAGTCGATGCTGAGGCCCGGGATCTGGTCGAGCGCGGTGAGCGACTCGGTGATCTGGGTGCCGCCGAGGAGTTCGGCGAGGGTGTGCGCCTCGTCCTCGCTGAGCCGGAGGGACACCTTGCTGGCGTCGGGTCCGCCCTCGTCGTCGGCGAAGGTGATCAGGTCACTGTGGCCGGAGCGGTGGGCGATCACACCGACCTTGCCGCCGTCATCGGTGATGAAGGTGTGCAGCACACCCACACCGGGGAGCTTGACCCGTCGAACGTCAACCATGGTGCGACTCCTGAGGCTTGTGGGCGGTGTAGCCATTCTACCGGAGGCTTTCGGCCGGTTGCCCGGGCCGCGGCCCGGGCGCATCCGCTCGACCGAGGCTCGGTGCGCCCCCTCTGGCTAGGCGCCGCGTTCGGTGCACCTCCTGCCGGCGACCGCGCCCGCTATAGCGGGCGCGAGCGCCGACACGAGGTGCAGTGACGGCCGGGAACGGCCGCGAAGCCACTATCCACAGGGTCGAGGCAGCCCGAAGAAATGCACAGATTTCGCCCGCCGACTCCGCTGGGCCCAATGACCGGTCAGCCTCGAGGCATGACCACCACCTCAGCAGGCAGCCTGGATGTCCTTGCCGCGTTGTCCACCCCCAGCGGGCTCATCCTGGCGAGTGACGCGGCACATGTCGGCTTCCACCACGAGCTTCGCCGAGAGTTCGAGCGTCGCACCGTCATCCGCCTCCGCCGCGGGGTGTACACGCTCGCAGCCGAGTGGGCTGCGCTGGGGGCGGATGCGCGTTATCTCCGTCGGATCCACGCACATGCCGCTACGGCGGAGGCTCCGGCCGTCTACTCGCACTTCTCGGCGGCAGCACTGTGGGGTTTGCCGATTGTCGGCGCCTGGCCCACGGAGATCCACCTGGCCACCACTTCAGCGGCCGGTGGGCGGTCCCGGCGCGGCGTGATCCGCCATCCACAGGAGTACGGTCTCGACGTGGCCGAGCGCGATGGCCTCCGGGTGACGTCCGTCGCGGCCACTGCGGTGGCGCTGGCCCGAGTTCTCAAGTTCGGCCAGGCAGTTGCGGTGATGGACAAGGCCATCCACGAACCACGCGACGGTCACTCCTTGGCGACCCGGGCAGACCTCGACCGCGCGTTCGACCAGCTCGGGCGGGTTACCGGCCGAGCGGCCGCCGGGCGGGCGCTGGAGTTCGCTTCGCCGCTCTCCGGGTCGACCGGAGAATCGATCAGCAGGGCCGGCATCTTCATGCTGGGTTTTCTCCTGCCCGAGTTGCAGGTGCCGCACTGGGATCGCGACGGCCTGATCGGATTCACTGACTTCTTCTGGCGCACCATCGGCAAGGTCGGCGAGTTCGACGGGCTCGGCAAGTACCTGCGAGAGGAATTCACCGGTGGGCGCTCCACCGCCGACGTCGTCATCGCCGAGAAGATCCGGGAAGACCGGCTTCGCGCCTTGGGGTTCGGTGTATTTCGGTGGGACTGGCAGGTTGCCACTTCCCTCACCGCTCTTGGAGACCTGCTCAGCCGCAACGGCATCCCCCGCGCTCGCTGAGAGGCGATCTCTCCCGGGCGGTTACCCGAGGCACTCCATGAGCAACCCGGAACCCACTGCGCCTCATACGGGTACCCACTGCACCTCATACGGGCGACAGCGCCCGCTGTAGCGGGCGCGGTCGCCGACAGGAGGTGCGGTGAATCACAGGGGCGGCGACGGGATGCTGGGCGGGGCAAGGGGTGGCGGGCCACGGGGCCCGAGGCGCAGCGCGCATCGCGCCGACAGGGTCAGGTCGTGACGATGTCGGGGGCCTCCAGGCGCACCCGGTCGGCGGACTCGTCGTCGGGCTGGGTTTGCGAGGCCCGCTCGGCGGCGACCCGCTTGAGGTAGATCGACACCTCCCGCTCCTCACGCTCGGTATCCCAGCCGAGCACTCCGGCGAGCAGCCGCGCGGCGACCGGCGCCGCCGACACCCCGCGGTCCCAGGCCTCGATGGAGATGCGGGTGCGGCGGGCGAGCACGTCCTCGAGGTGCAGGGCACCCATGTGGGTGGCGGCGTAGACCACCTCGGCCTGGATGTAGTCGTCCGCGCCCGGCAACGGCTCGGCCAGCTCCGGATGGTCCTTGATCAGGTCGAGGAGCTCATCGGTGAGGGTGCCGTAGCGGTTGAGCAGATGCTCCACCCGCACCGTGTGCAGGTTGAACGCGTGGGCGATCTTGGCGCGCTTGTTCCACGCGGCCCGGTACCCCTCGGCGCCGAGCAACGGGATCTCCTTGGTCGTCGACGGCGGCACCAGGTCGTCCAGCGCATCCACTGCCGCGTCGATGGCGTCCTTGGCCATCACCCGGTAGGTGGTCCACTTGCCGCCGGCGATCACGACCAGGCCGGGCACCGAGTGCCCCACCAGGTGTTCACGGGACAGCTTCGAGGTCTGGTCGCTCTCCCCGGCCAGCAGCGGCCGTAGGCCCGCGTAGACCCCCTCCACGTCTTCCCGGGTCAGCGGAACCTGCAGCACGGCGTTGACATGCTCGAGCAGGTAGTCGATGTCGGCGGCAGTGGCCGCAGGGTGCGCCTTGTCGAGGTGCCAGTCGGTGTCGGTGGTGCCGATCAGCCAGTGCCGGCCCCACGGGATCACGAAGAGCACACTCTTCTCGGTGCGCAGCAGCAGGCCCATCGCGGACTGGAACCTATCGCGCGGCACGACCAGGTGGATGCCCTTAGACGCGCGCACCTTGAACGTGCCGCGCTCCCCCACCATCCGTTGGGTGTCGTCGGTCCAGACGCCGGTGGCGTTGACCACCTGCTTGGCCCGCACGTCGAAGCGCTCCCCGGTCTGCAGGTCGTGCGCGTGCACGCCGACGACCCGCTCGCCCACCTTGATGAACCCTCCACGCGCACCCGGCTGGCCACGTGGGCGCCGTAAGCGGATGCCGTGCGGGCCAGCGAGGCGACGTAGAGCGCGTCGTCGACCTGGGCGTCGTAGTAGGTGATGCCGCCCACCAGGGCGTCGTGGCTGAGGCTGGGCACCATCCTGGCGACCTGGCCGCGGGTGAGGTGGCGGTGATGCGGCACGCCGGGGCGTCCGCCGAGGTAGGAGAGCACGTCGTAGAGCAACATGCCCGCTCCCACGTACGCGCGCTCGACCACCCGCTTCTTGAGCGGGTAGAGGAAGCGCACGGGCTTGACCAGGTGCGGGGCGATGCGCTTGAGCAGCAGGCCACGTTCGGTCAGCGCCTCCCGCACCAGGCGGAAGTCGAGCTGTTCGAGGTAGCGGATGCCGCCGTGCACCAGCTTCGACGACCGGCTGGAGGTGCCCGACGCCCAGTCCCTGGCCTCGAGCATGCCCACGCTCAGGCCGCGGGTCACCGCGTCCAGCGCGCAGCCGGTGCCGACGATGCCCCCGCCGACAACGAGGATGTCGAGCTCTTTGTTCTTGAGGCGTTCGATCGCGGCCGCGCGTTCCTCTGGTCCGAGCTTGGTGGACCTGGTCACCGAATTATCGTGCGTCATCTGCAAACTCCCATCGCCATCGGTGGTGCTTGCTTCGACGCTAGTTCACTCAGTACGGCGCGACAACTACCTCAACCCGCTGAAATTCTTTGATTCCGCTGTATCCGGTGGTGGCCATCGAGCGGCGGAGAGCCCCGACCAGGTTGGCGGTGCCATCGGAAACGGTGGACGGACCGTACAGGATCGCCTCGAGCGGGGCCACGGAGCCCACCTCGACGCGGCGGCCACGCGGCAGCTGGGAGTGGTGCGCCTCGGCACCCCAGTGGAAGCCGCCGCGGGCGCGTCGGTGGCGCGGGCGAGGGCGGTACCGAGCATCACGGCATCCGCACCGCAGGCGATGGCCTTGACGATGTCACCGGAGGTGCTGAGTCCGCCGTCGGCGATGACGTGCACGTAGCGGCCGCCGGACTCGTCCATGTAGTCGCGGCGGGCGCCGGCGACGTCGGCCACGGCGGTAGCCATGGGGGCGTGGATGCCGAGGCTGGTGCGGGTGGTGGAGGCCGCGCCGCCGCCGAAGCCGACGAGCACGCCGGCCGCTCCGGTGCGCATCAGGTGCAGGGCCGCGGTGTAGGTTGCGGCGCCGCCGACGATGACGGGCACGTCGAGGTCGTAGATGAACTTCTTGAGGTTCAGCGGCTCCTGGTTGCGGGAGACGTGCTCGGCCGAGACCGTGGTGCCGCGGATGACGAACAGGTCGACGCCGGCGGCGACGACGGTTTCGTAGAGTTCCTGGGTGCGCTGCGGCGACAGGGCTCCGGCCACGGTGACGCCGGCGGCGCGGATCTCGGCGAGGCGCTCGGTGACGAGGGCCGGCTTGATCGGCTCGGCGTAGATCTCCTGCATGCGCGCCGTGGCCTTATCGGCGGGCAGTTCGCGGATCTCGGCGAGCAGCGGCTCGGGGTTCTCGTAGCGGGTCCAGAGGCCCTCGAGGTCGAGCACGCCCAGTCCGCCGAGCTGGCCCATCATGATCGCGGTCGTCGGGGAGACCACGGAGTCCATCGGGGCGGCCAGGAACGGGATGTCGAACTGGTACGCGTCGATGGACCAGCCGACCGACACATCCTCGGGGTCACGGGTGCGCCGGGAGGGCACCACCGCGATGTCGTCGAAGGCGTACACACGCCGAGCGCGCTTGGACCGGCCGATTTCAATTTCCATACTCACCCGCCCAGTTTAGTCGCAGCCCCCACTCAGCCAGGCCATCGACCCTCCCCCACACCTCCCGCGAACCGTGAGAAAAGCCCCGAAAACTCGTGGGTTTCGGGGCTTAGCTCACGGTTCGCGGATGGTTAGCGGCGGTAGTTGGGCGCCTCCACCATGATCTGCACGTCGTGGGGGTGGCTCTCCTTGAGGCCGGCCGCCGTGATGCGCACGAACTTGCCCTTCTGCTTGAGCTCCTCGATGGTGCGCGCGCCCACGTAGAACATCGACTGGCGCAGCCCGCCGATGAGCTGGTACGCCACGTTCGACACCGGGCCGCGGTAGGGGACCTGGCCCTCGATGCCCTCGGGAATGAGCTTGTCGTCGCTGGGCACATCCGACTGGAAGTAGCGGTCCTTGGAGTAGGACGTCTTGGAGCCGCGGGTCTGCAGCGCGCCGAGCGAACCCATGCCGCGGTAGGTCTTGAACTGCTTGCCGTTGGTGAAGACCAGCTCGCCAGGGCTCTCGTCGCAGCCGGCGAGCAGGGAGCCGAGCATCACGGTGTCGGCGCCGGCGACGAGCGCCTTGGCGATGTCACCCGAGTACTGCAGTCCGCCATCGGCGATGACCGGAACGCCGGTCTCCCGAGCAGCCAGCGAGGCCTGGTAGACCGCGGTGATCTGGGGCACGCCCACGCCGGCGACGATGCGGGTGGTGCAGATCGAGCCGGGGCCCACGCCCACCTTGATGGCATCCGCGCCCGCGTCGATGAGCGCCTGAGCGCCCGACCGGGTGGCGACGTTGCCGCCGATCACGTCGACGTCGGCGAAGGCCGAGTCGCTCTTGAGCTTGCGGATGATCTCCAGCACTCCGGCGCTGTCGCCGTTGGCGGTGTCGACAACGAGCACGTCGACCCCGGCCTCGAGCAGGGCGGAGGCCCGGCGCCAGGCGTCACCGAAGAAGCCGATGGCCGCGCCCACGCGGAGGCGTCCGGCGTCGTCCTTCGTCGCGTTGGGGTATTCCTCGCTCTTGTCGAAGTCCTTGACCGTGATGAGGCCCGTGAGGCGGCCGGCGTCGTCGACGAGCGGCAGCTTCTCGATCTTGTGCGTGGCGAAGATGGCCACGGCGTCCATGGGCGCCATGCCGACCTTGCCCGTGATGAGCGGGGACGTGGTCATGACCTCGCGCACCTTGGTGGTGTGCTTCTTCACGTTGGAGACAAAACGCATGTCGCGGTTGGTGATGATGCCCACGAGAACGCCGTCGTTGTCGACGACAGGCAGGCCGCTGATGCGGAACTGGCCGCAGAGCGCATCCACCTCGGCGACGGTGGCATCGGGCGAAGTCGTTACCGGATTGGTAATCATGCCGGATTCGCTGCGCTTGACGAGGTCGACCTGCTCGGCCTGGTCGGCGATCGACAGGTTGCGGTGCAGGATGCCCAGGCCGCCTTCACGCGCCATGGCGATGGCCATCCGCGTCTCGGTGACGGTGTCCATCGCACTCGACAGCAGCGGTGTCGCCACGCTGATTCTGCGGGTTAGCCGGGACTTTGTCTCGGCCTCACTCGGAATTACGTCGGTGTGCCCCGGAAGGAGAAGGACGTCGTCGTAGGTGAGCCCGGTGAAACCGAACGGATCTGGCTGATCCATGAAACCCCTTTTGCATTCGCGAACAAGGAAGAAAGCCCGGGATCTTGAGGGATGCAACCGGTAATCAATGTTAAGCGACGTTGCGCCCCAGGCATTCCGCGAACAAGAATCAGACCCACTAAATTCTGCGCACGAAACATATGCGACATAATCGGCACGTACTGTCAGCAACGTCGCTGGCAGGTAAGCCCGCCGGCTCGAATTCGCACCGACGGTGCCCACTTGGAGGTGCAGTGAGCAATACACACGCTGTTCGTAGATTCGCACCGAGGAAGCTGGTGCTATTGCTCGGCCTGCTCCTTGCTGCCTTGACCTTTTCCACGCTTGGCGCGGGAGCGGCTCACGCGGACGAGATCAATACGGACCAATACGACTACGTCATCGCCGGCAACGTGCAATTCGACGGCGAACCGATCCCAGACGTGCTCATCTCCGTCAAGGGCTCCGGCTACGAGGCCGAGGTCGTCACCGACGCCGATGGCAAGTGGCGTATCGGTGTTCCCGAGAAGGAGACCTACACGGTCAGCCTCGACGAGGACACCCTGCCCAAGGGTGTCGTCGTGGCCAAGGGCGGGTCAACCATCGAGGCCGAGTTCGGGCTGACGAAGGTGAAGTCGGTGAACTTCTTCCTCGGGGAGGGAGAACGCACCACCGTCAGCTTCTTCGACCAGTTCGTCAACCGGTTCGTCAACGGCCTGAACTTCGGTCTGCTGTTGGCGCTGGCCGCCATCGGCATGTCGCTGATCTTCGGCACCACGGGGCTGAGCAACTTCGCCCACGCCGAGATGATCACCTTCGGCGCGCTGGCCACTCTCACCCTGTCCGTCACCCTTGGTGTGCCGATCTGGTTGGCGATCATCGTCGCGATCGCGCTCAGCGGTGCCCTCGGCTTCGGGTTGGATGCGGCGATCTGGAAACCCTTGCGGAAGAAGGGTGTCGGGTTGATCCCGCTGATGATCGTCAGCATCGGCCTGTCGCTCGCGCTGCGGTACACCTTCCAGCTGTTCTACGGTGGCGGCACCAGCCAGCTGCCCGGTTCCGGTATGGCCGACCTCAAGTTCGGGCCGATCTCGCTGTCGCCGATCGACCTGGCCAGCATGGGCATCAGCGTCGTCGTGCTCCTGGCCGTGTCCTACTTTCTGCTGCGCACCCGCATCGGCAAGGCCACCCGCGCCGTATCCGACAACCCCAGCCTCGCCTCGGCGAGCGGTATAGATGTGGATGGCGTCATCCGCATCGTCTGGATCGTCGGCGGTGCGCTGGCCGGCCTGTCCGGTGTGCTCTGGGCCTACTTCCGTCCGGGCGTCAGCTGGGACATGGGCTTCCAGATCCTGCTGCTGGTCTTCGCCGCCACCACCCTGGGTGGTCTGGGCACCGCCTTCGGCGCCCTGGTGGGCTCGATCATCGTGGGCCTGTTCGTCGAACTGTCCACGCTGTGGCTTCCGTCCGACCTCAAGTACGTCGGTGCACTTGTCGTTTTGATCCTGGTGCTGCTGCTTCGGCCGCAAGGCATCCTGGGTCGCAAAGAGAGAATTGGCTAGGGGCTGACGATGATCGACTGGGGAGCAATCTTTAGCAACGCGGCCGTCGAGCTGATCAGCCCGACCACCGCCGCCTACGCCCTCGCGGCGCTGGGCCTGGCCGTGCACTTCGGCTATACCGGCCTGCTCAACTTCGGCCAGGCGGGCTTCATGGCCCTCGGCGCCTACGGGTACGCGATCTCGACCTGACCTTCGGGTTCCCGGTCTGGGCATCCGTGCTCGTCGGCATCGGCGCATCCGTGATCTTCGCGCTGGTCCTGGGCATCCCGACGCTGCGGTTGCGGGCCGACTATCTGGCCATCGTGACCATCGCGGCCGCCGAAATCGTGCGTCTACTGTTCACGACGAACACCTTCGAGCCCGTCACGGGTTCGGCCAACGGACTCAGCGGCTACAAGGGCGGCTTCGCCGACCTCAACCCGATTCCCGACGGCACCTACGGGTTCGGTCCGTTCGAGTACAACGCCTACGACTGGTGGCTGCGCATCGTGGCCTGGACCGTCGTGATCCTGGCCTGCCTGTTCACCTGGCAGATCATGCGGAGCCCGTGGGGCCGGGTGATCAAGGGCATCCGTGAAGACGAGGATGCCGTGCGTGCGCTGGGCAAGAACGTCTACGCCTACAAGATGCAGTCGCTGATTCTCGGTGGCGTGTTCGGCACGATCGCCGGAATGATCTTCGTGCTCCCGCGGGCCGTGGTGCCGTCGAACTACCAGACATCGCTGACCTTCTTCGTCTACGCCATCCTGCTGCTCGGTGGCGCGGCGACGATTCTCGGCCCCGTGATCGGCTCGATGATCTTCTGGGTGCTCCTGTCGTTCTTCTCCGGCTTCATCGCCCGTGCGGTGGAAGCCGGTTGGCTGCCGTTCATGTCGAGCATCCAGGCCGGGCAGCTGCGCTTCATCCTCGTGGGTGTGGCGATCATGCTCATAGTCATCTACAGACCGCAGGGCATCTTCGGAAACAAGAAGGAGCTGGCTTTTGTCAAATAACAGCGTTCCCACCGCCAAGCCCGTCAAGACCGTCGACATGCACATCGGCGAGGCCGTTCCCGGGTGCAAGAAGAAGGACCCGATCCTCGTGGTCGACGGCGTCAGCCGCACCTTCGGCGGCCTCAAAGCCGTGGATGTCGAGTACCTGGAGATTCCGCGCGGGGCGATCACCGCCCTGATCGGCCCCAACGGCGCCGGCAAGACCACACTGTTCAACCTGCTCACCGGATTCGACAAGCCCGACACGGGCTCGTGGACCTTCGACGGCACCCCGATCGGCGGCAAGCCCGCGTTCAAGGTGGCCCGGATGGGCCAGGTGCGCACCTTCCAGCTCACCAAGGCGCTGGGCCTGCTCACCGTGATGGACAACATGCTGCTCGGCGCCAAGGCGCAGGTCGGCGAGAACCTGTTCCGCGCGGTGCTGCCGTTCCTCTGGCGTCAGCAGGAGTCCGACAACAAGGTGAAGGCCCTCGACCTGCTCGCCAGATTCAAGCTGGACACCAAGAAGGACGACTACGCGGCCAGCCTCTCCGGCGGGCAGCGCAAGCTTCTCGAGATGGCGCGAGCGCTCATGAGCGACCCGTCGTTGGTGATGCTCGACGAGCCCATGGCCGGTGTCAACCCGGCGCTGACCCAGTCGCTGCTCGACCACATCCTCAACCTGAAGGCGGAGGGCATGAGCGTGCTCTTCGTCGAGCACGACATGCACATGGTGCGTCACATCGCCGACTGGGTGATCGTGATGGCCGAGGGCAAGGTCGTGGCTGAGGGCGACCCGCACGAGGTCATGCGCAACCAGGCCGTCATCGACGCCTACCTGGGCCAGCACCACGATGAAGACCTCGGCAAGGATCCTGACGCCGAGAAGGAACATGTCGGAGCCATTAAGGAGCTGCTCGATGACGAACTCTAGCCCGCTGATCGACCAGACGCCGCCGCCGGTGCGTGCTGCCGTCGTCGAGGTGAAGAACGTGACCGCCGGGTATGTGCCCGGGGTCAACATCCTCAACGAGTGCTCGCTGACCGCCTACGACGGCGAACTGATCGGCATCATCGGCCCGAACGGCGCCGGCAAGTCCACGCTGCTCAAGTCGATCTTCGGCCTGGTCAAGGTGCGCGAGGGCGAGATCCGGCTGCGCGGTGACAACATCACCAACCTCAAGGCCAACAAGCTGGTCTCCAAGGGCGTCGGGTTCGTGCCGCAGACGAACAATGTGTTCCCCACGCTCACGATCCAGGAGAACCTGGAGATGGGCATGTACCAGAAGCCCAAGGGCCTGGCCGAACGCCTCGAGTTCGTCACCGAGATCTTCCCGGAGCTGCGCAAGCGCCTCGGCCAGCGGGCCGGGTCGCTCTCGGGCGGGGAGCGCCAGATGGTGGCGATGTCGCGAGCACTCATGATGGGCCCGCACGTGCTGCTGCTCGATGAGCCGAGCGCCGGGCTCTCCCCCGTGCGTCAGGACGAGGCGTTCCTGCGCGTGAAGGAGATCAACAAGGCCGGCGTGACCACCATCATGGTGGAGCAGAACGCCCGCCGTTGCCTGCAAATCTGCGACCGCGGCTACGTGCTCGACCAGGGCCGGGATGCCTACACCGGCACCGGCCGTGAGCTGCTGAACGACCCCAAGGTGATCGGCCTGTACCTGGGCACCCTGGGCCAGGACGACTAGCCTCACCCGCACCACTCGCTTCACGCACGTGCCCCGGCGCGGACGAGCTGCCCCGTTTCCACGGAGCAGCCCGGCCGCCCGGGGCACGCGGCGTTTAGCCGCGCGGCCCCTGCGCCCGGCTGGGAGCGCCGAGCTCACCGGGCGCGCTTCGGGGTGCTCCACCCGCCTCAGGCCTCCCAGCGCCCCTGAGCGCCCCCTGAGCGCCGCCGACGACCTGCTCCCGGATGCGCGTGCGGGCAGGGCGCAGCGAGCGGGGCACGACTTGAGGGGCACAGCGGCCGCGGGCACACCGGGCGCTGTGGGCACGCAGAAGGGCCCCGGCCGAAGCCGGGGCCCTTCTGGTGCTGTGCGGTACGTCTGCTGTGGGTGTACCGGTTAGCGGTGGTGACTAGTTGATGCGGGCGTAGGTGTTGTCTGCGCCGTACTGGTAGATACCGATGGTCGCGTCGGTCGGGTCGCCGTTCTCGTCGAACGTGATCGGGCCGGAGTAACCGTCATAGTCGATCTGGTCGCCCTTGGCGAGTGCCTCGGCGCCCGACTTGAAGTCGGTGACCTTGGTGCCCTCGCCGCTGCCGCCGGACACCTGCTGCAGGTACTTGGCGATGGACTCACCCGAGACGTCGTTGGCCGCGTAGGCAGCCAGGGCGATCAGGATGACGGCGTCGTACGACTCAGCGGCGTAGCTGTAGTCGGTGAGCGTCGGGTCGACCTTGAGCAGGCGGTCGGTGAAGTCACCGAGGGTCGCCACGTCGAGTCCGGGCAGCGTGCCCTTCGAGCCCTCGACCAGGCCGGGAGCGAAGTCAGCGGTGTAGTCGGCCAGGTTGCCGTCAACGAAGTAGAGCTTGTCGCCCGGGAATCCGCCGCCGACCAGCGACGGGGTGATGACCTTTGCCTGGTCGAACGTGATCAGTGCGATCGCGTCGGGGTTGGCTGCGGTGACTTCGGCGATCTGTGCCGCGAAGTTCGCGTCACCCTCGTTGAAAAGCGAGGTCGCGACAACTTCGCCACCGGCTGCCTCGAAAGCGGCGGTGGTGGAATCGGCGAGTCCCGTTCCGTACGAGTCGTTGAGCACGATCAGCCCGAGGGTGCTGTTGCCGTCTTCGGCGATCAGGTTACCCAGCACTTCACCCTGCAGCAGGTCGGAGGGAGCGGTGCGCCAGTAGAGGCCCTTGTCGTCGTAAGACGTGAAGTCCGCCGAGGTGTTGGCCGGGGAGAACTGCACGACGCCGGCACCGGTGATCTGGTCGATGACCGTCTTGGAGACGCCCGAGGACGCCGCACCGATGATCGCGCTGACCTTCTGCGAGAGCAGGTCGGTCACGGAGACGGTGGCGGTGTCGGTCGTGGTGTCGCCCGAGTCACGGAGGATGGCTTCGATGTCGATGCCCAGGCCTGCGTCGTTGACCTCGTTGATGGCGAGCTGCACACCGGCTTCTTCGGGCGGGCCGAGGAAGGCCAGTCCACCACTCTGCGGGAGGATCGTTCCGACCTTGAGGGTCAGATCGCGGTCGCCGGCCTCGACGGGGTTGACATCACTGCTGGTCGCTGCGGGCTCTTCGGATGCGGCCGGCGTGCTCTCCGACGTGCTGCATCCGGTGAGCAGAAGTGCGCTGACGCCGAAGATGGCGACGCCGGTGACTACGGCGCGGGCCGAGCGGGAGGCCGAGGCCTTCGCGAATACGCTCATGTTGCTCCTAGGGTAAGGGGAAATCGAGAGGTCGAGCACGGCAAACGATCGTTGCCGTGTTGCAAAGGTATTCATCGCAACGTCCTCAAACAAGGCGGTCGTGTTACAGGCGTGTAACGCGACCAAATCGTTACGAAACGCCCTTCTGATCAGGATGCCTTCAGCAGTCGTTCAGCGGGCGCGCACGGTTTACCCCCAAACGGGGGCCAGCGGGCGGGCGTAAGAAACCGTAACGCGTGGGGCGCTCCGGACGCCGCGTGGCCCGGTGGACTAAACCAGTTCGGTGAGCAACCGGCGCTGCGAGCGCCCGGCGACGATCATGTCGACCGTGAGCACGATCAGGGCCACCCAGACCAGGCCGAAGCCGAGCCAGCGTTCGGGCGGCATCGGTTCCTGCAGGACCACGACGCCCACGATCAGCTGTAGGACCGGCGCGAGGTACTGCACCAACCCGAGTGTGGACAGCGGTAGGCGGCGCGATGCGGCGGCGAAGAACAGCAGCGGCACGGCGGTGATCACCCCGGAGCCGATCAGTGCGACGGTGTGAAGCGGGGACACCGTGCCGAAGGTGAGCCCGGTGAGCAGTGACACCACCACGAGCTGCACGATCGCGATGGGCGCCAGCCACATCGTCTCCAGGGTCAGCCCGGTGAGGGCGTCGAGGTGCCCGCCGACCCGTTTCTTGATCAGCCCGTAGAGACCGAAGGAGAAGGCCAGGATCAGTGAGATCCACGGCACGGTGCCGTAGCCGACACTCAGCACGATCACGGCGATGAAGCTGATCACCACGGCGGCCCACTGGGCGGCGCGCAGCCGCTCGTGCAGCACGAGCACGCCGAGCAGCACGGTGATGATCGGGTTGATGAAGTAACCGAGCGCCGTCTCGACGACGTGTCCGCTGAGAGCGGCGAGGATGAAGGTCTGCCAGTTGATGAAGATCAGCACGCCGGCCAGCCCCATCGTCCAGACCACCCTCGGGGTGCGCAGGGCCGCCACGAGCGGACGCCAGGCCCGGGTCGCGAGGATCAGCACACCGCAGAAGACCAGTGAGAACAGCACCCGCCAGGCCACGATCTCGAACGCGCCGGTGGGGGCGAGAAGCAGGAAGTACAGCGGCAGGAAACCCCAGATGCCGTAGGAGCAGATCGCGTAGATCAGGCCGGTTCTGGCGGCGCTGCGCACAGCGGGCTTACGTGGTGTTGGGCCCTGCGTCATGTGCCGGTGGTCCTGTCTGGGGAGCGGTTTCGTTCCGCGAGCACGGACACGAAAAATCCCGGACGGCCGAGGCCATCCGGGATTCAACGATATGCGGTGTTACTAGCGAACGACGACCGCGAGAACGTCGCGGGCCGACAGAACGAGGAGGTCCTCGCCACCGAACTTGACTTCGGTTCCACCGTACTTGGAGTAGATCACCTTGTCGCCGACGGCGACGTCGAGCGGGATGCGGTTGCCGTTGTCGTCAATGCGGCCGGGGCCGACGGCGACAACTTCGCCTTCCTGGGGCTTCTCTTTGGCGGTGTCCGGGATCACAAGTCCGGAAGCGGTGGTCTGTTCTGCATCCACCTGCTTGATGACGATGCGATCTTCGAGCGGCTTGATGGAGACCGACACGGTTGACCTCTTTCTTAGCTAAGACGTAGTTAGCAGACTCACAGCGAGAGTGCTAAGTCGAGTTTAGGGCGCAACTGGCACTCACGCAACGTGAGTGCCAGAGTCATCGGGACTCACCCCGGTTTCGGTTGATAGGTTTGCGGGATGGATCGCGCCGAGCTCGTTGAGCTGCTCTCACCCGAAGGCCTGCGCCTGTTGGACTCCCTGCCGCCCTACGAAGCCGGCGCGGATGTCGTGCGCACGGTCAGCGCACTGCGAAAAAACGGGCACTCGCCCGCGCTCGTGAACGCGGTGCTGTACCAGTCCAGGCTGCGTGCCAAGGCCGCGGGCAAGTTCGGTGATTTCGCCAGCCGGATGCTGTTCACCGAGGCCGGCCTCGAGCAGGCCACCCGCCTGCGGGTCGCCGCCCTGCACGCCGGTCGCTTCGTGGAAGCCAAGCTCGCCCGGGTCGCCGACGTGGGCTGCGGCATCGGCGGTGACGCCATGGCCATGGCCGCGATGGAGCTCACCGTGACCGCCATCGACATCGACGAGGTCACCGCCACCGTCGCGAGCTTCAACCTCGCCCCCTTCCCCACCGCCTCGGTGCTCTGCGCCGATGCCGCCAGCGTCGACCCGGCCGCGTACGACGCGCTCTGGTTCGACCCCGCCCGGCGCACCGCCGGGCACGGCAACACCAGCCGGCTCACCCGCGCGGAGGACTACTCCCCCAACCTCGACGACGTGTACGCCCTGGCCGAGCGGATGCCCGTGGGCGTCAAGCTCGGCCCCGGCCACGACCGGGAGCAGATCCCGGAGACCGCCGAGGCGCAGTGGGTGTCAGTGGACGGCAAACTGGTGGAGATGGGCCTGTGGTTCGGCACGCTCGCCCGCCCGGGCATCCGCCGTGCGGCGCTGCTGCTGACCCGCGACGGCGTGGCCGAGCTGACCGCGCCCGCCGACAGCGAGGACGTGCCCGTCGGTGAGCTGGGCGAGTACCTCTACGAACCCGACGGTGCCATCATCCGTGCCCGGTTGATCGGCGACCTGGCCCGGTCGATGGATGCGCTCATGCTCAGCGAAGGCCTGGCCTATCTCACCAGCACCACGCTCACCGAGACCCCGTTCGCAACGGCGTTCCGAGTGGTGGAGGTGCTGCCCGCCGACGAGAAGAAGCTCCGGATCGCCCTGGCCGAGCGTCGCATCGGCACACTGGAGATCAAGAAGCGCGGAGTGGACGTGGACCCCGCGACGCTGCGCACCCGGTTGAAGCTCAAGGGCCCGGAGTCGGGCACCCTCGTGCTGACCCGCGCAGCGGGGCACAAGGTGGCGCTGCTCGTCGAACGCGTCTGAGCGGAGGCGACTCAGCCGAAGTACGGCGGCAGCACCTGGGTGATCACGACGAGCCAGACCACACCGAGCAGGATACCGACCAGGCCGGTGACCAGGCCGAGGATCCAGAGTCCGCCGCTGCGGCGTTCGACGAACCGGGCCACGAGCGCGAGCACGACCGCGGCGAGAGCCAGCGGCACCGCCCAGACCACGAAGATACCGGCCAGCACGCTGAGCGAGCCGCAGACCACGGCGGCCACGCTGAGGCCACGGCGGATCGGGTGGGTCTGGATCTCGGCCGTGGTGTAGACGTAGGGCACCCATTCGGTGGGCGCGGTGATCGTGGACTCATAGGCCAGTTCCCCGGCGACCGGGGGCCGGGTGAGACCGTCGGGCCGCCGGAGGGGCTGCCCGGTGGGCTGCCCAGCGGGGCGGGGCCGCAGAGGCACCCTGCGCGGCCTGCCGGGCCCGGGCTTCGGCGCGCGTCTGCGCCGGCCCGACGGGGCTCTGCGCTCCGGCGCTCTCCGGCTGCGGCTCTGCCCGGGTGTCGGGCTGCCCGGGCTGCGGCATGGGTGGGGCTCATTTCTCAAAACGGCCGGCGTAGTCAGCCGATGCGGCTACCGGCCGCGGGGTGATCCGAGTGTCAGTAGTAGTAGTTGTTGGGCATGCTCGCGAAGACCAGCGCCCACAGCAGAATACTCAATAGCGCCAGGGCGATTCCCACGAATCCGGTGATGATGCCGGTGAGCCAGAAGCCCCGGCCGCTGGGTTCACGGTTGCGGGCGATGAAACCGAGCACCACACCGGCTGCCGGCAAAATGATCGCCAGGATTCCCCCGAAGATCGGGAAGAACGCGACGGGCGAACCGAGGACACCGATCACGCCGGCGACCATCGACAGGATGCTCAGGATCGGCTGCTTGGTGGGCGTGTA
This sequence comes from Cryobacterium sp. PAMC25264, assembly GCF_019443325.1. NCBI lineage: Bacteria > Bacillati > Actinomycetota > Actinomycetes > Micrococcales > Microbacteriaceae > Cryobacterium > Cryobacterium sp. PAMC25264. The sequence continues at coordinate 2,673,680 of NZ_CP080383.1, forward strand.
GGACAGTGGCGGACCGTAGCCGGTGGCCGGGGCGCCCGGTGTGGGCGGGCCGTAGCCCGGCGGCGGCGGACCGTAACCGGGCTGCACGGCACCGGAGCCTGCGGGCGGGGTGCCGTAGCCGGGCTGCGGGGTGCCATAGCCGGGCTGCGGGGCACCGTAGGGCGGTGGGGTGGGCGGTCCTTGTGCGGGCGGCGGGCTGGCGAGCGGCGGGCTCGAGGCGGGCGGGCGCCCGGCTGCGGGTGTTTCCGCGGCGGACGGATCGGAGGCCGAGGGGGTCCCCACGGCGTTGTCCTGGGGGAAATCCGGGACCTGGGGCACGTCGGGCACCTGCGGAACGTCGGGTACCTGGGGAACCTCGGGGTGCGGAGTGTTCGGATCAGTCATGACTGGTTCCTTTCCTATGCTGCCGGAGCTGCCTGCAGGACCCGGATGTCGGCATCCGGGGTCTGCGCCGTTGCCGGATGGTCGACCGGCCCGGCCAGAGTGCCGAGCCGGTGCGGCCGGGGCTAGTAGGTGCTGTACGAGCCGCTGTTGATGCCCGCCATGGTCGCAAGGACGATCACGACGATGAAGATGATTCCGCCGATCAGTCCCACATAACCGAGGACCAGGCCGGCGATCGCGAGGCCGCGGCCCTTCTCGCCGGTCTTCTTGATCTGGCTGAGGGCAATGTGGCCGCAGATCACCGCGGCGAGGGAGACAAAGAACGCGCTGACCAGGGAAATGATCGCGAGAACGTTCCACTTGTCTGCGGCGTTCGGCTGGCCGTAGCCCTGCGGCGAGTAGGCCTGAGCGGCGGGTGCCGAGCCGTACGCGGGGGCAGCCGGAGCGGAGCCGTAGGCGGGCGTGGCCGGCGGGGTGTACGCGGGCGGCGGGGTGGGCTCGTTGTTTGCGGGAGTCTGGTTCGGGTCGGTCATTGTGAGGGCTCCTTCACATGGGTGCAGCGTAGGCAGGCAGACATACTGGGCGGGCGGTGCCATAGTGGCACCCACGCCATGGGGGTGTCAACGTGCGTGCTCCGCGGTGAACCCCCACGGTCAGAGTAGCGCTTTCACCGGTGAAACGCTGGATGAACTGCGCTTTCAGGCCTGGATGAGCGACACCGGGAGGGTCGAGTCCGCACCGAAGTCCAGGGTGGAGGGAGCGTGCCCGGCCATGATGAGCTGGGCGCCGAGGGCGGCGATCATGGCGCCGTTGTCGGTGCAGAGCGACAGCGGCGGGATGCGCAGGGCGATGCCCGCCGCACAGGTACGTTCCTGGGCCACCTGGCGCAGCCGGGCGTTGGCGATCACGCCGCCGCCGAGCAGCAGCCGGGGCACCCCGAGGTCGGCGCACGCCGCGACGGCTTTGGTGAGGAGCACGTCGACGACGGCCTCGCGGAAGCTCGCCGCGACGTCGTCGATGGGCACGGTCTCGCCGGCGTCCTGCTTCTGCTCCACCCACCGGGCCACCGAGGTCTTCAGGCCGGAGAAGGAGAAGTCGTAACGGTGCTGGGCCATGTCCTTCTGGTGGCTGAGTCCGCGCGGGAAACGGATGGCGGTGGGGTCGCCGGTCGCGGCCACCCGGTCGATCTGCGGGCCACCGGGGTAGGGCAGGCCGAGCACCCTGGCCACCTTGTCGAAGGCCTCGCCGGCGGCATCGTCGATGGTTTCGCCGAGCAGTTCCACGTCGGAGACGAGGTCGCGCACGAGCAGCAGTGAGGTGTGCCCGCCGGAGACCAGCAGGGCGATGGTGGGGTATTCGAGCGGCGCATCCGTCGTGACACCCTCGCCGCGGAGCAGGTCGGCGCCGACGTGGCCGACCAGGTGGTTGACGGCGTAGATGGGCACGTCGAGCGCCAGCGCCAGTGACTTGGCGGCACCCACGCCCACCATGAGCGCGCCGGCGAGGCCGGGGCCGCTGGTGACGGCGATGGCGTCGATCTCGTCGAGCCGGATCTCGGCCTCGACGAGCGCGGCGCGGATGGCGGGCACCATTTCCTCGAGGTGCGCACGGGCAGCCACCTCGGGTACGACGCCGCCGTAGCGGGCGTGTTCGTCCATGGAAGACGCGATGGTGTTGGAGAGCAGCGTGGTGCCGCGCACGATACCGATGCCCGTCTCGTCGCACGAGGTCTCGATGCCGAGCACGAGCGGGTCGGTGCGGTTGAGCGGGCGGGCCGGGGCGGCGGAGGCGGCGGGGACCGGTGCGGCGGGGGCGGTCGTGGGGGCAGGGCCGGCGTCGGGGGCCGGGGCGGCGGCAGCGTCAGCGGGGTCAGCGGCGGCGGCAACGTCAGCGGGGTCAGCGACGGCATCCGGTTCAGCACCGAGAGCTGAAGCCGGCGGGGCGCCGACCGGGGCGCCGGCGGGGGCTGCGGCATCCGTGGTGAACTGCATCTCGGCGGGGGGAATGGGCAGGCGCATGACGATCGCATCCACGTTGTCTGGTTGGTAGTAGCCGCGGCGCACGCCGAGGTCTTCGAAGCCGAGCGAGCGGTAGAGGTGCTGGGCGCCGGGGTTGTCTGCGCGCACCTCGAGGAAGGTCTCGCGGGCGCCGCGCTTGCGGGCCTCGCTGATCAGGCTGAGCATGAGTACCCGGCCCAGGCCCCGGCCGCGGGCTTCCTCGGCCACGGCGATGGTTTGGATATCACTCTCGGGCGACCGCTGGGCGGCCTGCAGGCCGGCGTAGGCGACGATGTGGTCGGGGGCGTCGGGCGGGAACGCGACCAGGTAGTAGCAGCCGGGGTCGGCGACGTCGCGGGCCATCATCTCGGTGGACCAGGCGTCATTGACGAAAATCGACGTCTCCAGGGCCATGATCGCGTCGACGTCGTCGGCGGCGGCGCGGCGCAGCTGCCAGGTCATCAGCTCACCCGCTTGGGGCCGTTTTTGGACACCGTGACGTCGGGCGAGCGCAGGTAGAGCGCGTCATCGGCAGCGAACGGGCGACCGGCGGCGAAGGTGAGTTCGGCCACCATCCCCAGGTCTCCGGCGGAGATGGTGCTGGCGTCCAGGCGGGGCATCCCGGCATGTTCGAAGTCGCCCTCGAGCAGCTCGGCGGGTTTGGCGAGCGCGGGCGGGCCGATGCGCACGGGCAGGGTCTCTGCATCCGCCCCGCTGTACGCGGACCAGTAGACCTCGCGGCGGCGGGCGTCGGTGACCACGAGCAGCGGGCCGGTGTGGCCGGTGCGGTAGTGGCCGTAGGCGATGGCATCGTGACTGATCACCGGCACGAGGGGGCGGCCGATGCCGAGGGCGAAGACCCGGGCGGCGGCGATACCGACGCGGAGGCCCGTGAACGGGCCGGGGCCCATGCCGCCGACCACGCCGGAGAGCGCCGTGACGGGGATGCCGGCCTCGGTGAGACACTCCTGGATGAGGCGGCCGACCACCTCGGCGTGGCGCATGGTGTCGGGGATGCCGCGTTCGGCGATCACACCCTGGGTCAGGTCGACGACGGCGACGCTGGTGCCGGCGGAGGTATCGATGGCGAGGAGCACCCGTCCAGCCTATGCGGCCCCGGCACATCCGCTCGCCGGGCCTGCACCGCCCGCAACTGTTGCCGCATCGGACTACTGGCCCCGGTGCGCAGGGGCCACTTGTCCGCACCGGGACCAGTTGGGCTCAGGGGCTCGTGGTGCGGAGGGCCTTCACGGTGAGTTGGGCGGCGGCGAGGATCAGCAGCACGGCGAAGAGGATGCTCGACAGCCGCGGCGGGATCAGCAGCGCGAGCGCCACCCCGGGCACCGCGGCCACCGTGGCGGTGACGCCCACCACCAGGCCGGCGCGCAGGTCAACGAGCTTGGCGCGCAGGTTGGCGATGGTGCCGACGATGCTCGTGGGCACCAGCACCAGAAGGGAGGTGCCCTTGGCGATGAGGTCGCTCACACCGAACACCGCCACGAGTGCCGGCACCGCGATGACGCCGCCGCCGATGCCGAACAGGCCGGATGCGACCCCCATCGCCAGACCCAGGGCCAGGTACCCGAGCACCACGAGCACACTGAGCTCCAGGGCCGCGCCGCGCTCGGGTTCGACGACCACCATACGTGCGGCGACGACCACGAGGAGCGCGATGAAGAGCCAGCGCAGCCAGAAGAGGGGGATGCGTTGCAGCAGGTTGCTGCCGATGATCGACCCGACCACGGCGCCGCCTGCGATGATCACGCCCGCGACCAGGTCGATGTGGCCGTTGGCCAGATACGTGATCGACCCCACGATGGAGGTGGGCACGATCGCCGCGAGCGAGGTGGTGGCGGCCTGGCGCTGGTTCATCTGCACGAGGGAGATGAGCAGGGGCACCATCACGATGCCGCCGCCCACGCCGAAGACGCCCGAGAGCAGTCCGCCGATCAGGCCGGTGAGGATGAGGGCAAGCCAGTACCAGGTGCCCCTGGGGCTTGCGGGGGCGGCCGGGATAGCCGGGGTAGTGCTCATTCGGCGGCCGGCCCGTCAGGGCTGGCGGCAGTGTCAGCGGCGGCGGGCTTCGAGCCGGCGGCGTCGCTTTCCGTGCCGGCCAGGTCGGCCAGGCCGAGGTCGGCCTCCCAGCGGGGTCCGACTCCGGTGACCGTCACCGTGCGCGGCTCGGCCCGGTCGAGGTCGGCGTCGAGGTCCGCGTCATCCGCGTCGGAATCAGAGCCCGCGGCCACGGCCACGGCCACGGAGGCGCCCAGCGGGCGCACGATCTCCACGTCGAGCCAGGACTCGGTGATGCCCTCGAGCAGCCCCCGGCCCCACTCCACCACCACGATCGAGCGGGCGAAGTCGATGTCGAGGTCGTCGAGTTCCATGGCGCTGTTCAGCCGGTAGGCATCCACGTGCACGAGCGGCGGGCCGCCGACCGTGCTGGGATGTGTGCGCGCGAGCACGAAGGTGGGGCTGGTGACCGGGCCGCGCACCTGCAACCCCTCGCCGAGGCCGCGGGTGAAGGTGGTCTTGCCGGCGCCGAGCGGTCCGGTGAGCACCATGAGGTCCCCGGCACGGAGCACTCCGGCCAGCTCCATGCCCAGCGCGTGCATGGCTTCGGGGTCGTCGATGATTCGGCGCATCGGCGGCTACTCCCCCGGGCTTGTGGAGTCGGAGGCATCGGTGCTGCGCGGCGTTCCGGGTGCCGGCGCACCGGTGGCCGGTGACGGGGTCGTCGAATCCGTCGCCGCACCGTCGGCGGTCGCGCCCACGTACCGCCGGGGCACCCGGGCACCGACCCGGGTGACGATGTCGTAGTTGATGGTGCCCGCCGCCGCGCCCCACTCGGCGGCGCTCGGCGCCCCGGTGCTGGGGTCGCCGAACAGCACCACGTCGTCGCCGACGGCGACCGGCACGGCGCCCACGTCCACCAGGAACTGGTCCATGGCGATGCGGCCCACCACGGGATGCTGCACCCCGCCGATCGAGACGAAGGCGGCGTTCATGGCCTGCCGGGGCACCCCGTCGGCATAGCCGAGCGGCACCAGGGCCAGCGTGGTGTCCGTGCTCGCGCGCCAGAGATAGTCGTAGGAGACGCCCGCGCCGGCGGCGATCTGACGCACCGCGGCGACCCGGCCGCGCAATGTCATCGCGGGGGTCAGCCCGAGTGCGGCGGAGTCGGCGTCGTCGAACGGGGATTGCCCGTAGATGCCGATGCCCAGCCGCACCATCGTGTGCCGGGCTGCGGGCAACCGCAGCGCTGCCGCGGTGGAGGCCAGGTGCGCCAGATCCACCGTGAGGCCGGCGGTCGCGGCCGCGGCCAGACCCCGGTCGAAGCTGAGCAGTGCGGCCTCGTCGTCGGCCGGCGAGGTGTTGGCGAGGTGGCTGAACACGCCGCGCACCCGCAGCCGGCCCACCCGCTCGAACGCCGCGGCGAGGCCGAACACCTCGGCCCAGTCCGCTTCGTCCACACCGTTGCGGTTGAGACCGGTCTCGATCTTGATCTGCACGGATGCGGTACGGCCCACACTCAGCGCCGCATCCGCCGCCTGGCGCACCTGCGCGGCCGAGGACAGGCCGAGGTCGATGTCGGCGGTGATGCCGGCGGCGAACTCGGGGTCGGGGCCGTGCAACCAGGCCAGCAGCGGGGCGTCGATGCCGGCGGCGCGGAGGGCCAGGGCTTCGTCGAGGTCGGCGACGCCGAGCCAGTCCGCTCCCCCGGCCAGGGCAGCGCGAGCCACCTGCGCGGCGCCGTGGCCGTAGCCGTTGGCCTTGACCACGGCCATGGTGTGCCGGGTGCCGATGAGGCTGCGCAGGTGGGCCACGTTGGCCTGCACGGCAGCGAGGTCGATGACGGCTTCGCGGAAGGCGCTGCTCATTTGTCGCCCTCCAGCACCACGAACGCGCAGGCGACGCCGGCGTCGTGGGTGAGACTGAGGTGCACGCCCGTGATGCCGCGCGAAGCCAGGGCCGCCGCGGCCACTCCGGTCAGCGCGAAGGACGGGTTTCCGTCGGGGTCGGAGACCACTTCCATCTCCTGCCAGCTCGCGCCCACGCTGCCGCCGAGCGCCTTGATCAGCGCTTCCTTGGCGGCGAACCGGGCCGCCAGCGAGTGCGGCGGCAGTGCTCGTTCGGCGGGCGCGAACAACCGGGGGATCAGCCCGGGCGTGCGGGCGACCTGCCGGTCGAAGCGTGCCAGGTCGACGATGTCGACCCCGATGCCCTTGATCAACGTGTCCTCATCCCGTGGGTGGCGGCGAAATGCCCAGGGTGCGCGCCGCACCGCTGTCGCGGTGGAGCGGTGCGGGCCCTGGGCATCCGGCTGGCTGTGACTTACTCGACCGTGACGGACTTGGCCAGGTTGCGCGGCTGGTCCACGTCCAGGCCCTTGGCGGTGGCCAGTTCGATGGCGAACATCTGCAGCGGCACGACGGCCAGCAGCGGTTCGAACAGCGGCGCGGCCAGCGGGATGTGGAACACCGAGTCCGCGAACGGCAGCACCGCGGCGTCGCCCTGCTCGGCGATCGCGATGATGCGGGCACCACGGGCGCGGATCTCCTGGATGTTGGAGACCACCTTGGGGTGCAGGTGCGCGGAGCCGCGGGGGCTCGGCACCACCACGAAGACCGGCTGGCCGGGCTCGATGAGCGCGATCGGGCCGTGCTTGAGCTCACCGGCGGCGAAGCCCTCGGCGTGGATGTAGGCGAGCTCCTTGAGTTTGAGCGCACCCTCGAGCGCGATCGGGAAGCCCACGTGACGGCCCAGGAACAGCACCGCGCGGGTGTCGGTCATCCAGGTGGCCAGCTGGTGCACGGCCTCGCCCTGCAGCAGGGTCGTGGCGAGCTTCTCCGGATGGCCTGCAGTTCGGCGACCTGCTCGGCGAGCTCCTCGAGCGAGAGGGTGCCCCGCACCCGGGCCAGGTGCAGCGCGAAGAGGTACAGCGCGGCGATCTGGGCGGTGAAGCCCTTCGTCGACGCCACAGCGACCTCGGGTCCGGCGTGCGTGTAGATCACGGCGTCGGATTCGCGCGGGATGGTGGCGCCCTGGGTGTTGCAGATCGAGATGGCCTTGGCGCCGGCCTCGCGGGCGTACTTCACGGCCATCAGGGTGTCCATGGTCTCGCCGGACTGGCTGATCGAGATCACCAGGGTGTGGTCGTCGAGCACCGGGTCGCGGTAGCGGAACTCGTGGCTGAGCTCCACGTCCACGGGCACTTTGGCCCACTTCTCGATGGCGTACTTGGCGGTCTGGCCGGCGTAGGCGGCGGTACCGCAGGCGACGATCACGATGCGGCGGATGCCGGCGAGCACGTCGTCGCCGAAGGCCTCGAGCTCGGGCACGACGGCCTGGCCGTCGTGGATGCGGCCGCGCAGGGTGTTGGTGACGGCATCCGGCTGCTCGGAGATCTCTTTGGCCATGAAGGAGGACCAGCCGCCCTTTTCACTGGCGGAGGCATCCCAGGCGATGTCGAACTCTTCGACCTCGACGGGCGCGCCGAAGAAGTCGGTGACGGTGACGAGGTCGGGGGTGATCGTGACGATCTGGTCCTGGCCGATCGCTACGGCGCGGCGGGTGTACTCCACGAACGCGGCCACGTCGGAGCCGAGGAAGTTCTCGCCCTCGCCCAAGCCGATGACCAGGGGCGAGTTGCGGCGGGCGCCGACGACGACGCCGGGCTGGTCTTCGTGCACGGCGAGCAGCGTGAACGCACCGTCCAGGCGCGACACGACGGTGCGGAACGCTTCGGCGAGGTCGCCGACACGCTGGTATTCCCGTCCGAGCAGCACGGCGGCCACCTCGGTGTCGGTTTCGCTGAGGAACGTGTAGCCCTCGGCAAGGAGTTCGGCCTTGAGCGGCGCGAAGTTCTCGATGATGCCGTTGTGGATGAGGGCGAGCTTGCCGTTGTCACCGAGGTGCGGGTGCGCGTTGCCGTCGGTGGGTCCACCGTGCGTGGCCCAACGGGTGTGACCGATGCCGGTGACTCCGTTGGGAATCGGATGCGCCTCGAGCTCGGCTGCGAGCACCGCGAGCTTGCCGGCACGCTTGGCCGTGTTGAGCTTGCCGGTCGCGTCGATCACCGCGATTCCCGCCGAGTCATAGCCCCGGTACTCAAGTCGACGCAGCCCGCCCATGAGCACTTCGACGCTCTTGTTGTCTCCGACATATCCCACGATTCCGCACATGGGCCTGATTTTAGTCGCACTATGCTTGCGTAGATGTCCGAGCCGCTGGTGAGCCCAGGTAATACCGGTCACAGCACCCCCTTTGTGGAGCTCGATCGTGCTGTGTGGGCCTCCCTCGCGCCCTCGACCCGGCTGCCGTTGCGTGAAACCGAGGTTGTGCAGTTGCGTGGCCTGGGCGAGCCGCTCGACATCAATGAGGTGTCGGATGTCTACCTGCCGCTCAGCCGGCTGCTCAACCTCTACGCCGCCGGCGCTCGCAAACTGCACCGCGACACCAGCGACTTCCTCGGCGAACGTGCCGGGGCCACCCCGTTCGTGATCGGCGTGGCCGGGTCGGTGGCGGTGGGCAAGTCCACCATCGCGCGCCTGCTGCGTGAGCTGCTCGCCCGCTGGGAAGACACCCCCCGGGTGGAACTGGTCACCACCGACGGGTTCCTCTTCCCCAACGCCGAGCTGGCCCGCCGCGGGCTGATGGAACGCAAGGGTTTCCCCGAGTCGTACGACCGGCGCGCGCTGCTGCGCTTCGTCAGCGCGATCAAGAGCGGCGCCGCCGAGGTGCGCGCCCCGTTCTACTCGCACCTCAACTACGACATCGTGCCCGACGCGCAGGTGGTCGTGCGGCAGCCCGACATCCTGATCGTGGAGGGTCTGAACGTGCTGCAGCCGCCGGCGCCGGGCCACGGGCTCGCGGTGAGCGACCTGTTCGACTTCACCATCTACGTGGATGCGCGCACCTCCGACATCTCGCGCTGGTACGAGGAGCGTTTCCTCGGGCTGCAGCGCGGGGCGTTCACCAACCCCAAGTCGTTCTTCCACCGGTTCGCCTCCCTCAGCGAGGACGAGGCCCGAGCGCGGGCGCGCACCATCTGGGGCACGATCAACGAGCCCAACCTGCTGCAGAACATCCGTCCCACGCGCTCCCGCGCCACGCTGGTGCTGCGCAAGGACTCCGACCACACGGTCGACAAGGTGCTGCTCCGCAAGGTCTGAGTCGCACGTGTGGCGGCACCTCCTCGGGTCGCGGCGTCGCGACTTGCCACATAGCGCCCCTCTGAGTGTGCTGAAGAGGCACCAAGTGGCGACTCGCGCGATCGTTGTCTTGCGACTTGCCAGATTGCGCCCCTTCGCGGGCGCTGAAGGGGCACCAAGTGGCAACTCGCGGCGTTGGCCTGGCCGGGTACGGTCGAGGGATGGACTTTGAGCTGCACACCCAACGGCTGCTGCTGCGGCGTTGGCTGCCCAGCGACCGCGCGCCGTTCGCCCTGCTCAACGCGGATGCCGAGGTGATGCGATACTTCCCCGCCCGGCTGGACCGCGCGCAGAGTGACGGTCTCGCTGCACGCGCCGACGCGCTGTTCGATGTGTACGGCTACGGGCTGTGGGCGCTCGAGCGACTGGACACCGGCGAGTTCATCGGCTTCACCGGTCTCGCTCCGATGCCGGAGGGCGTCCCCGGTGCCGGCGGCGTCGAAGTGGGCTGGCGGTTGGCCCCATCGGCATGGGGTCACGGCTTCGCGACCGAGGCGGCGACGGCGGCCCTGCGGTTCGGGTTCGAGACCATGGAGCTGACCGAGGTGAACTCGATCACGGCGGTGGTCAACATCCGCTCGCGGAAGGTGATGGAGCGGCTCGGGATGCGGCCCGCCGGCGAGTTCGACCACCCGCGGCTCGCCCCGGGCTCGGCCCTCCGGAGACACGTGCGGTACCGTCTGCCCGCCGTCTAAAAGCCCGCCGGAACCGCCCGCGCCGACACGTCCGGCGGTCGGGACGGCACAAACCGACAGTCGTCACGAACCGCCTGAATTTTCGCAGCAGGCGCCCAGACCGTCGGTTCTAGGCTTGTTCGGTGGTGTCAGCCGCCCCGTGGCGGCGACACGTCGACGACCGACGAAAGGTACAACATTGCCCTCTGACCAGTACATCTTCGAAGACCCGTCCAAGAAGTACGCCGACATCGACACCACCGCGCAGTCCCAGGAGGGCGCCGGGCTGGACGCCAATCTGAACAACACCGCTGACCGCGGGGAGACCTCCTACCGCGGCTCGGAGCGCCTCACCGGACGCAAGGCGCTCGTCACCGGAGGCGACTCCGGCATCGGCGCCGCCGTGGCCATCGCGTTCGCCCGCGAAGGGGCGGATGTGGCCATCTCCTACCTCCCCGAGGAGGAAGAGGACGCCCAGAAGATCGTCGCACTCATCGAGGAGGCCGGCCGCACCGCCGTCGCCCTGCCCGGCGACCTGACCGACGCGGCCTTCTGCCGCGAAATCATCGGCAGTGCGGTCGATGGACTCGGCGGCCTGGACATCCTGGTGAACAACGCCGGTAAGCAGCAGCATGTGGAGGACCTGCTCGAGCTCAGCGACGAGCAGTTCGACGAGACCTTCAAGACCAACGTGTACGCGATGTTCTGGCTCACCAAGGCGGCCCTGCCGCACCTCAAGCCGGGCTCGACCATCATCAACACCACCTCGATCCAGGCCTACTCCCCCTCGGAGAACCTGGTCGACTACGCCTCCACGAAGGCCACGATCAACGCGTTCACCAAGGCGCTCGGTCAGCAGTTGGCGCCGAAGGGCATCCGGGTCAACGCCGTGGCGCCCGGACCGATCTGGACGCCGCTGCAGACCGCGGGCGGCCAGCCCACCGAGGAGCTGCCCGAGTTCGGCGAGCGGACCCCGCTGGGGCGTCCCGGCCAGCCGGCCGAGCTGGCCCCGGCCTACGTCTTTCTGGCGTCGGGCGAATCCAGCTACGTCATCGGCGAGACCCTGAACGTGAACGGCGGCATGCCCACGCCGTAACGGCACCACGACGGATGCGGGCGGTCAGGTTCTCCTGGCCGCCCGTTTTTGTGCTCCCAGGGCTCGACCAACGCGACCCCTACGGTGATCGAGCTTGTCGAGATCCCGCGAGCCAAACGCATACGCGACGACCCTCACCAGGTCTCGACAACCTCGACCAACAAGACCGGAACGAACGCAAACCCGGTCACCAGGTCTCGACAAGCTCGACCAACGACACCGCCGAGACCAACGACACCGCCGAGACCAACGCGACCCTCACGGTGATCGAGCTTGTCGAGATCCCGCGACCCGAACGCGTACCCGACAACACTCACGAGGTCTTGACCAGCTCGACCAACGAGACCGCCGAGACCAACGCGATGGCCGAGACCAACGCGATGGCCGAGACGGGCGCGACCCATCCGGCGATCGAGCTTGTCGAGATCCCTCGAGCCGAACGCGCGAGAGGGGTGTGCTCAGGCGACAGGCAGGGCCAGGCGGTTCTTCACGACGTCGGCCAGCGCATGTGCCAGGCGGTCAGCGGTGGGCTGGTCAGCGGCTTCCACCATGACCCGCACCATCGGTTCGGTGCCGGAGGGACGCAGCAGCACCCGGCCGGTGTCGCCGAGTTCGATTTCGGCGTCGCGCACGGCCTGGGCGATGACCTCGTCGCCGGCGAGGGCGTGGTGGTCGACGCCGCGCACGTTCACGAGGATCTGCGGGAACACCGTCATGACGCTGGCCAGCTCGGCGAGGGTCTTGCCGGTGCGTGCCATCTCGGCCACGAGGTGCAGGCCGGTGAGGATCCCGTCGCCGGTGGTGGCGAACTTCGTCATGATGACGTGCCCGCTCTGCTCGCCGCCGAGCGAGAGAGAGTGCGCGTCGAGTTCTTCGAGCACGTAGCGGTCGCCCACCTTCGACTCGATCATGCTGATGCCGTTGGCGGCCATGGCCTTCTTCAGGCCCAGGTTGCTCATCACCGTCGCCACCAGGGTGCGGTCGGTCAGCACGCCGCGTTCGGCCATCGACACGGCCAGGATCGCCATGATCTGGTCGCCGTCGACGATGTTGCCGTCGCGGTCCACGGCCAGGCAGCGGTCGGCGTCGCCGTCGTGGGCGATGCCCACGTCGGCGCCATGCTCGAGCACAGCGCGGGCGAGGTTGTCGAGGTGGGTCGAGCCCACCCCGTCGTTGATGTTGAGGCCGTCGGGGTCCGCACCGATGACGGTCACGCGGGCACCGGCATCCGTGAACACCTGCGGCGACACACCGGCAGCAGCGCCATGGGCGCAGTCGAGCACCACGTGGATACCGTCGAGCCGGTGCGGAAGGGTGCCGAGCAGGTGCACGACGTAGCGGTCCTCGGCGTCGGCGAAGCGGCGGATGCGTCCGACGTCGCCGGCGATCGGGGTGAGCAGCTGGTCGCCGGCGGCGAGAACCGCCTCGATGCGGTCCTCCACGTCGTCGGGTAGCTTGGTGCCGCCGAAGGCGAAGAACTTGATGCCGTTGTCGGGGGCAGGGTTGTGCGAGGCGGAGATCATCACGCCGAAGTCTGCGCCGATGTCGGCGATGAGGAACGCGGCGGCGGGCGTCGGGATGACGCCGGCGTCCAACACGTCTACGCCGGAGCTGGCCAAGCCTGCTGCAACGGCGGAGGTGATGAATTCACCGGAAATGCGGGGGTCGCGGGCGACCACGGCGACGGGGCGGCGGCCCTGTGCGCGGCGGAGTTCCGCGCGACGGCCCGAGGTGAGCACCACGGCGCTCGCCTGGGCGAGGCCCAGGGCCAGGCCAGCCGTGAGATCACGGTTAGCCAGGCCCCGGACGCCGTCCGTGCCGAATAGTCGAGCCATAGGAGTGCGAACTCGACTAGCGGGTTAGCGCTTCGAGAACTGCGGCGCCTTGCGGGCCTTCTTGAGTCCGGCCTTCTTGCGCTCCTTGACGCGAGCGTCACGGTTGAGGAAGCCGGCCTTCTTGAGGATCGCGCGGTTGTTCTCTTCGTCGATCTGGTTCAGCGAGCGGGCGATGCCGAGACGCAGCGCGCCGGCCTGGCCGGACGGGCCACCACCGGTGATGCGTGCGATGACGTCGTAGCTGCCGAGCAGGTCGAGGACCTTGAACGGGTCGTTGATGAGCTGCTGGTGGAGCTTGTTCGGGAAGTAGTCGTCGAGCTCGCGCCCGTTGACGACGATCTTGCCGGCACCCGGGACGATGCGCACGCGGGCGATGGCCTGCTTGCGACGGCCCACGGCTGCGCCGGGAACGTTGAGGACGGCGCGGGGCGCCTTGGTTGCTGCTTCAGCGGGAGTCTCGGTGGAGTAACTCTCGGGAGCTGCGTCAATCTGGTCTGCGATCTTCGCCACGATGGTGTGAATCCTTTTTTCTTAGATATCGAGAAGTCTGGGGGCCGACGCTACTGAGCGACCTGGCTGAGGGTGTACGGCTTGGGCTGCTGCGCAGCGTGCGGGTGGCTCGGGCCTTCGTAGACCTTGAGCTTCAGCAGCTGTGCACGGCCGAGCGAGTTCTTCGGCAGCATGCCGCGAATCGCCTTCTCAACCGCACGGGTGGGGTGCTTCTCGAGCATCTCCGCGTAGGTGGTAGCCGTCAGGCCGCCCGGGTAACCGGAGTGGCGGTAGGCCTTCTTCTGCTCGAGCTTCGCGCCGGTGAGGGCGATCTTCTCGGCGTTGATGATGATGACGAAGTCGCCACCGTCCATGTGGGGGGAGAAGGTCGCCTTGTGCTTGCCGCGAAGGAGAATCGCGGCGTGGCTGGCGAGCCGACCCAGAATGATGTCGGTGGCATCGATGACGACCCAGTCGTGCTGGAGTTCGCTTGCCTTGGGAGTATAAGTGCGCGTCACTGTTGTGCTGCTTTCTTGTTCGAACGGAGGTGTTCGTGAATCCCGCTCCGGGTGTGTTCTCGAAGAGAACACGATCGATGGAGGGCTCACGTTCGCGGGCCTGGCTGCAACGCTCAGACACCAAAGGTCAACACTAGTTCACCGGGTTACCGCCGCACAACTCCGCAGACCAGATCCGCGCGAATCTACTCGTCTTCGGGCAGTTCCCGGCGGGCCCGGGTCTGAGCGGCACGGATGGCCATACCCGCGTCCTCCGGGTAACCCACCGCCATGAGGGTGAGCCCGTGCGCCTGCATCACCTTGAACTCGCTGGTGCGGGCCCGCTCGATGCGCAGGTCCACCAGGCGGGTGCCCACTAGTTTGCCCTCCCCCACCGACACGCAGGCGCCCACGAGCGCGCGCACCATCGAGTGGCAGAACGCGTCAGCCTGCACCGTCGCCACGAGCACCCCGTCGGGGTCACGCCGCCAGTCGAAGGACTGCAGGGTGCGGATGGTCGTGGCCCCTGGCCGCGGCTTGCAGTAGGTGGCGAAGTCGTGCAGCCCGATCAGGGTGGCCGCGGCCTCCTGCATCGCGGGCAGGTCGAGGGCGAAACCGTGCCAGGTGGTGCGCATCCGTTGCAGCGGGTCGTGCAGCGCCTGGGTGTCGGCGATGCGGTATTCGTAGCGGCGCCAGAGCGCGGAGAAGCGCGCGTCGAAGCCGACGGGTGCGATGGTGGCGCTGCGGATCACGATCTCGGGCTGGGTGACCAGGATGCCGCCGAGCCGGCGCTGCACCATAGAGGCCAGCTCGTTGGGGTATTTGGGGGCGCCCCGGCCGCGCTTGACCCGCACGAGGCTGTCGACCTGATCGGCGTTGAGGTCGAAGTGAGCCACCTGGCCCAGAGCGTGCACGCCGGAGTCGGTGCGCCCGGCGACCACGAGGTCCGGGGTGGGCTGGTGCCGCTTCAGGATGGCGCCCAGGCCCTCTTCGATCTGGCCCTGAATGGTCTTATAGCCGGGCTGGCGGGCCCAGCCGAAGAAGCCTGTGCCGTCGTACGCCACGTCGAGGCGGATGCGGGTGGAGCCGGGTTCGGGCAGTGCGTCGGATGGCTCCGCGAGCGCGCCATCCGGGTTGAGGTCCGTCAGCACCGACAGCGGAAGGCCGTCTACGGGCTCGGGAAAACTCACAGAGGTCAGTGTAGAGGCCCGGCCGGGTTATCGTTGGACGGGCCTTCGACAGGCCCCCTCGCTATGACCAGCACTTTCCGCACGGACCCTCGCTCCCCCGCCACAGCCCTCTCCGCAGCCGGGTCGGGCACGGCATCCGGGCCACCGGCGCCGAGGGGGTCACCGGGCCGGGCCGGCGCCGCCTCAGCGGCCTCGACGGGCTCAGGGGTCTCGCCGTTGCGTTCGTCGTGGTCTACCACCTGTTCCCGCCGGCGCTCCGCGGCGGTTTCATCGGCGTGGACATCTTCTTCGTGATCAGCGGCTTCCTCATCACCGGGCTGATCGTGGCCGAGCAGGGTAGCACCGGCCGGTTCTCTCCGCGCAGGTTCTGGCTGCACCGGGCCCGCCGGTTGATCCCCGCGCTGGTGCCGTTGGTGCTCGTGGCGTGCACGACGGCCTGGCTGATCGGCGGCGACGTTCTGGTGGGCCTCGGCTGGAAACTGCTCGGCACCGCGACGTTCAGCTACAACTGGGTGTCACTGACCGCGCACACCAGCTACTTCGACTCCGGCCAACCGGAGCTCTTCCGCAACCTCTGGTCACTCGCGGTGGAGGAACAGTTCTACCTGCTCTGGCCGCTCATCCTCTTGCTGCTGCTGCGCCTGCGCCGCCCGGGCCTCCGCCTGGCCCTGGTGGCCGCGCTCGCGCTCGCCTCGGCCGTGTGGATGGGCATCGGCTTCCAGCCCGGCAGCGACCCCACCCGGGTCTACTACGGCTCCGACACGCACAGCTTCGGCCTACTGATCGGCGCCTGCCTGGCCCTCCTGCTGCGCCCGCGCACCGCAGTTCAGGGCGCGCAGCAGTCTGCGGTGCGTGCGAACGCCACGATCTATCCGCAGGCCGGCGCGCCCGACGACCTCGACCCCGACCGCGTGCCGGTCCGCCGTTCCCTCGCCGCCGCCCGCCCCTGGTGGGGTGCGGGCGCCGTGGCGGGCCTGCTCGCCGCCGCCATCTGGCTGCCCGACAACTCCGCCACCACCTACCGGGGCGGCCTCCTGCTGGTCTCCCTGCTCAGCGCCGTGGTCATCTGGGCGGCCATCGCCGACGGCCGATTCGGGCGGATGCTCGACTCCGCTCCCCTGCGCTACCTCGGCGAGCGGTCCTACGGCCTCTACCTCTGGCACTGGCCGCTGCTGGTGCTCGTGCAGCTCTGGGCCCCCGTCGGCGTCGACCCCTGGAACATCGTGGGCACGGGACTCATCACCCTGGTCCTCGCCCTCACCGCCGCCGCGCTCTCGTACCGCTGGCTGGAGACCCCGATCCGCCGCCTGGGCCTGCGCGGCGCGCTCCGGCGGCTGCGCGCCTGGGCCCCTCGCCCCACCACCGCACCCCTCGGCGCGGGCCCGGTGGCGGGCGTTTCGCAACACCGTCGGCCGCGGGCAACCCTCGTGGGTGTCGCTGTCGCGACGGTGCTGCTGGTGGCCGGCACCGCCGCATCCGTGATCACGGCACCGGCGATGACCTCGGCGCAGACCGAGGTGCTGCGCGGCCAGCAGGCGCTCGACCGGGCCGCCGAGGCCGCCGAGGCTCAGGCCGCTGCCGCTGCCGCCGCGCAGGCCGCGGGGGTGGCCGCTGAAGCCACCCGCGGCTCCACCATCACCGCTGTCGGCGACTCGGTCATGCTGGCCTCCGCGGCCGAACTTCAGGCGGAGTTCCCCGGCATCGCGATCGACGCCCAGGTGTCCCGCGGCATGGATGCCGCGCCCGAGATCCTCGCCGCGCAGCGCGACGCCGGCACCCTGCGCCCGGTCGTGGTTGTGGGCCTGGGCACCAACGGCCCGATCACTGCGTCCGAACTCGCCGACATCATGCGGTCCATCGGGCCGAGCCGCGAACTCATCGTGGTCAACGCCTTCGCCGAGCGGGACTGGACCGCAGGCGTCAACGCCGAGCTGGCGGACTTCTCGGCGCACCGCGCCCGCGTCGCCCTGGCCGACTGGAGTGCCGCGATCGCCCCGCACGTGGACGTACTCGCCGACGACGGCATCCACCCCGGCCCCACCGGTGGCGCTGTCTACGCCGACGCCGTGGCTGCCGCGCTCGATAGCCTCGCGGATGCGCCCGAAGCCCCGGTGCCCGGCCCTGACACCCTGCAGGCCTTCCGCCCGCAGCCGCGCTAGCCTCTCCCCCACGGTGCCCAAGCCCGACAGCCGCCGTGCTGCACGCTCCTGGGCCTTCGCTGCACCGCCTGTAGGCGACTGCGCCCGCTATAGCGGGCGCGGTCACCCGCCAGAGGTGCGGTGAACGCATCCGGGCACACAAAAAAGGGCCCGACCGAAGTCGGGCCCTTTCAGGTACTACAGGTTCAGCAGGTGGTGCTGATGCTACTTGGCTTCCTCAGCGGATGCGTCGGTAGCGTCGGCCTCAACGGTCTCGGCTTCGACAGCGTCGGCTTCGACAACCTCAGCCTCGGGGGCTTCGGACGGGGCGACGGTCTCCTCGGCTACGGGCGCGGACGCCTTCGCGGAGGCCTTGTTCGACTTCACCTTGGGCGTGACGGGCTCGAGAACGAGCTCCATCTGCACCATGGAGGCGTTGTCGCCCTTGCGGAAGCCGAGCTTCGTGATGCGGGTGTAGCCGCCATCGCGGAGCGCAACCTGGGGCGCGATCTCGGTGAAGAGCTCGTGCACGACGGTCTTGTCGCCGATCGTCGCGAGCACGCGACGACGAGCGTGCAGGTCGCCACGCTTGGCGAAAGTCACCAGGCGCTCGGCAACCGGACGCAGGCGCTTGGCGCGCGTCTCGGTCGTCTTGATGGACTTGTGGGTGAACAGGCTGGCGGCCAGGTTCGCGAGCATGAGGCGCTCGTGCGCCGGTCCGCCACCGAGACGGGCTCCCTTAGTGGGCTTAGGCATTATCGGTAATCTCCAGTATCAAAGTCGAAAGGCGTCGAGGAACGACGAGCCTTAGATGGTTTCTTCGTCGTAGCCGCTGTAGAAGTGCGCACCGTCAAAGCCGGGCACAGAATCCTTCAGTGACAGGCCAAGCTCAACGAGCTTGTCCTTGACCTCATCCACCGACTTCTGACCGAAGTTGCGGATGTTCATCAGCTGGGTCTCCGAGAGGGCGACCAGTTCGCTGACGTTGTTGATGCCTTCGCGCTTGAGGCAGTTGTACGAGCGCACGGACAGATCGAGGTCTTCGATCGGCACGGACAGCTCGGTCGAGAGGACGGCGTCGACCGGCGCGGGGCCGATCTCAATGCCCTCAGCGGCGGTGTTCAACTCGCGGGCCAGACCGAACAGCTCGGTCAGCGTACGACCGGCGGATGCGATGGCGTCGCGGGGCGAGATAGCCGACTTGGTCTCCACGTCGACGACGAGGCGGTCGAAGTCGGTGCGCTCACCGGCACGAGTTGCCTCGACACGGTAGGTCACCTTGAGAACCGGCGAGTAAATCGAGTCGACCGGAATCTGGCCGGCCTCGGAGTACTCGTTGCGGTTCTGGGTAGCCGACACGTAACCACGGCCACGCTCGATGGTCAGTTCAAGTTCGAACTTGGCCTTGTCGTTCAGGGTCGCGATGACGAGCTCGGGGTTGTGAACCTCCACGCCGGCCGGAGCCGAGATGTCGGCAGCGGTGACCTGACCGGAGCCCTGCTTGCGCAGGTACGCGGTGATCGGCTCGTCGTGCTCGCTCGAGATGACGAGTCCCTTGATGTTCAGGATGATCTCGGTGACATCTTCCTTGACCCCGGGAACGGTGCTGAATTCGTGAAGCACTCCATCGATGCGGATGCTGGTGACAGCAGCGCCGGGAATCGAGGAAAGCAGGGTGCGGCGCATCGAGTTACCGAGGGTGTAGCCGAAGCCGGGCTCGAGCGGTTCGATGACGAACCGGGACCGGAACTCCGAGATGTTCTCTTCGGTGAGCGTGGGGCGCTGTGCGATAAGCACTATTGATTCCTTTCGGCGAAGTGTCCGCTATATGACACTTAGTGGCGAGTTGTTAAGTTGTGAGACTCGACGGGGTGGCTGGTGCGCCCTGTCGCGGTGAACGGCGAGTGAGCCTGCCCGGATCTTTCGACCCAGACAAGCCCAATCGCCTGTCACTGAAAGGAATTAAACGCGGCGGCGCTTCGGGGGACGGCAACCGTTGTGAGCCTGGGGCGTCACGTCGTTGATCGAACCAACTTCGAGGCCGGCAGCCTGCAGCGAACGGATAGCCGTTTCGCGGCCGGAGCCCGGTCCCTTGACGAAGACGTCAACCTTCTTCATGCCGTGCTCCTGCGCCTGGCGGGCAGCCGACTCGGCGGCCAGCTGAGCGGCGAACGGGGTCGACTTGCGCGAACCCTTGAAGCCGACTCCACCTGAGGACGCCCAGCTGATGACTGCACCGGTGGTGTCAGTGATCGAGACGATGGTGTTGTTGAACGTGGACTTGATGTGAGCCTGGCCCACAACAATGTTCTTCTTTTCTTTCTTACGCGGCTTCCGTACGGCCGACTTGGGTGCTGCCATGATTTCTCCTGAATCCTAGAGGCGAGACGGGCTAGGCGAGGCCTAGCGCGCCTTCTTCTTGCCGGCTACGGTGCGCTTCGGGCCCTTGCGGGTGCGAGCGTTGGTCTTGGTGCGCTGGCCGCGAACGGGCAGGCCCTTGCGGTGACGAATACCTTCGTAGCTACCGATCTCGACCTTGCGGCGGATGTCAGCGGCGATCTCGCGTCGAAGGTCACCCTCGATCTTGAAGGTTCCTTCGATGTAGTCGCGGAGCTGGACGAGCTGCTCGTCGGTCAGGTCCTTGACGCGAATGTTTCCATCGATCTCGACGTCGGCGAGGGTCTTGAGAGCCCTCGTACGGCCAACACCGAAAATGTAAGTAAGTGCAACTTCCACGCGCTTATCGCGCGGAATGTCTACGCCGGCTAGACGTGCCATTGTGGCTTCTCCTGTGGGATGAGTGGAGGTCTGTAACAGTGCCTGTGCATCGGCCTCCAACCGATGGTGTCACCCCGAGGGGTTCCCGGCACTGCTAAGTATTTAGTTGTTAAGCTGCTGACCGCGGTGAGATCGGCCTGCGGGTCTCGACAAGCTCGACCAGCCCTGAGGCTGCTGACCTTGCCAGGTGACTAGCCCTGACGCTGCTTGTGACGCGGGTTCTCGCAGATGACCATCACGTTGCCGTTACGGCGGATGACCTTGCACTTGTCACAGATCTTCTTGACGCTGGGCTTGACCTTCATGGGTGTGTCCTTGTAATCGCTGTCTTCGTACCCTCGGGATGCCGTGGGCCGTTACTTACAGCAACGCTTTACTTGTAGCGGTAAACGATCCGACCGCGGGTCAGGTCGTAAGGGCTCAGCTCCACGATCACGCGGTCCTCGGGGAGGATGCGGATGTAGTGCTGACGCATCTTGCCCGAAATGTGGGCAAGAACTTTGTGGCCGTTGGTCAACTCAACGCGAAACATCGCATTGGGAAGAGCTTCGACTACTGCGCCCTCGATCTCGATGACACCGTCTTTTTTGGCCATAACTCACTATCGCTAAAGTATTGGTTGCTGGTCGTGCGTGGATGTGGCGGCCAGACACGCCAATAAAGGCGGTGCTAGACACCAAGGATTTATCCTATGCTATGCAATTGCCTTTTGGCAATTCATCCCTATAATCCCTCGGCCCGTTTCCAGGCCGAGGGACGGTGGGACAGCTCTCAGGATGCGGTGACGGCTCCGCGGACGACCTCGAGCAGGTCCGCGTAGAGCGGATGCGTGGGCTCGAGCCCGCACACGTCGGCCACGATGGTCTCGGCCGAGTCGGTGCCGAGCATCCGCTGCAGCTCGACGCTCTGCTCGTCGTCGGCCACGTTGAAGCGCAGGGCCGCGGCGATGGCCGTCAGCAGCGCCACGGGGCGGGTGCCTCCCTCGGCGATCTCGGCGGCCGGGCCGATGAAGCGTTCGTGACGGCTGAGCTTGCGCAGCGGCTGGCGGCCGACGCGTTCGACGGTGTCGGGCAGCGACGGGTTGGCGAACCGACCGAGGATCTTCTCCCGGTAGGCGCGCTGGGTGGCCTCGTCGAGGCCGTGCTTGGCCACCAGGAGGGCGCTGGTCTCTTCGAGCACCCGGCGGGCGCCGTCGGCGACCGAGGGCACCAGCAGAGCGTCGGAGAGTTTGGAGACGCCGGCCTGGGTGCCGAGGTAGGCGACCGTGGCGTGCCCGGTGTTCACCGTGAAGAGCTTCCGCTCGATGTACGGGGCCAGGTCCGTGACGAACGTGGCGCCGGGAATCACTGGCGGGGTGTCACCGAAAGCGGAGCTTTCGATGACCCATTCGTAGAAGGCCTCGACGGTGACGTCGATGCCGGCATCCGCTGCCTGGCCGGGAACGATGCGGTCCACGGCCGTGTTCGCGAAGGCCACCCGGCTGGCGAGGGCATCGCGGTCGCCGTCGGGCACGTTCGCCCAGACCTGCTCGGCGAGCACATCCGTGGCGTTGATGGCGTTCTCGCAGGCCATCACGGCCAGCGGCGGCCGGCTGGCATCGCGGCGGGCCAGGCCCGCCGCGATGACCGGAGCCACGAAACGCAGCACGTTCGGTCCGACGGCGGTGGTGACCGCGTCGGCCGTGGCGATCTCGTTGATGAGATCGGCCTCGTGGGTGGAGCTGTTGATGGCGCGGAAGTTGTCGACCACCTTGTCGGTGGGCGTCTGGCCCGCCTCGTGCACCGTGTAGGACGGTGCGTTCTGCAGAGCCTCAATGAGAGGAGCATTCACATCGGCGAAGACGACCTCATAACCGGCCTCGTGAAGCAGGAGCCCGACGAAACCGCGGCCGATGTTGCCCGCGCCGAAGTGAATGGCTTTCATTCTGCGTTTACCTCCTCGAGCAACGCGAAGATGTCTTCCTGCGTTGCTGCGTCGATCAGTTTCTGTACTTCGTCCTCGTCCGAGAAGACGACGGCGATCTTGGAGAGGATCTCCAGGTGTTCGTTGTTCAGTCCGGCAATGCCGACCGCGAACTTGACGGGCTGGCCGTCCCAGTCGATCGGCTCGGCGTAGCGCACGAGCGAGAGAGCCGATCGCACGATCGACTCCTTCGCGTCGTTCGTGCCGTGCGGGATCGCCAGGAAGTTGCCCATGTAGGTCGAGACGGAGTTCTCGCGCTCGAACATCGAGTCGACATACTCCTGCTTGACCGCCCCGGCGGCGACCAGCAGTGCGCCGGCCTCCCGGATTGCGTCGTCGCGGGTGGTGGCCGTTCCCGCGGCCACCACGTTCTGCGGTTCCAGAATGCTCTGGGTCATTACTTAGTCACTTCCTCGCTTGCGCCCTGGAGAGATTCCACGACCTCGTCGTACTTCGGGCTGTTCATGAAGTTGTCCACCGACACGTGCACCGACTTGGGGCTCTTGCCCCGAGCGCGGTCCGTCAGGTCCTGGTGGGTGATCACGAGGTCGGCGGTTCCGTCGAGGTTCGCGATGGCCTGGTTGGTCACCGTGACCCCTTCGATGCCGGCCTTCTTGATCTTGTTGCGGAGCACCGAGGCGCCCATGGCGCTGGAGCCCATACCGGCGTCGCAGGCGAAGACGATGTTCTTCACAGCGTGACCGGTGGCGGCCGAAGCACCCAGGTTGCTCAGCACGGAGCTGGACTTGCCCTTGTTGGCCTCGGTCTTGGCGATGGCGGCGGCCAGTTCGTTGTCGTTCTCAGCGGCGAGGTCCTTCTTGCGGCTGGCACGGAGGATGACGGCACCGATTGCGAACGAGACTCCCGCAGAGGCGAGAACCGAGAGGATCACGCCGACATAGTCGGTTCCCGGCGTCTGAGCGAGCACGGCAATGATGCTGCCGGGCGAGGCGGGGGCGCGGAGGCCGGTCTGGAAGGCGACGTTCACGGCAACACCGGTCATGCCACCACCGATGGCGGCGAAGACCAGCATCGGCTTCATCAGCACGTAGGGGAAGTAGATCTCGTGGATACCACCGAGGAACTGGATGATGATCGCGCCGGGTGCACTCGCACGGGCCAGGCCCACGCCGAAGAACGTGAACGCGAGCAGGATGCCCAGGCCGGGGCCGGGGTTCGCCTCGAGGAGGAACAGGATCGACTTTCCGCTTTCCTGAACCTGCTGCACACCGATGGGGGTGAGCACGCCGTGGTTGATGGCGTTGTTGAGGAAGAGGATCTTGCCGGGTTCGATGAAGATCGACGCGATCGGCAGCAGGCCGTTGGCGATCAGCCAGTCAACGACCGACTCGAGGAAGGAGCTCAGTCCGGTGACCAGCGGGGCGATTCCGAAGAACGCGCCGAGGGCCAGGGCGAAACCGAGGATACCGGCGGAGAAGTTGTCCACCAGCATCTCGAAGCCGGGCTTGATCTTTCCGGCCCAGATCTTGTCGACCTTCATCAGGATCCATGCGGAGAGCGGTCCGACGACCATCGCACCGATGAACATCGGGATCGAGCTGCCGACGATGACGCCCATGGTGGCGATCGAGGCGATCACTCCACCGCGGGTGCCGTAGACCATCCGGCCGCCGGTGTTGGCGATCAGCAGCGGCAGTAGGTACAAGATCATCGGGTCGACCAGCGTGACCAGGGTCTCGTTCGGGGTCCAGCCGGTGGGGATGAAGAATGCGGTGATGATGCCCCACGCGATGAACGCCGCGATATTGGGCATGATCATGCCGCTCAGGAAGGTACCGAAGGCCTGAACGTGGACCCTCGCGCCCTTCTTCTCGGTGACAGACGTCGTTGTCATTTCTGTGTACCTCTCTCGGGGTGGGTAAGCACGGTAGGGGCCGCGCTAGGTGGGGCGGAGCTGATGTAACTGTGTGCGATTGCGGTTGCCGCGGCGCGAGCGGATGCTGCGCCGTCGGCGGACAAAGCGGCCTCGGCGAGTTGCCGAGCCTGCTCAAGAGTGAAGTCGGCCAGAGAGGCCCGAACGTCGGCGAGGGCGGCAGCCGACATCGACAGGGTGGTGGCGCCGAGGCCCACGAGCACCACGGCGAGCAGCGGGTCGGCCGCGGCCTCGCCGCAGACACCGACGGGTTTGCCGGCGGCGGCACCGGCGGCACCCACCTCGCCCACCAGGCGCAGCACCGCGGGGTGCCACGGGTCCTGGAAGCTCGCGACGGTTCCGAGCATCCGGTCGGCCGCGAGGGTGTATTGGGTGAGGTCGTTGGTGCCGATCGACGCGAAGTCGGTGTGGGCCAGGATGCGGTCGGCCATGAGGGCCGCGGACGGCACCTCGACCATGACACCGGCGGTCTTCAGGCCCAGGTCGTGGGCGAGGGTGGTGAAGTAGTCGGCTTCTTCCACGGTGGACACCATGGGTGCCATCACCCAGACGTCGGCCTCGGTGGTCTTGGCGGCTTCGGCGAGGGCGGTGAGCTGCTCGCGCAGGATGTCCTCGCTGGCGCGGAGGGCCCGGAGTCCGCGGAGGCCCAGGGCGGGGTTCTCCTCGTCGGCGTCGTTGAGGAACGCGAGCGGCTTGTCGGCGCCGGCGTCAAGCGCCCGCACCACGACCTTCTTGCCGGGGAAGGCGCGCAGCATCCGCTCGTATTCACTCTGCTGCTGCAGCACGGTGGGCGCGGAGGTGGAGTCGAGGAAGAGGAACTCGGTGCGGAACAGGCCCACACCCTCTGCGCCGAGGGCGACGGCGCGTTCGGCGCCATCCGCTGAGCCGAGGTTGGCCAGCAGCGGCACGCTGGTGCCGTCGGCGAGCGTGCCGGGGCCGATCGGGGCCAGGGCGCGGGCGGCGCGGGCGGCGATGCGGGCCCGGGCGTCGGCGATCTGCTTGTCGGTGGGGGCCACGAGCACGATGCCGTTGGCGGCGTCGATGATGACCTCGTCGCCGTCAGCGAGCTGCGCGGCGGCATGGGTGCCCACGATCGCCACGATCGACTTCTCGCGGGCCAGGATCGCGGTGTGCGAGGTGGGGCCGCCGTCGATGGTGATGAGGCCGAGCACCTTGGTGAGATCCAGCAGCGCGGTGTCGGCCGGGGCCAGGTCGCGGGCCACGAGCACGAACGGTTCGGCGGGGTCGGGCACACCGGGGGCGGGCAGGCCGGCGAGGTCGGCGATGACCCGCTGGGCCACGTCGTCGAGGTCGGCAGCGCGTTCGGCGAGGTAGCCGCCGAGGGCCAGCAGCTGGTCGCGGAAGGCGGAGAAGGCTTCGAACACGGCGCGTTCGGCGGTCTGGTGCTTGTGCAGCCGGGCGGTGACTTCGTCGACGAGGGAGGGGTCCTCGGCCATCATGGCCTGGGCCTCGAGCACCTCCTGGGCGGTGCCGCCGGCGCGTTCGCCCCGGGCCTCGAGTTCTTCTGCCACGGCGTGCATCGATGCGGTGGCGCGGGCCAGTTCGGCCTCGGGGTCCCGGGTGCTGCGGGTGTCGACGGGTTCGGGTAGCGGCTCGGGCATGCGCAGCACGCGGCCGACGGCCACGCCCTGGCCGATTCCGATTCCTTGCAGTTCCAGCATGGTCAGCCGCTTTCGCTTAGGCGTCGTGGTCGGTGAGGAGAAGCGCGGCGAGTTCATCGAGCACGGTCTCGGCGTTGTCGCCGTCGGCGGCGAGGGTGACGCTGTCGCCGTGGTTGATGCCCAGTGCGATGACGCCCAGGATGCTGGCGGCGTTGACGGCCTTGCCGTCGCCCTTCTGCAGCGTGACCGGGGTGCCGGCGGCGGCCGCGGCCTTGCTGAAGAGCTTCGCGGGGCGAGCGTGAAGCCCGTGGGTCGATCCGATCAGTACGGTGCGTGCAGCCATTTCGTACGCCTAAGCCTTTCCAACGTGCGGGATTGTCACCGGGCCTCAGTCGAGGTCCCGGCTTCGTGCGGGCGGCCGGCAGCCGCCGGCACAACAATCAGGGGTGGTGGGGTGTGGCGTCTGATTGTCAGACCCACGACCGTTCGTGCTCGGCATCCACGGCCAGGTCGAGTGCCAGGTCGCCGTCGCGGGCCGCGAAGACCGCCTTGGGCAACAGGGCCACTCCCACGCCGAGCTTCTTCGCCTGAGTGCTGAGGCGGTCGAAGCGGGGAGCGAGGTGTGGGCCGACCAGAAGAACATCGACGGTGTCGAGCGAGCCCGGCAGGTCCGATTCGCTTCCGGCGACAACGGTGAGGGTGAGCCCCCGTTGCTTGCCGGTCACACGCAAGCGGTGTGCCACGAATGCGCTGGACGCACCGGCACCACATACGACGAGAATCTTCATTGATTCATTCCTTCCATCGAACTTCTGAATGCAACACCTACTGTCCTCTTTCCGCCCCGCGGGCACCACCAGAGCCTTTTCCGCCCCCTGCGGAAACAACCAAAATGCCTGCCGTTCCGGGCTGCACTCTCTGCTTGACTACTCTTGAGACAATGGAGTTGCGCATTATGAGTGATAAGCAGGCACGGATGCTGGACTATCTGTCCCAGACGTCGGGCTGGATCACGGCAGGCGAGCTTGCTGACCGCCTGGGCGTCACTCCTCGCAGCGTGCGCAGCTACGTCACCGCGGTCAAGGCCGCGGCGCATCCGCTGACCGTGATCGAATCGGGCACCGCCGGGTATCGCATCAACCGGGACGAGTTCTCCGCGTTCACCGCCGAACATCGCTCGCGGCCCCGCGACACGGAGGCCGACACCCCGCAGCAGCGTCTCTCGCAGCTGGTGCGCCGGCTCACCGAGGAGGTCGACGGCCTCGACGTGTACGAGTTGGCCGCCGAGAACTTCGTCAGCGACTCCACGGTGGAGGCCGACCTGGCCCGGGTGCGGTTGCTCCTGCCCGACTCCGGGCTCACGCTCGTGCGGCACGGCAGCGTCGTCACCCTCACCGGTTCGGAGACCGACCGCCGCAAGCTCCTCAGCCGCATGTTCCGCGAGGAAAGCGCCCGCGGCATGATCGACCTGGAGACCATTCAGCGCGAGTTCACCTCTGGCCAGGCCGGCGCCGACAGCCTCAGCGCGTTCAAGACCGACCTCATCGACCTGCTCGACGGCCAGGGCTACTTCGTGAACGAGTACGGCATCAACAACGTGCTGCTGCATGTGGCCATCGCCATCGACCGGGTGAGCAAGAACCTCTCCCCCGCACCGGCCGTCACCGAGCCACCGTCGGAGCTGGCCACCTCGCTGTCGGGCCTGATCATGACGCACTTCGACGTGTGCCTGGGCAGCGGCGACCTGGCCTACCTGGCCTTCCTGCTCACCACCCGGGTGATCACGCCCGGGCACGACCAGCCGGCCGAGACCCTCATCGAGAGCTACGTGCAGCCGGCCGAGCTCGCCGCGATGCGAGCGATCGTGGACCGGGCCAGCCAGGAGTACCTGGTCGACCTCGACGACGACGACTTCATCGTGCGGCTCACCCTGCACGTGCGCAACCTGATCAACCGGGCGCACGACAAGTCGTACTCCCGCAATCCCCTCACCCGGTCGATCAAGACGTCGTATCCGCTGATCTACGAGCTGGCCGTGTACATCGCCAGCGAGCTGCAGCGCGCCGAGAGCATCGTGATCAACGACGACGAGATCGCCTACATCGCCATGCACGTGGGTGCGCACCTCGAGCAGCAGGTGCGCCGGGTGGAGCTGGTGACCTGCGCGATCGTGTGCCCCAACTACTACGACATGCACGTGCTGCTGCGCGAACGCATCGAACGGGTGCTCGGCGACGACCTCGAGGTGGTTGCGGTGATCACCCGGTCCGACGTGGACTGGGATTCGCTCGACGCCGATCTGGTGCTCACCACCATCGACCCCCAGTTGCACTCCGACGGGGTCATCGTGATCCAGCCGTTCCTCACCCAGAACGATGTGGACCGCATCCGTCAGCATGCCAGCCGGGTGCGGCGGATGCGCCGGCGGGCGCGCCTGAAGGACGACCTGCTGCAGTTCTTCGACGAGTCGTTGTTCTCGCGCAACTTCTACGCCCGCGACGAGGTGGCCATGATCACCGCGCTGGGCGAGCGGATGACGGCCAAGGGCATCATCGACCAGAGCTACGTCGACGGCGCCATCGAGCGCGAGCTGATGTCGTCGACCGCGTTCACCGACAACCTCGCGGTGCCGCACGCCATGTCGATGAGTGCAAAGCAAACGTCGATCGCGATCGTGATCAACGACGCCCCGATGGACTGGGGCGACAACAGGGTGAACGTGGTGGCGCTCATCGCGTTCAGCGCCGCGGGGCGCAGCACCTTCCAGGCGGTCTTCGACCAGTTCGTGGAGGTCTTCGCCGACCGCCTCGAGGTGCAGCGCCTAATCAAGCGCTCGGTGGACTTCGCGTCGTTCATCGACGAGCTCGTCCACGTGATGGACACCTAACCCCGCTCCGCCCCCTTCCCCGGCGTGGCCTCCCCCGCCCCAACTGGTCCCGAAACGGACAATTGCACCCGGCGTACCGGGTGCATATGTCCGAACGGGCAACAGATACAAACGGATGGCCGTCGGCGAGCGTCTCCACCTCGGCTCAGGCCGCCCGCACCACGCGGCCATCCGCTGCGTGACCCGGCCGCGCGGGCAGGCGCGCATCCGCCTCGCTACCGCACTAACTGGTGCCGAAACGGACAATTGCACCCGGCGTACCGGGTGCAGATGTCCGCACGGGCGACAGTTGAGTAAGGAGAGCCCCGGGAACGTGCCGCGGCGCGGGCTTGCCTGGCCAGAGGGCCTCGAGGCGATGCCGAACTAGGCCAGGAGGGTGGAGGCGGTTCCGAACTAGGCCAGGGGCGTGGGGGTGGAGGTGGTGCCCAACTAGGCGAGGGGCGTGGGGGTGATGCCGAACTGGGCCAGGCCCGCGGCGCCGCCGTCTTCGGCGGTGAGCACCCAGATGCCGTCCTTGTGCACGGCGACGCTGTGCTCCCAGTGCGCGGCGGCCTTGCCGTCGCTGGTGGCGACGGTCCAGTCGTCGTCGCGGGTGTACGTCTCGATGTCGCCGAGCACCACCATCGGCTCGATGGCCACAACCAGGCCGGGCTTCACGTCCGGGCCCTTCTGGCGCACCCGATAGTTGAACACCGGCGGCGCCTCGTGCATCGACTTGCCGATGCCGTGGCCCACGTAGTCGGTGAGGATCCCGTAGCTGCCCTGCGACTCGATGTAGTCCTCGATGGCCTCGCCCACCTCGTTGAGATGACGCGCCTCGGCGAGCCGCGCGATGCCGTGCCAGAGCGACTGCTCGGTCACGCGGGAGAGTTCCTCCCGCTCGGCCACGACCTCGGGCCGCGACGGGTCGGGCAGCACGAAGGTGAACGCCGCGTCGCCGTTCCAGCCGTCGATGATCGCGCCGCTGTCGATGGAGACGATGTCACCCGCACCCAGGACCCGCCCATTGGGGATGCCGTGCACCACGTCGTCGTTCACCGACGCGCACACGGTGTGGAAATAGCCCTGCTCGAGCTTGAAGTTGGGCCGGCCGCCCAGGGCCACGATGGCGGCTTCAGCGGCCGCATCCAGGGCCAGCGTGGTCACGCCCACCTTCATCGCTTCGCGCGCCGCCACGAGCGACGCAGCGGTCGCCAGGCCGGGGGCCAGCATGAGGCGCATCTGCGCCGGAGTCTTGTAGATGGAGCGGCGAAGGGCCACGGTCATACCTGCAAACTAAGTCGTCGTGCGAAAGCGGGCGCCGGAAGGCGTCCGGGGAAAAACGAAAGGGCGCCGACCGAAGCCGACGCCCAATCACAGCAAATTACGCCGAGGCCACAACCGCGTCGGTGGGCCCGACGGCGTGCAGTCCGCGCTCGGCCAGAGCCGCCACGATACGGTCGGTGACCTGGTCGACGGCACCGAGGCCGTCGATGGTGACGACCACGCCGCGCTTGTCGTACAGGTCGATCAGCGGTGCGGTCTGCTCTTCGTAGACCTCGAGACGGTGACGGATGACGTCGGCCGTGTCATCGGCGCGCCCCTGTTCCGCAGCGCGCTTGAGCAGCCGCGCCACGACCTCATCGGTGTCGGCGACGATCTGCACCACGGCGTCGAGCGAGGTGCCCTCGGCGTCGAGCAGGCGGTCGAGCTCGAGCACCTGGTCGGTGGTGCGCGGGTACCCGTCGAGCAGGAAGCCCTGCAGGGCGTCCGGCTCCTTGAGGCGGTCGGCGACAATCTCATTGGTCAACGAGTCGGGCACGTACTTGCCAGCCTCGATGAACGCCTTGACCTGCACGCCGAGCTCGGTTTCGTTCTTCACGTTGAACCGGAAGATGTCGCCGGTGGAGATGGCGGGAACACCGAAGGCTTCGGCCAGACGCACGGCCTGGGTGCCCTTGCCCGCACCGGGCGGGCCGATCACAAGAAGTCGGGTCATCGCAGAAGCCCTTCGTAGTGGCGTTGCTGCAGCTGGGAGTCGATCTGCTTCACGGTCTCCAGGCCGACACCCACGATGATGAGGATGCTGGCGCCACCGAACGGGAAGTTCTGGTCGGCGCCGATGGCCGAGAAGGCTATCAGCGGGAGCAGCGCGATCAGGCCGAGGTACAGAGCACCGGGCAGCGTCACGCGGGTGAGCACGTAGTCGAGGTACTCGGCGGTGGGCCGGCCGGCACGGATGCCGGGGATGAATCCGCCGTACTTCTTCATGTTGTCGGCGACCTCTTCGGGGTTGAAGGTGATCGCGACGTAGAAGTACGTGAAGCCCACGATGAGCAGGAAGTACATCGCCATGTAGAGCGGGTGGTCGCCCTTGGTGAGGTTGTTGGTGATCCAGGTGACCCAGGCCAGCGGTTCGGTGCCCGCGGCGGGCTGGTTGAACTGGGCGATGAGCGCCGGCAGGTACAACAGCGACGACGCGAAGATGACGGGCACAACGCCGGCCATGTTCACCTTGATCGGAATGTAGGTGTTGTTGCCGCCATAGGTGCGGCGGCCCACCATGCGCTTGGCGTATTGCACCGGGATGCGGCGCTGCGACTGCTCGACGAACACCACGGCGGCCACAACGACCAGCCCGATGGCCAGGACGATGAGCAGGATGTCGATGCCGTTCTGCTGGCCGATCGAGATCAGCGAGTTCGGGAATCGGGCGGCGATCGACGTGAAGATGAGGAGGGACATGCCGTTGCCGATTCCGCGCTCGGTGATCATCTCACCCATCCACATGATGACGCCGGTACCGGCGGTCATGGTGATGACCATCAGCATGATGGCGTACCAGGCGTCGTTGGTGATCAGCTGCGAGCACTCGCTCGAGGCGGAGGTGCCGAACAGGGCGCCGCTGCGGGCGACGGTGATCAGCGTCGTCGACTGGAGGATGCCGAGGGCGATGGTGAGGTAACGCGTGTACTGGGTGAGCTTGGACTGGCCCGCCGCGCCCTCCTTGTAGAGGGTCTCGAAGTGGGGAATCACCACGCGCAGCAGCTGCACGATGATGGAGGCCGTGATGTACGGCATGATCCCCAGTGCGAAGACGGACAGCTGCAGCAGGGCGCCACCGCTGAACAGGTTCACGAGCTCGTAGAGGCCGCTCGTTCCCTGGTTCGCTGCAAGACAGGCTTGCACGTTGCCGAAGTCCACGAATGGGGCGGGGATGAACGAGCCCAGACGGAACAGGGCGACGATGCCCAGGGTGAACCCGATCTTCTTACGAAGGTCCGGTGTGCGGAATATCCGCGCAATGGCGCTAAACAAAAAAGGCCTCCAGTTAGTAACAAAGAACGAGCTTGCCGAGACAGCGTCAGCGCTTTAGTCGCTGAGCAGGCTCGACAAGCTCGATCTCGTCTACGGGTCTTACTACTTGATCGAGCCACCTGCTGCGACGATCTTCTGCTCAGCTGAGCGGGAGACCTTATCGACTGCAACAGTCAGCTTAACCGCAATGTCACCATTGCCGAGAACCTTGACCTTCTCGTTGTCACGAACGGCACCCTTGGCGACCAGCGATTCGATGGTTACATCGCCGCCGGTCGGGTACAGCTCGGCCAGGCGCTCCAGGTTTACAACCTGGTACTCCACGCGGAACGGGTTCTTGAACCCGCGCAGCTTCGGGGTGCGCATGTGCAGCGGCATCTGCCCACCCTCGAAGCCGATACGCACGGTGTAGCGTGCCTTGGTGCCCTTGGTGCCACGACCCGCGGTCTTACCCTTGGATCCTTCACCACGGCCAACGCGCTGCTTGTCCTTCTTCGATCCGGGCGCGGGGCGAAGGTGGTGAACCTTCAGCACCTGCGGACGGGCCTCAGCGGGCTCAGTCGGCGCGGCGGCCTTCTTGGCGGCAGCAGTCTTGGCCGGAGCCTTGGCTGCAGCAGCCTTCGTGGTCGTCGCCTTGGGGGCGGCGGCCTTCTTAGCGGCGGGCTTGGTTGCGACCTTCTCGGTCGCTTCCTTCTCGTCAGCCATTAGTCAATCTCCTCGACCTTCACCAGGTGAGCAACGGTGTTGACGTAACCACGGTTCTGCGAGTTGTCCTCGCGGATCGTGACGGCGCCAATGCGACGCAGGCCCAGGCTGCGAAGCGTGTCGCGCTGGTTCTGCTTCTCACTAATTTTGGACTTGATCTGCGTAATCTTCAGCTGAGCCATTAGGCACCTGCCTTCGCGCTTGCGGCGGCTGCTGCTGCAGCCGCATCGGCACGCAGAAAACGGGCCGGGGCCACGTCTTCGTAGGAGAGGCCACGGCGAGCCGCAACCGCACGCGGCTCTTCGAGCTGGTGCAGGGCCTCCACCGTGGCGTGCACGATGTTGATGGTGTTCGACGAACCGAGCGACTTGCTCAGCACGTCGTGGATGCCGGCGCATTCGAGTACGGCGCGCACCGGGCCACCGGCGATAACGCCGGTACCTGCTGCGGCCGGACGGAGAAGAACGACTCCGGCGGCGGCTTCACCCTGAACGGGGTGCGGGATGGTCAGGCCGACGCGGGGAACGCGGAAGAAGTTCTTCTTCGCTTCCTCGACACCCTTGCTGATTGCGGTCGGGACCTCGCGGGCCTTACCGTAACCAACGCCTACCAGGCCGTTACCGTCTCCGACGACGACCAGAGCGGTGAAGCTGAAGCGACGACCACCCTTGACCACCTTGGAAACACGGTTGATCGTGACGACGCGCTCGAGGAACTGGCTCTTCTCGGCGTCACGGCTTCCGCGCTCACGGTTCGGGCTGCGCTCACGGCCACCACGGCGAGCCTCGCGAGGCTCGTTCTGCGGCGGCGTGGTCGAAGCTGCGGTTTCCACCGGAACTTCAGTGACGACGTCAGCTTCCTTCGCTGCTGCGGTGCTACTGGATTCAGTGCTCACAGGTCCAACCCTCCCTTTCGGGCTCCTTCGGCGATGGCTGCGACGCGTCCTGCGTACTTGCTGCCACCACGGTCAAATACGACGGCTTCAATGCCGGCAGCCTTCGCACGCTCTGCGACGAGCTCGCCGACCTTGAGGGCCTTGGCGGTCTTGTCACCATCGAAGGTGCGCATGTCAGTTTCGAGAGTCGACGCCGACGCGAGGGTGAAACCCTTGCTGTCGTCAACGACCTGCACGAATACGTGGCGAGCCGAACGGGTGACGACGAGACGCGGACGAAGCGCGGTCCCCTCGATCTTCTTGCGAAGACGTGCGTGCCTGCGTCCGCGGGCAGCCGACTTGCTTTTTCCTCTAGTTCCGAGACCCATGGTTACTTACCACTCTTTCCGGCCTTGCGGCGAACAATCTCGCCGGCGTAACGCACACCCTTACCCTTGTAGGGCTCAGGCTTGCGAATCTTACGGATGTTTGCGGCAACCTCGCCGACGGCCTGCTTGTCGATACCGCTGACCGTGAGCTTGTTAACGCCCTCGACGGTCAGGGAGATACCAACGGGCGGCTCGATGAGGACCGGGTGCGAGAAGCCGAGGGCGAACTCAACGGAGGTGCCCTTCTGTGCGACGCGGTAACCGGTACCGACGATCTCGAGTCCCTTGGTGTAACCCACGGTGACGCCGATGATCTGGTTGGCGATCAGGGTACGGGTCAGTCCGTGCAGCGAACGCGAAGCGCGCTCGTCGTCGGGACGGGTGACCAGAACCTGGCCATCGGTGACCTGAACCTCGATGGGGTTGGCGACGGTGAGCGCGAGCTCACCCTTCGGACCCTTGACGCTAACGGCCTGGCCGTTAGCTTCGACCGTGACACCCGCGGGGATCTCGATCGGAAGTCTTCCAATACGTGACATTGTCGGCTACCACACGTAGGCGAGAACTTCTCCGCCTACGCCCTTCTTCTCAGCCTGGCGGTCGGTGAGCAGACCGCTGGAGGTGGACAGGATGGCAACGCCGAGGCCGCCGAGAACCGTGGGGATCTCAGTCGACTTTGCGTACACGCGCAGGCCGGGCTTGGAAACCCGCTTGATGCCGACGATGGAACGCTCGCGGTTGGGGCCGAACTTGAGGTTCAGCGTGAGGGTCTTTCCGACCTCTGCATCCTTGACATCCCAGGCAGAGATGTAACCCTGTGCCTTGAGGATGTCTGCGATGTGCGCCTTGAGCTTGCTGTGCGGCATCGACACTGTGTCGTGGTACGCCGAGTTAGCGTTGCGCAGTCTGGTCAGCATATCTGCGACCGGATCTGTCATTGTCATTTTGTGGTGCCTTTCTCGCCTGGTTTCGTGCACCCGTTACACGGATGACGACCTGTGGTGGTGGAGGGGGCCGAACGGTTGTCCGGCCCCCGGGTATTGCTAGTTTAGGAGTTTTCGGCCGTCTTGAACGGGAAGCCGAGCGCCTTGAGCAGCGCGCGACCCTCGTCGTTGTTCTTGGCGGTCGTCACAACAGTGATGTCCATACCGCGAACACGGTCGATCCGGTCCTGGTCGATCTCGTGGAACATAACCTGCTCCGTGAGGCCGAACGTGTAGTTGCCGGCGCCGTCGAACTGCTTGTCCGAGAGGCCGCGGAAGTCGCGGATACGGGGCAGGGCGAGGCTGAGCAGCCGGTCGAGGAACTCCCACATGCGGTCGCCACGAAGTGTGACGTGCGTGCCAATGGGCTGTCCTTCACGCAGTTTGAACTGCGCGATGGACTTGCGTGCCTTGGTGACCTGCGGCTTCTGGCCGGTGATCTTGGTGAGGTCGGCGACGGCGCCATCCATGATCTTGCCGTCGCGTGCTGCCTCGCCGACACCCATGTTGACGATGATCTTCGTCAGGTTGGGCACCTGGTGGACGTTGGTGAAGCCGAGTTCCGTGGCGAGCTTCTTGGAGATCTCGTCGCGGTACTTCTGCTTCAGACGCGGCAGGACGACGGGCTTTGCGTCGGTTGCGATGTCAGTCATTAGAGGTCCTTACCTGACTTCTTGGCGTAACGAACGCGGACCGTCTTGGTGACGCCGTCCTTCGTTACCTCTTCGAGGCGGAATCCGACCTTGGTCGGCTTCTTGGTCTCCGGGTCGACCAGCGCGACGTTGGAAGCGTGAATCGATGCTTCCACGGTCTCGATGCCGCCGGTCTTGGAGCCGCGCTGGGTCTGGCCGACACGAACGTGCTTCTTGACGAAGTTGATGCCTTCGACGAGAACACGGTTCTTCTCAACCTGTACCTCGAGCACACGACCCTGCTTGCCACGGTCTCCGCCGCGAGCCTGGGTGCGGCCGGTGATGACCTCTACGAGGTCACCCTTCTTGATTCTGGCCATGATTTAGATAACCTCCGGTGCCAACGAAATGATCTTCATGAACTTCTTGTCGCGGAGTTCGCGACCGACCGGTCCGAAGATACGGTACCACGGGGGTCTCCGTCAGCCTTCAAGATCACTGCGGCGTTCTCATCGAACTTGATGTACGAGCCGTCTGGACGACGGGTCTGCTTTTTGACGCGAACGATGACGGCTTTGACGACGTCACCCTTCTTGACGTTGCCGCCCGGGATGGCGTCCTTGACGGTGGCGACGATGACGTCACCCAGTCCGGCGTAACGACGGCCGGAGCCACCGAGAACACGGATCGTCAACAGGACCTTGGCACCGGTGTTGTCGGCAACTTTGAGTCGTGATTCTTGCTGAAGCACTTTCTAACTCCTTCTATCAAGTAAGCGCGAGCGCTTACTTGGCCTTCTCGAGAATCTCGACCAGGCGGAAGCGCTTGGTGGCGCTCAGCGGGCGAGTTTCACTGATCAGGACCAGGTCGCCGACGCCGGCGGTGTTCTCCGCGTCGTGAACCTTCAGCTTGGACGTACGGCGGATGACCTTGCCGTACAGGGGGTGCTTCACGCGGTCTTCGACCTCGACAACGATGGTCTTATCCATCTTGTCGCTGGTCACGTAACCACGCAGCGTCTTGCGGTAGCCGCGCACGAGAGCCTCGGCGGGGACGACCGTTTCGTCAGTCTTCGCCATGATTAGGCCTCCTTCGTCTCGACGGCGTCAGCAGCGGGAGCATCCGTGGATGCGTCCTTGGCCTTGGCCTTCTTGGTCGTCTTCTTCTCAGCCTTGGCCGGAGCCTCGACTGCGACGGGAGTGGCACGAATGCCCAGCTCGCGCTCACGGAGAACCGTGTAGATGCGTGCAATGTCCCGCTTGACCGCGCGGAGGCGGCCGTGGCTTTCGAGCTGGCCGGTGGCCGACTGGAAGCGCAGGTTGAACAGCTCTTCCTTAGCCTTCTTCAGCTCGTCGAACAGTCGTTCGTTTTCAAAGGTGTCGAGCTCGACTGAGGCGAGCTCCTTGGATCCGATCGCCATTATGCGTCGCCCTCCTCGCGCTTGATGATGCGTGCCTTGAGGGGCAGCTTGTGAATTGCGCGGGTGAGCGCTTCGCGAGCAACGGTGTCAGAGACACCGGAAAGCTCGAAGAGCACGCGGCCCGGCTTGACGTTCGCGACCCACCACTCGACGGAACCCTTACCGGAACCCATGCGGGTTTCGGCCGGCTTCTTGGTGAGCGGGCGGTCCGGGTAGATGTTGATCCAGACCTTGCCGCCACGCTTGATGTGACGCGTCATTGCGATACGAGCGGACTCGATCTGACGGTTGGTCACGTACGCGGGGGTAAGGGCCTGAATGCCATACTCGCCGAACGAAACAGTGGTACCACCGGTTGCGTGGCCGGTACGGCCGGGGTGGTGCTGCTTGCGGTGCTTAACTCTGCGGGGAATCAACATTATTTAGCCTCAACTCCTGCTGCAACCGGAGCCGCGCCCTCTGCGCGAGGCGCACGGCGGGGACGGTCGTCACGACGCTCGGGGCGGGACGACTTAGCGTTGGCCTGCTCACGAGCGAGTTCCTTGTTGGTGATGTCGCCCTTGTAGATCCAAACCTTCACGCCGATACGGCCGAAGGTGGTCTTGGCTTCGTAGAAGCCGTAGTCGATGTTCGCGCGCAGGGTGTGCAGCGGCACACGGCCTTCGCGGTAGAACTCCGAACGGCTCATCTCAGCGCCACCGAGACGACCGGACACCTGGATGCGAACACCCTTGGCGCCGGCGCGCTGGGCGCCCTGCAGGCCCTTACGCATCGCGCGGCGGAAAGCCACACGAGCGGAGAGCTGCTCTGCAATGCCCTGCGCGACGAGCTGTGCATCCTGCTCGGGGTTCTTGACCTCGAGGATGTTCAGCTGGATCTGCTTGGCGGTGAGCTTTTCAAGGTCGGACCGGATGCGCTCTGCTTCCGCGCCGCGACGACCGATCACGATGCCCGGACGGGCGGTGTGAATGTCGACACGGACACGATCGCGGGTGCGCTCGATCTCGATGCGGGACACGCCGGCGCGGTCGAGGCTGGTGCTCAACAGGCGGCGGATCTTGACGTCTTCAGCGACGAAGTCGCTGTAACGCTGGCCCGGCTTCGTGCTGTCAGAGAACCAACGCGACACGTGGTCGGTCGTGATTCCCAGACGGAAGCCATACGGGTTTACTTTCTGACCCATTACTTCGTACCCTCCTCAGGAGTGGCGAGCACAACAGTGATGTGGCTCGTACGCTTCTTGATCTGGAATGCGCGACCCTGTGCGCGGGCCTGGAAACGCTTGAGGGTCGTGCCCTCATCAACGAATGCCTGGGAGATGAACAGATCCTGTTCGTCCAGGAACTCGTTCGCTGCATCTGCCTTGACCCGGGCGTTCGCGATGGCCGATTCGACCAGCTTGTACACGGGGTCGGACGCGCCCTGCGGCGCGAACTTCAGAATTCCCAGCGCTTCGTGCGCCTGCTTGCCACGAATCAGGTTGACAACGCGACGGGCCTTCTGGGCGGTAACGCGGATGTGACGCACGCGTGCGATCGACTCCACCATTTCTCCTCCTTCACGTCACCGCGTTAGCGGCGACGACCCTTCTTGTCATCCTTCACGTGACCACGGAAGGTGCGGGTGGGGGCAAACTCGCCGAGCTTGTGTCCCACCATGCTCTCGGTGACGAACACCGGGATGTGCTTGCGACCGTCGTGAACCGCGATGGTGTGCCCGAGCATGTCGGGGATGATCATCGAGCGGCGCGACCAGGTCTTGATTACGTTCTTGCTTGAGGCTTCATTCGCCTTGACAACCTTGCGAAGCAGGTGGTCGTCAACGAAGGGGCCCTTCTTAAGACTTCTTGGCATCGTCTACTCCTACTTACGCTTCTTGCCGACGGTACGGCGACGAACAATGAGCTTGTCGCTTTCCTTGTTCGGGTGGCGGGTGCGCCCTTCCTTCTGGCCCCAGGGGCTGACGGGGTGACGTCCACCGGACGTCTTACCCTCACCACCACCGTGCGGGTGGTCGACCGGGTTCATGGCAACACCACGAACGGTCGGGCGAACGCCTTTCCAGCGCATCCGGCCGGCCTTGCCCCAGTTAATGTTCGACTGCTCGGCGTTGCCGACCTCACCGATGGTGGCGCGGCAGCGGGCGTCGACATTACGGATTTCTCCGGACGGCAGGCGCAGCTGGGCGTAGATGCCATCCTTCGCGACCAGGCGAACCGACACTCCGGCGGAGCGGGCCAGCTTGGCGCCACCACCCGGACGGATCTCGATGGCGTGAATGATGGTACCGGTGGGGATGTTCTTCAGCGGCAGGTTGTTGCCGGGCTTGATGTCAGCACCGGCACCTGACTCGACGATGTCGCCCTGGTTCAGCTTGTTCGGCGCAATGATGTAGCGCTTGGAGCCGTCCAGGAAGTGCAGCAGCGCGATGCGCGCCGTGCGGTTGGGGTCGTACTCGATGTGAGCGACCTTGGCGTTGACGCCGTCCTTGTCGTTACGACGGAAGTCGATGACACGGTACTGGCGCTTGTGGCCACCACCGATGTGACGCGTCGTGATGCGACCCTGGTTGTTACGACCACCGGTCTTGGACAGCGGACGAAGCAGCGACTTCTCGGGCGTCGAACGGGTGATCTCTGCGAAGTCCGCAACAGATGAACCGCGACGACCGGGGGTCGTGGGCTTGTACTTACGAATAGCCATTTCTTATTCCTCTAGTCCTGGCCGCTTAGCCGACGGCCGTGAAGATGTCGATGGAACCGGACTTGAGCGTGACGATCGCACGCTTGGTGTCCTTGCGCTTGCCAAGACCGAACTTCGTACGGCGAGTCTTGCCGATGCGGTTCATGGTGTTGATCGAAGCAACCTCAACCTTGAAGATCTTCTCGATCGCCAGCTTGATTTCGGTCTTGTTCGAACGCGGGTCCACGATGAAGGTGTACTTGCCCTCGTCGATCAGGCCGTAGCTCTTCTCAGAGACGACCGGAGCGATGATGACGTCGCGGGGGTCCTTTTGAGTGGGGGTAGCCATTATGCGGACACCTCTTCCTTCTTGGTCTTGTGCGCCACGAACGCGTCAAACGCGCCCTTGGTGAAGACGATGTCGTCAGAGACGAGAACGTCA
The DNA here is from genome assembly GCF_019443325.1 of Cryobacterium sp. PAMC25264. Taxonomy (NCBI): domain Bacteria; kingdom Bacillati; phylum Actinomycetota; class Actinomycetes; order Micrococcales; family Microbacteriaceae; genus Cryobacterium; species Cryobacterium sp. PAMC25264. The sequence continues at coordinate 2,713,760 of NZ_CP080383.1, forward strand.
TAGGCATTCAGCTGGTCCCAGGACAGCACGTGCACCGTCGGGAGGTTGCGGATGCTGCGGAGAGTCAGCTCGTCGGTGCGCTCGAGAACGACCAGCACGTGCTTGCTGCTGGCGATCTGGGTGAGCAGCGTGATGGCGCCCTTGGTGCTGGGCGTCTCGGCCGAGAACAGCGCGGTCACCACGTGCAGACGGTCGCCACGGGCGCGGTCAGAGAGTGAACCCTTGAGCGCGGCGGCAATCATCTTCTTCGGGGTGCGCTGGTCGTAGCTGCGCGGGGTCGGTCCGTGGACGATGCCACCACCGGTCATCTGAGGGGCGCGGATCGAGCCCTGACGAGCGCGACCGGTTCCCTTCTGCTTGAACGGCTTGCGGCCGGCGCCGGAAACTTCGCCGCGGCCCTTGACCTTGTGCGTACCCTGACGAGCGGCAGCGAGCTGCGCGACAACGACCTGGTGGATCAGCGGGATGTTGGTCTGGACGTCGAAGATTTCGGCGGGCAGCTCAACGGAGCCGGCCTTCTTGCCGTTGGCGTCGATGAGGTCGAGTGCGGTAGCCATAAGAACTACGCTCCCTTCACTGCGGTGCGGACGAATACGAGGCGGCCCTTGGCGCCGGGAACGGCACCCTTGACCAGGATCAGGCCCTTGTCAGCGTCAATCGCGTGAACCTTCAGGTTCAGCACGGTCACGCGCTCGCCACCCATACGACCGGCCATGCGCATGCCCTTGAAGACACGGCTGGGGGTCGAGGAGGCGCCGATGGAACCGGGCTTGCGGTGGTTGCGGTGCGAACCGTGCGAAGCGGAAACACCCTTGAAGTTGTGACGCTTCATAACACCGGCGAAGCCCTTGCCCTTGGAGGTGCCCATGACGTCGACCTTGGTGCCGGCAACGAACACACCGTCAACGGTGAGCTCCTGGCCCAGGGTGTAGTCAGCGGCATCCGCGGTGCGGAGCTCGGTAACGTGACGGCGCGGCGTGACGCCGGCCTTCTCGAAGTGTCCTGCGGACGGCTTGTTCACCTTGCGGGGGTCGATGGCGCCAGAGGCAATCTGAACGCCGGCGTAGCCGTCGATGTCCTTCGTGCGGATCTGGGTGACGACGTTCGGCGCGATCTCGATGACGGTAACGGGAACAAGCTTGTTGTTCTCGTCCCACACCTGAGTCATGCCGAGCTTCTTGCCGAGGAGGCCCTTGGTGGTCTTGGTATCTGCGTACGACATCGCGGGCCCTAGAGCTTGATCTCGATGTTGACGTCGGCCGGGAGGTCGAGACGCATAAGCGAGTCGACGGCCTTCGGCGTCGGGTCAATGATGTCGATCAGACGCTTGTGGGTGCGCATTTCAAAGTGCTCCCGGCTGTCCTTGTACTTGTGAGGGGAACGGATGACACACACCACGTTCTTCTCGGTCGGAAGCGGCACGGGGCCGACGACGGTCGCGCCCGCACGGGTCACGGTGTCGACGATCTTGCGCGCCGAGATGTCAATGACCTCGTGGTCATACGACTTAAGTCGAATGCGGATCTTCTGTCCCGCCATGTCGAACTCTCTTTCTTGTCAAGGCTTCTTACATCCCGAGGGCTGCATTGGACGCCGTAGTAGCACTGCTGCTATCGCACCACTGTTCATCTGTCAATTTCGATCCAGCCGGGGATCCGACTCTCTCGACCCAACTTCCCAGGCCAGGCCTGGCGGATGACATGGTTTTACCCACGCATCCTTGAAGTTGATTTAAGCTTCGTTCTGCTACCCGCGGCCTAACTCCGACCCTCAAGGGGCGAGCTATGCACTGCCTGGTAGTGATTCCGGTCTCGCGAGCAGCGCGATCCGAAAGTGTTGAACTAGAAGAGTCTGCCACAGGAATAGGTCATTGTGCAACCCGGGCGTGTCGCGTTGGGCGTGTCGCGCGATCCCCGTAGTTCCGCGGAACTCAGCCCGCTGGTCGAGCTAGTCGAGACCCGCGAATCGAACCCGTCAAGACCTCTCCGTCGAGCCCGTTGAGACCCGGTTCCGACCGCGCCACTCGAGCCCGTCCCGAGCCCACCGAAACCCCGCCTGTCGAGCCAGTGGAGACCCCGGCACGCCCGCCTGCCGACCCCTCCGAGGCTCCCCGCGACGCGCTGGGCACCCAGCCCCACTCATGCCGTGCCGGACCTCGAATCAGGCGTGCGAGTCATCAGAGCGCTCGTTACTCTGGTCCGACAAGGTAGGGCTTCAGGAGTGGTCCAAGTTCGCGAGAACCACGCTCGGTCAAATGCATTCCATCCGCGAGTACGGATGTCGTTCCGATATATGGCGGACAGAGACCGGCGTCCGAACAGAACCAACCCAGTGTCTTCGGATAGATGACATTCATGGCGTTGACCGCATCGACTCCCGCGCGCTGGGCATTCGCGACCCCAACAAAGTCTGTGGTAACTCCCGCGACGCAGTCCTGTGGTGTGGTCAGCCGGGTTGCACACGACTGAGGTGACCGCGCAAGCGGTGGTGGATCCAGCACCACGACTCTCGCCGCAGAAGCCGACAAGGCCTTGACCATGTCCTGAGTTCCCACTTGCCACTCTGCGTAGCCGGCCGGGCCTCGAAGGCCACTAGCGAGGCGCTCGATGGACAAAGTCGAGCTTGCTGTCACGACGAGGTCCGGGTCGATTCCTGCGATCCTCGCTACGGCCCATTTCCGGTACTGGTCGCAGACAGGATAGGGGGCACCACCGCCCAATACGACACTTGTGAACACCGCGGGACATTGCCCTATTGTGAGCACCTCTATGCGCCAATCCGGCAGGGCCTCTCTCAGTGCCGGCAAGTAGCTAATGCCGATGGAGTCGCCGAACAGCACCGCCACGTGAGCGCCATTTGGGTTGCCGTAGATGCAATGCTCCGCAAACTCAACGTTCTGCTGATCGGAAATGTCCGCTCCTCCGTGGAGGCAGCCGTCCTTGATCCACTCGCTCACGAAACCTTTGTCGCCCAAGAGCGAAGGGTCGGGGGTCAGCTCAGGCCAAGCGGTTGAAGTTAGAGCGGCCGAAACGGCCGCAGCGCGAGTTGATTCGACTGCCGACATCGGCGCCTTCGAACCCAGAATGCCCAAATTCGCTGCGCTAACCGAGGGCGTTGGTCGCGCAATAACCATCGCGGCGGCGACGAGAGCGACAGCCGTCAATAGCCGTAGGGAGCGCGATAGGGAGACTCTCGTTGGACGCTGGAATTTTCCTGACCGCGCAGACGCGCGCCAAGCACGCGTTCTCAGCGGCTCCTCAACCCAGTGATACGAAAAGACAGACAGCAAGAGCATCAGGATCCCGCTGAGAGTCAGGAACAGATTGCCACGGTCGGGGAAAAGCTTTGCTCCCAGGATTATGACTGGGTAATGCCACAAGTACAGGGAATAGGAGATTTTTCCCACGTACATGGATATCGGGTTTGTGAGCGGGTAGACGTCCCTAACTTCGCGACCCTCCCCTGCAACAAGAATCAGGGCAGCGCCAAGCACCGGGAGAATGGCCCAGGGGGCGGGAAATGAACTCTCCGTATTAATCCGGAGCGCGGCTATCCCAATTACACCTATACCTACCCAGCTCATCGGCGTTCGCCAAACGGCTGGCACCTTGCTCGTTTGAGTGGCGAGAGCGGCCAAGACTCCTCCCACCGCCAGTTCCCACACACGCGAGGGCGTGGCAAAGTACGCCGATGTGGGACTTGAAGACGTCTCGTATGAGGACCAGGCGAATGACACAATCGCGACGACGGCTATACCGATCCCCACCGCCTTCTGTGGGCTCCAGCGCCTCCACCTAGCTACTAGAAGAATGGTCACGAGTAGGGCCGGCCAGACGAAGTAGAACTGTTCCTCAACAGCAAGTGACCAAAAATGTTGCAGAGCGGAGACAGCGTCGCCAGCATGTAGGTAGTCGGTTCCGACACTTATGAACCGCCAGTTCGAGACGAATCCAAAGCTCCAACCGGCGTCCTGGAGAAGCTGCCCGAACTGATAGCTCGTGAGAACAAAATAGCCCGCTCCGACCGTGGCACAGATGGCGAGGAACGCCGCAGGTACCGTGCGCTTTAGCCTGCGCCGGTAGAAGTCTGCGAAAGAGATACGCCCTGTCCTGGCATATTCCCTCAACAGAAGCCCGGTAATCAGATACCCACTAATGACGAAGAAGATATCCACCCCGATAAAGCCTCCGACGGGCTTGCCGAGGAGGTGATCTGCGACCACGAGCAAGACTGCAATAGCCCTCAGCCCTTGGATATCGGCTCGTCGTGCCTCCTTGGTGTGTTTGGGTTCCATCAGCGGGAGGTTGAGCGCACTATGCGCTTCAGCCGGTTCACCTGCCCTCTGACTAGATCGACGAAATCCCATATTCCTTGGCACACCTCTCGGACTCAATCCGGCCGCGCCGGGCAATGCAGTTAGGGATTTCTATTCCTGCCTTCCATCGCTAAGCGTCTGCAATGGAGTTCATGGGCCAGTGGAGATCGGAAGAATTGAGGGCCCGTGGGTGATGATTCGATGGTTCCGATATCGCCCCAGGGATGGGGCGTCGCGGCCGACCCACGGACTCAAACAGCCCCGTCCGGGGTGACAACCGCACGCACGGTCCTCCAGAGGATCAGAATGTCGGCGGTCAGCGACCAATTCTCCACGTAGTAAAGGTCGAGGCGGATGCTGTCTTCCCAGCTGAGGTTGGACCTGCCGCTGACCTGCCACAGCCCGCTCATACCCGGCTTCATGATTAGCCTGCGGTGCGCGGCGTCGTCATACAGCGCCACTTCGGCGGCGCGCTGCGGACGGGGCCCCACCAGGCTCATCTCGCCGAACAGCACATTGAACAGCTGCGGCAGTTCGTCGATGGAGTACTTGCGCAGGAACTTGCCGACCGGGGTGATCCGCGGGTCGTTCGTGACCTTGAACAGCGGCTTGTCCGAGGTGCCCTGAGCGTCGAGCAGGCTTTCCAGCTGGTCGTCGGCGTCCTGCACCATGGACCGGAACTTATACATGCCGAAGGTGGCGCCGTGCCGACCGATGCGGTCCTGGCGGTAGACGATGTTGCCGGGGCTGGAGCGCTTGACAGCGATGGCCACGGCGATGAGCCCGGGCGAGCTAAGCAGAATGAGCAGCCCCGAGCCAACGATGTCGAAGGTGCGCTTGGTGACGCGCTTAACGCCCTCGAACTGCGGGTAGCTCACGTGGATGAGCGGCAGACCGGCCACAGGCCTGGAGTGGATGCGCGGGCCGGCGATGTCAGTAAGCGCAGGCGCCACGATGAGCTCTACGTCGCGGGCTTCGAGTTCCCAGCCCACCCGGCGCATGTCTTCGGGGCTGATCTCGTCGGCACCCGTGAGGATGACGGTGTCAGCGTTGGTTTCGTCGACCGCGACCATCAGGTCGCCGTAGTCACCCACGATGGGCACGCCGTGCACTGGGCCCTTGCCAACCGTGCCGTCCCGCGTGAGCGCTCCGACGAGCTTGAGCCCGGAGCCGGGGGTACGGGTGATGGTCGCGGCCACGTGCACAGATTTCAACCGCTCGCCGAGGAGCAGTGCCCGGGACAGATAGAAGCCTCGTGCCTGGCGGGCTCGCAGCCACTGGCGCCAGCGCCAGCGAGTGGCGATGAGCATCAGCATGCCGGCCGGCAACGCCGTGAGGAAGTAGCCGCGGGCGAAGTCGATTTGGAAAAGGAAAGCAACGATGGCAAACAGGCCGAACAACCGGATGGTCGCATCCGCGACGCGCTTGTACTCGAGCGTGCCGCTACCAATGACCTTGTGGTCTCGCGTGGCGAAGGCGTCGAGCATAAGCATCCAAGCGAATACGAGAACTACCGAGACCATCGTGTAACTAGCGCCAACGCTGATCCCGTTCGGCGTTGCCAGAGGAACTGTTTGCAGCCCGAACCAAAGCAACTGCGAGCCGAAAACCGCGACCAGGATCACGACCACATCTGTTGTGAACAGCCTCACTGCAAAAGCACGTTGCCACGATCGGCGTCGAAGTACCCCGGCCGTCCGTGTGTCGCCCACTGCCATTCGATCCCCCATCAGCGTGCAAGCCGGCCGCCCTAAACCGCGATTGGCGTGCATAGGTTACTCATCGTTCCACAGATTGCCCGGCACCCAGCGCCTTTTCAGCGATGATGTGCGTACCCCAAACGGGGGCGGTCGACGCTGGTAGCTGTGCGCCTAAACAAATCTCACATGCTTGCTCATCTAGGGTGGACCTGTGAATCCACGAGTCTCTCGGCGTATACCAGTACGCTCCGCCCGCGCCAACGCACGCCACGAACGTCGGCAATCCACAACAAGAAAGAGGGTGAGAATCGGCCTCGTCGTGGCCGGAATCTTGCTTCTCGCCTGTGTGACCTGGCTCGCCACTCGCGTGCTTGTGGTGAAAACGGACCTCGAAGCGTCTCAAGTGTTAGTTGATGAACTCCAGACCAAGATAGGAAATGGAGACTTCACATCGGTTTCCTCCACCAGCCAGAAGCTGCAGCAGAAGTCCTCCAGCGCTTCGGCCGGAACTGCAGATCTGACATGGCGCGCGGCCGAACTGATTCCCTACGTGGGCACCAATCTGTCTGCAGTGCGCGCGGTCGCCGAGAGTATCGATGACCTAGTGCAAGAGGTCGCCGTACCTGCTGTTGACCTTTCAGGATCCTTTGACATCACCGCGAGGGACCCCGTCACGGGGGGTTTCGACCTAACGCCGTTGGCCGAGGCAAAGACGATAGTCGCGTCGGCTCAGACCGTTATTTCTCAGTCGCTCGCTCGCGTCAACTCGGTCGATGCGAGTGCAACCGTCGGCCCGGTCAAGGCCGCTGTGGAAAAGCTCTCTGGCGTTCTGTCTCAGGCAGACTCCGCCCTGACCTCTGCGGCTCCCCTAGTGAACATTGCGGGTGCAGCCCTCGGTGCTGAAGGCGAGCGCAAGTATGTCTTGGCATTCCAGAACAACGCAGAGTCAACGGCACTTGGTGGCAGTTCTGCTTCCTACACGCTCATGAGTGCGAATGACGGAGCAATCGCCGTGGCCGGACAGGCCAGCAGCGCCGACTTCGTTGAGGGGGTTGCGGTTGACGTACCAGTGGATCAGAGCGCGATCGACCTGTACAGCGACTACCTACTCACTCACTCGAACACTTCGACGAGCAGGCCGGATTTTCCAACCGCGGCAAAGATCATCCAGGCATACTGGCTCCGAGACAAGGCCACGGCTGTTGACGGCGTAATTTCAGTGGACCCACTCGCCTTGGCCCAGATCCTTAAGGCCACGGGCCCCATCACCCTCAGCTCGGGCGATGTGCTGTCTAGCGATAACGCCGTGTCCCTTTTGGTCAATGAAATCTACTTCAGATACAACAGTTACACCGAGGGCGATGTTGTCGACAGCTTCTTTTCCGAAGCTGCCGCTGCAGTTCTGGACAAGGTCATGAGCGGTTCGTTCGACATGAAGGCGATGATCGATGCCATCACGTACAGCGTCGATCAAGGAAGCATAATGATGTGGAGTGCCAACCCAGAGGAACAAGCCGCGTTTGACGGCACTCGAGTCCAAGGCGTCCTTCCCGTTGCGAATGATGACGCGACTGTCGTAGGTGTGTATTACAGGGACACCTCGGCATCGAAGATCGACTATTACTTGCAGACGGCTACTCAGACCACGAGCGATGTCTGCACTGCGGAGACTCCAACTTTCACAACCACGGTCACACTCCACTCCAATCTCACCGTCGACCAGGCCAACGACCTGCCTGACTACGTCAAGAGCTTTAATTTTGGTGCCGAAAAGTTTCGTACTCAAATATTCGTGTACGGCCCCGTTGGCGCCACCGTCGCTGACGCTCGAGTCGATCAGGAGGGCATCGAGACAGTAGTTGATGCTGGCTCCAATGATCTTGGGCGGCCTGTTGCTAAGTTCACAGCCGACTTGGCTCCGGGCGAGACAACCGCTGTGACTGCGACGTTCACGGGCCAACCCGGACAATATGGAAGCCTTCAAGTGCGCGGCACCCCGATGATCAATTCCACTTCGGTCTCGATCGAGTCCCCCGGCTGCGGATAGCTCTACCCCCCTGGAGTGGCGCCATTTCGGCGCTCCTACTTGCGGCCGGCATGGCGGCTGGACCAGGTCTAACTAGGCGTTATGAAATTGCCTCAGGATCAGGTGATTCGGTATGGCGGAGGGCTAGGCGTGCACCCTCTATGGTTGTACCGTGTCACGTCCACGAGTCTCTGTCGCAGTCCTCGCCCTTATCTTGCTGAGCGGGTGCACAAGCGTCCCTCCGACCGAACCACCGTCTCCCGCTCCGCCGCTCCCGATTTCTCTCGCGGTGGTCGGCGATTCTGTCACTGCCGTGATGAGTCCAGACTTTGGCGCCGGCGACATCGACCCCGGTTCCTGGGTAATGCAGGTACTCGGAAAGGATTATTCTTTCGCTGGAGGATGGGCCGTCCCGGGCTCACACACTGCCGCGATGCTCGCACACGTTGTTCCTGTGGACGCTGACGTGCTACTAATCTTCGCCGGGACCAACGATGTCTTCTTCGGAGACGACATCGCGACGACGGAGGCAAACCTAGTTGGCATCGCTGACACCGTCGATGCGCGTCGCGTGGTCATTTCGGCCATCACTCCGCTCGATCCAAAGCCCGGACTCGCGGAGCGGTACAACGAGACGATCCAAGTATTCGCCGAGACTCAGGGCTGGGACTGGATCGATCCCACGGAAGATATACGAAATGGTGAGACCTACGTGGTGGGACTTACCGACGACGGACTGCGCCCGAATACTGAAGGCGAAGCGCTCATGGGACAGACAATGAAACTCAAGCTGGATGAGCTCCTCCGTGATTGAGATGACCCGGGCGCGGACGATGGCGCGCAGAGCGTGGGGGAACCCTACGTGTCAGGGTTGGGTGAGGCCAGTAGCTCAGAGCAAGTCCGCCGTTTGATGTAGGGCGAGAACCAGGAAGTCCCCGATCATGTCCAGCCCATCGTTGATCGTCGTGCGCGACGATAGTTCCATGAGTAACCGAAGTCCCGGCCCAAGGTCCGGCGGTCCCACGCCCCGCCGGTCCTACACGCCCGCGCAGAAGCTTGAGCATCTAGCCGCCTATGACGATGCCATCACCCGTAACGAGGGCGGCGCGTATTTGCGCGAGCAGGGCATCTATTCCTCGCAGATCACGGAGTGGCGAAAGCTCCGCGACGCGGGCGTTCTTGAGGGTAAACAGCCGGGCGAGAAGATCGGCCGGTTGAGCGCGGAGCAAGCCGAGATCGCGAAGTTGCGCCGGCAACTGTCGCAGGCTGAGCAGCGGTTGGCGACCACGGAAGTAGCGCTGACGATCATGGGAAAAGCACACGAGCTCTTGGAGCAGTTGTCCAAGAGCTCGCGGGACGAACCCCCGCACACGAAATCCTGATGGCCGCCTACCGCGACCTCACCGCCGCAAACGTCCCGACCCGCACCGCGGCCCGGCTGGCCGGAGTATCTCGGGCCACCGCAACGCGAACACCGGTCCAAACCCCGACACGGCGGGTCTCGGCGGTGCCAGTGAACAAGCTCAGCGAGGCCGAGCGAGCCCAGATCCTGACGTTGGTTCTATCGCCCGAGCTGGTGGATCTGGCGCCGATCCAGATCTATGCCCGCCTGCTGGATCAGGGCGTGTATCTGGCGTCGATCTCCACGATTTACCGGGTGTTGGCGACGAACAAGCTCGTCAAGGAACGCCGCCGTCTGGCCCGCCACCCTGCCCGGGCGATCCGGAACTGGTCGCGACCGGGCCCGGCCAGGTCTACTCGTGGGACATCACCAAGCTCGCCGGGCCCGTCAAAGGCCGCTACTTCGACTGCTACGTGATGATCGATATCTACTCCCGCTACATCGTCGGCGCCTACGTTCACGCCTCAGAATCCGGCGAGCTCGCAGTGGAGATGATGAAGGAAACCTTCGGCATCCACGGCGTTCCCCACGTTGTTCACGCCGACCGCGGCACGTCGATGACATCGAAGACCGTGGCCGCGTTGCTCTCGGATTTGGAGGTCACGAAGTCGCATTCACGGCCCCGGGTGAGCAACGACAACCCGTACTCCGAGGCGTGGTTCAAGACGCTGAAGTTCGCCCCGGTGTTCCCGGAACGCTTCGGCACTCTCGGCGAAGCACGCCTCTTCATGAACCGATTCGTCGAGGGCTACAACCACACCCACCACCACACCGGCATCGGGTTGAACACGCCCGCCGACGTTCACTACGGCCTCGCCGCCGGCCGCGCCATCGAACGCGGCAAGGTCCTCGCCGCCGCCCGAGCACAGAACCCGGAACGCTTCAGCAGCAGTGCCCCACCGAAGATCCTCGCCCTACCCGGGCCAGCCTGGATCAACCAACCAGCCGAACCAGCCGTCGTGGAGGCCGAACGGAAACTAGCCGCCTAAACTCACGCTGGCCTCATTCACCTTGACAAATTCCGGAACAGCACAATCAATGGAAGTTTCGACCCGCGATCAAATGCGTTGAATGCGCTTCGCCTTCTATTGGCAACAATGGTCGTCGTTTCCCATTCGTGGCAGTTGGGCGGTTACGGTCCTCAGCCGCAGGTCGGCGGCGTGGCGCTGGGAACCTGGTCGGTGTGCGGCTTTTTCGTGATTTCGGGGTATCTCATCACGCGTAGTCGCCTATCGGGACGCCCCGCAATCGAGTTCTACTGGGCAAGGTTCCTGCGCATCTTCCCGGCGTTTATTGTCTGCTTACTCGTCATTGCCTTCGTCGCGGCTCCCCTGTCGACCGCCATCGGCCCTGGACAGTACAGCCTCGTTGATGCAATCGGCTACGTCTATCACAACTTGTTCCTCTATCCGCCGGTGTATGGCCAGCAGTCGATTGGCGACACTTTGAATACGGTCCCGTTCGCTAACAACTGGGACGGTCCCCTTTGGACGTTATTCTACGAAGCGGCGTGCTACGTCTTTATAGGGATCTTCGTTAGTGTCATCCGCAGACGTTATCTGGCGACTTCCTTGACGATCTCCTTTATCGTTGTGACGATTGCTGCATCGGCCTTCTACTCGCGCTCACTCGCCGTAAACGAACTAGTCGTCATCGCCGCTCCGTTGCTTGTCGCATTCCTGGCGGGCGGAGTCGTCTACCTTTGCGGGAATCACATTAATGCGGGTCCGGTCATGGTGGTCCTGGCAATCGCGGCACTCGCGCTGGCTACAGCATCTGGTTTCGCTGTGACGCTGGCGCCATTGCCACTCGCGTTCTTGATCGTCAAGCTCGGCAACGTTCTACCGCTGCAGAAGGTTGGATCCCGTTACGATATTTCATACGGTATCTACATCTACGGATGTGTCGTACAGCAGCTCCTGGCGCTGATCTTCCCTGGTGGGGCGATATCAGTTTGGGCGTTTGTATCGCTCTCCATCCTCATCACCGTCCCGCTGGCCTTCCTTAGCAGCGCACTTATCGAGAAGCCTGCCTTGACATTAAAGACCCGAGTGCCGCAGTTGAGGGAACCAGCTGCAGCACCTGCATAAGTACTTAGTGCGTGCGCTCACGGCGTGACACGCGGCCAGGCGATGTCATCAAGCCTGTCGACATTCAGGGCCTCCACCCTGGCACCGGCGGGCCATTGCATGGCAGCACGACCATCGGTTTCAGCTAATGAAAGTCGGCGACCTGGCCACAACTGGGCTTGATCTCAATGGAGGTTGCTAGGCCGTTCGCTTGCGATCGAAACAATGAGAGCTGATGCCCCTGTGACGGCGCTCATCGAAGTTCCTCAGAGTTGTTGATCGATCTTCCCCAGGTCGCGGGGTTAGGTTAGCGGAAGTTTGTGCCGGTGGTGATGCGCCTGAGCTCGTCCGATGCGGCGGCGTGGTTGCGCAGTCGGTAGGACGCTCCGTCGAGGGTGACGACGACGGAGCGGTGCAGGAGCCGGTCGAGCATCGCGGCAGCGACGGTGGTGTCGCCGAGGATCTCACCCCAAGCTCCAACGGGCCGGTTGGTGGTGATCACGATCGAGGTCTTCAAGTAGCGCTGGTTGATGACCTGGAACAGCGCCGAGGCAGCCTCGGCCGGCAGCGGCAAATACCCCAGCTCGTCAATCACGAGTAGCGTCGGGCCGGCGAAGAAGCGCATCATCGTGCCCCACTTTCCCTCGATCGCCGCTCTATGGCAGCGGGCGGCGAGGTCGGCGGCGGAGGTGAAATAGACCCGGTAGCCGGCCTGGATCGCGGCATGGCCAAGGCCGGTAGCGATGTGGGTTTTTCCGACTCCGGGCGGGCCGATTAGCAACACGTTCGTCGCTGTTTCCAGGTAACGGCAGGTGCCGAGCTCAGCGAGCAGGTTGCGGTCGATGCCGGACGCGGCGTCGAGGTCGAAGTCCTGAAGCGTCGCCCCGGTAGGGAGGTTCGCGAAGCGGAACCGGCCCGACAGTTTCCGTGCATCGGTGGCGGTGACCTCGATGGCAAGTAGCTGCTCGAGGGCCTGGGTCAGAGACCAGCTCTCGGCTTGGGCCTGGTCGAGGATCCGGGGCAGCGCCTCGGCGGCATCGGCTAGTTTCAGGTCGGTGAGGTGGCCTGTGAGCTGTTGGTAGATGCTTGCCGATGTTGCGGTCGATAGGGTCGGGGTGGTGGTCATGGCAGGGTGTTCCTGTTCTTCGCGGCCTGCTCGTAGGCGGCCAAATCGATCACGGTTGTGGTGGGGTCGGGATCGCCGGTTAGCGCCAAAGCGGCGCGACGGGCATCAAGTCCGGGTGGGATGCGTTCCTTCTTCCGGTGCGGCCGCCCGGGTGGTGCCGAGGCTAAGGCGATGGCGTCGAGGGCGGTGACGTGGCCGCCGTCGCGGATTGTCACGCCAAGGCCGGGTTCGGCGAGCTGGTGGCGAGCGACGACAACACCGGAGATGGTGGCGATGTCGATCGTTGCCGCGCCCAGGCGTTGGTGGATCACCACCCGGTCTGCGGCCAGCTCTGGTGGGACGGAGTAGCGGTTGCCGCGCCAGTCGATCAGCGCCTGGCGGGTGGCGGTGCGTTGTTCGGTGACGACGACGGGGAACACGATCGGCGGCAACGAACGCAGCCGTTCGGCGGCGAACATCGCCGCGGCGGTGGTGGAGCCGTCGCGGCCCTCCCGCCGTCGGTTGTCCTGGCTAGTGGCGAAGGCGGTCAAGCGGTCCTGAGCTTGCTCGAGAGTGAGGTCATCGGGAAGGTTCCGCCACCACCTTTGGGCGGCGGTGTGGTTGTTCTTCTCGACCACGCTGTCAATGGCCATTAAGAACTGCCCGTAGGCGGCCAGCAGAATTGCCCGCTGGTGGCCACGGAAACTGCCCACTCATGGCCAACAGATCTGCCCACCTGGGTGTTGGTGGCGTTGGCCATGCGCGGTCGTTGGTGGTCTAACTCATCTTCGTGACGCCCTTCCCGGCGAGGGCCTGGGTGAGGCGGATTGAGTCGCCCGAGGTTTGGCAGACGTGGGCGTGGTGCAGGAGCCGGTCAACGGTCGCCGTCGCGAGGGTCTTGGGCATGAGCTCGTCAAAGCCGGCCGGGTGCAGGTTCGACGAGATCGCGATGGACCGTTTCTCGTAGGCGGCATCGACGAGTCGATAGAGGCCCTCGGCCGCGTCGGCGCCGACTTCGAGCAGCCCGATGTCATCGATCACGATCAAGTCCGAGCGCAGGATCCGGGCCACGACCCGGCCGACGGAGTCGTCGGCGCGGTGCGCCCTGACGAGGGCGCCGAGGTCTTCGAGTCGGAACCAGGCGACCCGCATGCCGGCCTCGACGACTTGCTGACCGAGGGCCTCGAGGAAGAACGTCTTCCCGGTCCCGGAGGGCCCGCAAACGACGACGTTTTCCTTCCGGCCGATCCATTCCAACGTGCGGAGCGCATGCTGGGTGGGCACCGGGATCGAGGACGCCGTCTCGTCCCAGGTGTCAAACGTTTTCCCGGTCGGGAACCCTGCCGCGCGGCGTCTGGTCGCGAGCATCGACCGGGACCGGCCGGTGACTTCCTCGACGAAGAGGGCCTTGATGATCTCGGTGGGTTCCCATCGTTGCGCCCGGGCGGTCGCGATGAGCTCGGGGGCCAGGGCGCGGGCGTAGGGCATCTTCAGCTGCCGCATCAACACTTCCAGCTCAGCCGGCAGCGCGGGCGCGGCGGTTGCCGTGACGCTCATGCGCTTTGCTCCAGCGTGTCGCCGTCGGCCTGCCCGATCGCAGCCCACCCAGCGGTGCCCTGCGCGAGCGAGCTGGTCTCCGTCGCTGTCCGAGCGGGCGGGCGGGCGCCGCCTGCCCCGAGGAGGGAGGCGAGGTCACCGGTCGCGAAACGCCCGTAAGTCGCCGCTTGACCCAGTGCCGTGTCGACTCGGGCGGTGCCACTGATCTTGGCTAGCGCGACGGCTTCGGCCATCTTCACGTTCATCCTCGCGGTGCCGGCCGCGGCGGCTTCGAGTAGCCAGGCGTGCGCGCCGGCGCCGATGGCGAGGAACTCCGTTTCTGCGCTGCTGCGCGGGGTGATCGTGTAGTCGCCGGGGATCTTCTCCCGGTGGTCCGGGAAGTGGGCGTCGTCAATACGTGGGCTGCCGGGCCGGGCCCGGTGGTGCCGGGCGACTTCGACGGGTCCGTCAGTGCCGACGTGGACGATGACGACCTGCTCGTCGGCGCCAACGCCGTGGCTGCGAACGAACACGCGGGCGCCGAGCAGGTGCGCCGGGACGGAGTACTGGCCGGTCTCGAACGTGACCATCGGCGTGTTCTCCGGAACGGCGCGGGTCAAGCCCAGCGCGACGGTGTGCGCCGTGTCGGGGACCCGGTGCAGCCGGGGTCGTTCCTCCTCGAGCATCGCCGAGGGCTTGCGTTTGGTGGCGCGGTGCTCCCGGTTGTTGACCTCGACCATAAACGTTTCGCAGGCCGCTTCGACCTCGGCGAACGAGGCGTATTCGGCGCAGGTTGGTGTCTTTGGGCACGATGTCAGCCTTGGCGAGCTTCACCGACGACTCCACCCCGCCCTTGGAAGCCGGGTCTGCGGGCTGGCAGGTAAGCACCGTCACGCCATAGTGCCGGGCGAAGTCGACCGTCTGCGGGTTGCGCACCGGAACGCCGGCAACATGCGAGACGGTGACGGTCTTCTCGTTGTCGGTCAGGACGTAAGTTGGGGCTCCGCCGAGAAGCCGGAACGAGCGATCCAGCGCGGCGAACACGCTTGGCGCCGTCCGATCGCGCAGCGCGATCACGATGCGGAACCGTGCCCAGGCCAGCCAGGCGACGAACAACACGGTCTTCTTGCCGTCGATGACGGGGCCGTCGCCGAAGTCATACTGCAACCACATGCCCGGCTCCGTAATCCACGGTCGGTGCACTCGCACCTGGCCCAGCCGGAACGCGGCGCGGACCTGCGCGACCGCCCGCCGGGTCGACCGCTCGGAACCGTCATAGCCCAAGGCCCGGAGCTTCTCGTGGGCCTTGTCGGAGCGGATCTTGCCTGGGACTTCTCGACCCATTCCTCGATCTTGGGTAGGAACGGGTCCGTGACCCGGCCCCGGAACGCGGGCTCGGCGATCGGCCGGCCGGCGTCGCGGGCCGCGACGTGCCGGGCAACGGTGTGGTGCGAGCAGCCGGTGAGCTCGGCTGTTGCGCGTAACGACCCGGTCAGGTCGTAGGCAGCGAGTATTTCCATGATTTCTCCGTCAAACTTCATTCAGGGCCTCTTCCTGGGCGACTTTGATGCGACTAGACACCGTCATCAAAACCCAGGAAGGGGCTCCCGCCGTGTAACCGGGCGGGGGTTCAGAAATAGAAGTGGGCAGATCTCATGGCCACCAGCGGGCAGTTCTACTGGCCGTCAGTGGGCAGTTCCGTGGCCGCCTATGGGCAGTTTGTCATGGCCGCTAACACCACGCCTTTGCGGTTCCCCGACCGGGGCCGGCAGGCAACGACGCTGACGGCGTGATGTTTGGAGAACGCGGCGAACATCGGTGTTAGATCGCTGGTGCCGACTTTCAACACGGTCGTCATCCGGTCGAACCGCCAGGTGTGGGTGAGCCCACCGAGCAAACTGAGCTGCTGCGTCATCGCCGCCAATAGATGTGGCAGGTCCATCGATGGGGAAATCACCGCCCGCCAAACCCCGGAGTGCGCGAGGGATCCGACGAGGACGTAGGCGCGTTTGGTCGGGAAGCCCCAGCTCAGAGGCGGGTTGGGCATCTCGACCCAGTCGTATTGGGTTTCCTCACCGGGCGGGTGCTCGATGATCGCGTTCGGCCGTTTCGTCACGTGAGCGCAGGCGGTGCAGGCCGGCCGCAGTTTTCTCTCCCGGACTTGCCGGGTCAGGGTTTGATACGACCCCGAGTAGCCCAGCTGAGTATTTGGACCCTTGAGCGCCACCAGTTATTGCCGTTGAGCGCCACTGAATATTGCGTTCGGGCACCACTGGATATTGCCGGTGAGCGCCAGCGGTTGGCTCGCGCTCACCGGCGTGGGTCACGCCGCGTTGTCCGCGGTGTGTTCGCGCATGTTGGTGCCGCCGGTCTCGATCCAGATCGTGCGGTGCACGATGCGGTCCATGATCGCGTCGGCGTGAACGCCGGAGCCCAGACGCTGATGCCAGTCCTTCTTGGCGTACTGGGTGCAGAACACGGTCGAGGTGGTGTCGTAGCGGCGTTCCAGGAGCTCGAGGAGCATGCTGCGGGTGTTGTCGTCCGGCTGGTCGAGCAGCCATTCATCGATTACGAGAAGGGTGAACGCCGCGTATTTCCGGAGGAACTTCTCTTTTCCTCCGGGCTTGTCGCGGCCGGCAGCCCAGGCTTCTTCGAGGTCGGGCATGCGGATGTAATGCGCCCGATACCGGTGTTGGCAGGCTTGCTTCGCCAGTGCCGATCCGAGGTAGGACTTTCCGGACCCGGTGAATCCTTGGAACACGACGTTCTGCCGCCTCTCGATGAAGGTGCAGGTGCAGGTGCCCAGCTGGGCGATGATCCCGCGGTCCAGGCCACGTTGCTCGATGAGGTCGAGCTTGCGCAGGTCGGCGTTGGGGTAGCGCAGCCCGGCCCGCCGGATCAGGCCTTCGACTTTCGCGTGGGTGAAAGTCGCGTGCGCGTCATCGACGAGGAGCTTGATCCGTTCCTCGAAAGGCATCCCGAGGGTGAGGGTGTCGTCTTGGGTCTCGAGCGCGTCGACCAGCGAGGTCACTCCCATCTCTCGGAGCTTGCGCTTGCTCTCGCCATCGATGCGCGTCATCGGGTCTCTCCTGCGTAGTAGTCGGCGCCTCGGACGTATCCGGCCGGCTCGGCAGAGGCCGTCTCGGTGACGGGCTCGAACCTCGGCCATCGTCTGCCGGGTTGGTCTTGTCCGGTCTCCAGGATCGGGCGCAGATGCGCATACCGGGGCGACCGGACCCGGGAAGCCAACGCGATCTGGCAGGCCGCTTCGACCCTCGCCGCCGAGTAGCGGCGGGTGAGTCGCAGCACCGCCAATGCGGCGTCCAGGCCCTGCTCGTCGACGGGAACGGATTCGAAGATACGGTTCACGACAGTCACCGCGTTCTCGCCGATGCGACCGGCCCATTCTCGGACCCGAGCCGAGTCCCATTGCCGGTATCTGGGCCCGCCTGGCAGATCGGCGTCATGCGTGCGGTACTCGTTGGTCACGCCTGCCGGCGCCAGCAGGTGACTGGTCAGCCGCTCACTATCGCCGAACACCTCGATCATGCTCTCCGTCACGCGCAGATCGACCGCGCGGCCGATATGGGCGTAGGGCACGGAGTAGAAGTTCTTCTCCCAGACCACATGGCCGTTCTTTTGCACCCGGCGCCCATACGCCCACCGGCTGATCTCGAACGCGACCGCCGGCAACGGCCGCAGCAGCGGTCGTTCCTCGGCGTCGAACACGCTCAGGCGCGAGCCCTGGCGTTTCTGGAACGGTTCACGGTTATACGCTTCCATCCGCTCATAGACCGCGGCCCGCAACTCGGCCAACGTGCCGAACTGGCGATGACGGAGCCCGGCGATCACCCACGTTGCGACGTGACCGACGGTGTTCTCCACGCTCGCCTTATCTTTAGGCTTCCGAACCCTGCCCGGCAGCACCGCGGCGGAGTAGTGCGCGGCCAACTCCCGATACGCCTCGTTGAGGACCACTTCGCCCTCTGCGGGTGCTTGATCACGCCGGTCTTGAGGTTGTCGGCACGACCCGAGGCACGCTCCCGCCAACCAGTCGAACATTGCCACGTGCGCGCGCAGCCAGGTGTTCTGCTGCATATCCACTGCTGGTTCCACGAACGCGTATCTGGAAAACGGCAAGCACCCGACGAACAAGAACACCCGTGTCAAAACGCCGTCATCGGGTCGGTGAGCTGCATCGTCGGCCCGGACCAGTCGACCTCGACCGTCTGCCGGCCTTATGGCCAACCCGGGACGCGGCGCCGATGACGAGGACATGCTGCTGGTAGTTCTTGCAAAACCGGTCATATCCCATCGCCGTCTCGGCTGCGGCTCGGCACCGATCCACGTATTCGCCATGCAACAGCTTCAGCGTCACGCCGACCCGGGCGAGCTCGCGATGCACGTGAGTCCAGTCGGGCTGCGTATGCACGCTTTCATGCGCACCCCGGTCGGGAAACAACCGCGCATACACCGCGGCGTCGTCCAGGCCGGCGACGTCATCCCAGGTCACCTTTTCCGATCCGCGGCCTCGAGCACCGCCGCCACACTATGCCGGGACAATCCCTGCGCGGCGATCTGCCGCCCCGAAAGCCCTTCGCTGCGCAGCCTGAGCACCATCTTCGCTTTGATCTTCCGTACCATCTGTGATTACTCCTTCTGCCGCGTGATAGAGCACACGGCAGAAGGAGCCTACGAACAGTGGCGCTCAACCCGCATATTCAGTGGAGCTCAAAGACGCGACCCCGACAGCAACCAAGTGGCGCTCAACCGCAATATCGGTGGCGCTCAGGAACGCAAATACTCAGCCCAGCGGGATCAACTCGTCATGCAGAG
Source organism: Cryobacterium sp. PAMC25264 (assembly GCF_019443325.1). Taxonomy (NCBI): domain Bacteria; kingdom Bacillati; phylum Actinomycetota; class Actinomycetes; order Micrococcales; family Microbacteriaceae; genus Cryobacterium; species Cryobacterium sp. PAMC25264. The sequence goes on from NZ_CP080383.1 coordinate 2,732,749, forward strand.
TGATTCCCCAGAGGTGGGGGTCCTCCGTCAGTCTTGCGGTGACATAGTCGACGAACTGATCAAATGGGTCGGGCTCGGCGCGTCTGCGGACTCCCGGGCTGCGGTCGCCGGCGAGATAGGCGCGGATGGTTTTGCGGTCATGGTCGGTGCGGCGGGCGATCTCACTGATCGTCATCCCTTGTCGTTTGAGCGCGTGGATGTCCACGTCGTCCTCCTCTGAAAGCATAGGAGTAGGGCCTCTCTCGAGCTGGTGTGTGGTCGAAGACCATCAGCATCGAGGGAGGCCCGCTTCTATGCGCGGAAGCGACCCGGAGTGGGGAATTTCAGTTAACAGAACTGAGGAATTTCAGTGAGCGCCGTCACCTGCTCAGAGCCGGTGAGTAGTCGTCTAGCAGGAGCGTCGGAACTGGGCGGTCCCAATTGGTTGAGCGAATCGCAGACGGAACTTCCGCGATCTTCGCTGAGCGAATCTGCGGGTGCCATCATGCTGACTCCCACAGACAACGGCACGCAAATTGCGCCGGCTGCGAGCGTCATCTGCCTCGACTACGGCCTCATATAACGCAACTTCTGGACTCTGACCCAGTTCGAAAGTGCCTGCTCAGCAGCTCAAGAAGGAAGCCCCGTTCGTGTGGCTACGGCGCCTCGCTCCCACAGCGCCCGCTCTACGAGCTTCTCGTCGCGCTGATAAACGAGTTGTCTCAGACACACGGCAACGATGATGCCGATCAAGGCTCCGATCGAATTTGATGCGACGTCACCCCAGCTCGCAAAACGCGCCGATAGAAACGCTCCTTGGGACAATTCAATCGCGCCGGAGAGCGCCGGGCAGAAGACAATCGAAAGCCACCAGATCTTGAGCGGAAGCAACAAAGTGATTAGGAACCCGAGGGGTATGAACATAAAAATGTTGGCGGAGAACTCAAGCTTGTTGTAGCCGAACCACTCGGGAACACCGTTGCGGTGCAGAACAGTCAAGACTTTGTCGATCGAACCCTGGTAACCCTGATCGAGCGGTGTCGGCGAGAGCGTCGCGAGTAGAACGACAGAGATATATGCGAGAAGCGCAAGAACCGAGAGCCATTCGCGAACTCGGCTCTTCCGCGGAATACCGGCATGTGGTGCAAATCCAGACATGTTCCCCCAATAAGTGAGTGTCTTCTAGTTCGCAGTGGGTAATCTGCGCCATTTGCTATAGACGCCAGAGGCAGAGCTCTGTGGCGTATGAAATCAGTCGGCCGCCTACAAGCCGGATGGTGGCCGGCATTGACCCTGGCTTCGGGCCTCAGAGGACATGCTACGGCAGTGCAGGATCATCCCTGGTTGGGGCTCCAAGCGACTGTGTTGGTCGTTCGGCTCCGATGCGCACCGCGACAAGGGCGAGTGCCAAGAACACCCACAGCTTGGCGTCATAGAAGTTGGACACAACCATGCCTCCTACGACAACAACGGACAGCCAACCTGAGGCCAAGAGCCGTGCGGAATTATTGCCTGAGAAATAAACCTTGACGATCACATAGATTGCAAGGGCAAGTTGGATGAGCAGCAAGAACACCCCTCCGTCCATCATGGCCTGCAACCATATGTTGTTGGTGACCATCTTGTTCAACGAGACTCCGTCGTACTGCTGGTACTGCAGACCCTGGATGTACAACCCAAAGTTTGAAGGGCCGACCCCAAACCATGGATGGTCCCGGGCGATGTCGACTGCGGCCCCGTATATCTGGAGCCGAGGCGCGTTGGAAGTTACCTCGTTCGGATTGAAGATACTCAGGAACTGGTTCCAGAGCGTCGTGGGTATTGCGGGGATCGCGAAGCAAACCACTATGAACAACCCCAAAGCGGATGAGGCACAAATGAGGACTTGCTTCGTCGAGATGAATCGCCTGAGGACAGGCCAGCTGAGTACAAGGAGGAGAGGTATGGTGAGAAAGACGGCGCGGCTGTTGAGAAGCACCAGTGTCGCCACGATGAGCAGTAGGTGCGCATACCTAGCCCAGGTGCCTCCCGTCAGGTATACACGCACGCACGCGGCTGCAAGCGCCAACACCAGGAAGTAGCCCAGGTAGGCGGGCTCGTAGCTGAACGATGCGATCCGTCCGAGACCGCCGCTCTGTCCCTCATATTCGATAAATTGGGGAAGGTCCAAGTAGAAAGCGACCAGCTGGTAGAGCCCGAATAAGCAGGCAAACAATGCGCCCCAAACAAACCACTTGAGCAAGTGTTCGAATCGGCCCAGAGATGCAGCGGCATAGACAGCAAGTGCAGGCACCATGGCTCCGGCGATCACTGTGAGAGTGCTTAGGACTGCCGCCCGCACGTCCAGCGAAAATGCGCTGGAAACGATCATGACCAAGACGATCCCAGACATGAGGGCAAGGATCGACTTGGGCGGATAGAACTTACGACCGGAGAGCGTTGCGATAGCCGCGAGAACCAATGAAAGTCCGAACGCGACGACGCTAATTTTGACGTTGAAAGCGCCGACGGACAGGTTGCCGAGGCGATCCCAGGAGACTGTGAATAGACCGATATAGCAGAGCACGACCGCCACTGTCAGCGTCGCTCTGCGCAGCCCAACCGCCTTCTCTACCACCGTCTGTTCTGTGGCAATCGGCTCGCTCGAGACGCGTCTTGACATGGACATCCTGTTCCCCCTCACCTGTTTCTCGCCCAACCGTGCGAAGCTATGCAGCTTTCGCGCAGATCCCCAATAGCGGCGGACAACCAGGCGTTCAACGCTTGGAAATTCTCTGACGGACTTTGAGTACAGTCTGACGTCGCGATTCTTCAGGCAAGGCGACAAACCATAGCAACAAGTAGCAGCCCAGTAAGGTGACTACACCTACTAGTAACCCCCACCATGTCCCTTGTCCGCCTTGGAGGATCACGATTGTAGTGACGACCGGGACCGGCAGGATCAAGATGATGGGGCGGATAGCGGAGACAGATAGCATCTCCCATGCTGGGAGTTTGAGAACCCTGGAAAGCTTCACCGACCATGTGAAAGATAGACATAGTCCGACGACTCCAGCGATGAAGATACCCAGAGCCACGCCAATCGCACCCAGTTGCATGCCCAGCCACAGGCTTAGGACAAGGCTGATGACAGCCTCCACCACAGGGGGCAGAACAGCTCTGGTATGCGTCTTTGTCGCAATCAACGCCAGGCTCAACGGTGTTCCGGCTAGATGGATTGCGTTACCCACCAGCAGGATCGCCAAGATCGGCCAATACTCAATCAGGTCGCCATCCGCTTTCTTAGCCAGAAGCGGCAACACCGTCGGTGAAATCATGAGAAGACCAGCAACGACAGCGAACAAGAAGACGCCGTTAAGTTGGCTTAGCGATTTGGTGAGCACTGACACACGGTCAATCCCGTGCCGGTCATGGACTCTTGCCAGCTCTGGGAGCAAGGGAGCAGTGATTGAACTTTCCAGCCCAGCAACCGCGGAAACCATAAGCGCCGCGATTGAGAAAGGTACTACCGCTGAGTAGTCGAACCTGGCCACCATGATGACGCCGGCGCCGCTCGTAACGAGCATGCACAGTCCCCAGATGGCCAATGGCCCTGAGTAGCGCATAAGCGCGACAACACCATAGTTCTTGACTGTCTGCTCGCTCTCCCCAACGCCGGCTCTAAGCGCCTCCATTCGGAAACGAGCAAACAACACGATGGTCCCGATGACAAGCGGCGCCGCATATCCCACTGCGGTTACCACCAGTTCACCCGACACTATGGCAGCGCCTAGAGCCACAATGAGAGAAAGGACTCGAGCCGGAGCAAGAATCAATGCGGGGACGAAGCTTCTCTGCTGTCCAGCGAAATAGGCCGAGACTGTGTTGCCCATGAGGCTGCTGGTCTGCCCGATTACGAGCACAACTAGAGCGACGGTGGCATCCAATTCGAACCGACTCGGCACATCTGGAAAGATCCGGCTGAAAGCCAAAGCGCCGCCGATAGCGGCTGCAAAGCAAATTGCAGATACCAAGCCGCTGGTTTTCAAACCAGACTTAGTGACTCGGATGGCGGCTTGTTGGTCATCGCTACTGATGGCTCTGCCAACCATTGCTTGAACCGTCGTGGGAACACCCAAGTCGAAATATACGACAAACGCCCCGAGGCTAAAGATAAGCGCCCACACGGAATACTCGCTGTGCCCAAGCACAACGATCAGACAGAGCGGAAGGAGAACGGTGACTGCACTGGATGAGAACGCTCGAACTATGTTGGCGAGCGCGTTTTTCACCAACAACAGAACACGGCCGGTGGGGTCCTCACTCACCGGTATCTCCCGCACCACCTCAACCGACCGGAGTGTTTGGTCGATCAACGGGCAGGGTGCGAACCACTCGAGCGGGGGCTCCAACAGCGATTGAGTTCGCCGGGATGTCCCCCGTGACCACAGATCCAGCGCCAATGATACTGTTCTCCCCGATGGTCACATTCGGCAAGATGACCGCGTTCACGCCGATGAACACTCGGCGACCAATCCGTACGTGCGAGGCATCCATATTGATCTGTGTTGCCCTATTGCCATCATCCGGGAAGCCGACGGGATGAGTGGTGTCAACAATGGCTGCACCTGCCGCAATGCACACTAAATCAGCAATTTCGATGGAACTACAAGCCGCAATGTGCACATTCTGTTCGATGTTGACGTCATTCCCGAGAATCAGTGAGCCCATCGGCAGTCCCGGACGGTCGACGATCTCAAGCCGAGCTCCGTCACGGATACTGCAACGTGCCCCAATGCGGATACCGCCTGGGTTAGCAATAAGCATCGGCTTCTTGATGATCGAACCGCGGCCGAAGGCTCCAAACTGAGGAGCAAAATAGAGTCTTGACTTCAGCGACCAGTACAGGTGACCTAGCTTGTTGAAAAGTCCAACTACATTTCTTTGCCTAAGCTTCTGCAGCGCTTCCATCCCTGACGTCACCCTCCCCCAACCGTGACCCCGACGTTTGCCCGTTCGTCGCCTCGTAGGAGAGACGAGGCGGTGGTACTGCTGATGCCACTCGGAGCGCTTCGCGGAAACCGCTCTGCCTTACGCGGAAGACGTTGACACTGTCTCGACGGAGTGCCAGGCGAGCAAACATCCAAACTTGAATATAGGCCAGAGCAACGAATTTGGATGCGACGCTGAGGTGACGGATCGCTATCAGGGGCCAGTTTCGGGACACCCACTTCACGGTGAAGGGCGAGCTCTTTCCCCCGGTCAGACTGCTGGCTTTGTGAATGATGGTGACCTCGGGAGTGACCCAGTATTCGAAACCCTGGGCAACGCTCCGGACTGCGAAGTCCACGTCGTCGAAATAGACAAAATACACAGGGTCCATGAGGCCGACGGACTTGAAGACAGCAGGGTGCACCAGAAGGCAGCAGGTGGAAGCGTAACCCGTTTTCACCAATTCCTTTGGGAACTGTGACACAGGCTGCCCAGCTGTCCCATGCAGGGTCCGGAACCCTTGTAGCGGCACGAACTTACCGCCCCCATACCAAATGGTTCCTGTCGGCTCCGTCGCTTCGATTGCCGGAGACAGCAGCTTCAAACCGTTATCTTCCGCCACCTGCACCAGAGTCTCTAGAGTGTTTGCCGGCAGCACAGTGTCATTGTTCAGAAGCAAGACCCAGTCACAACCATCCTGCAGCGCGAGTTCGATTCCTTGGTTGTTACCGACGGCAACACCGACGTTTGAGTCGTTAGGAACGATGGCCACGAATCCCAATCGAGATTCAGCACGAAGCATCGAAACTGAAGCATCATGCGAATCGTTGTCGACTGCGTAAAGGCGGAGCTCTACGCCCACCTGCTGCGCGAGGCTATCGAGAAAGTCCGGGAGCACGGTTTCGCTGTTGTAGGTGACTGTGACAACGCCGACCTTAGGAGCTCTAGTTTCCACGTGAAATTTCCGATCTAGCCCAGTTGAGAAGTTCGCTGGCGCCGTCTTTGAACTTCACTTTCGGGTCATACCCGAGCTCTCGTTCAGCTGCCGAATTGCTCGCGAATGCGGCGCGCACATCTCCTAGCCGGTAGTTGTGGCTCAACTTAATTTCGGGGGATTGAGCTACTTCGGTAAGCACGGTCGCGAAATGCGCGAGCGTATCTGAAGCACCCGAACCGATGTCCACGATTCTGTACGCGCCTTCGACCGGCCGATCGATTGCGCTGTGCAGCGCAGAGACAACGTCACTGACGTGGACAAAGTCACGGACTATTCCTCCGCCTTCGTAGACGTCAATTGCCTCGCCGGACAGCGCCTGCCGCGCAAATGCAGTCAACACTCCCGTGTAGGGTTTCGCAGTGCCTGTCCTGCGCCGTATACATTCTGCAGTCGGAGAATTGACAAGGAGACGGACATGGAAGCACACCAGGAAATCAAAATGTTCTCCTGGGCTAGCTTCGTCGCGGCGTAGATGTTCGAAGGTCGCGCCTCAACAGACAACGCCTCGTGAGGAATCGGCTCTCCGGTCTGTCCCTCCGGGCCTAGAGGGGACCATTGCGCGCCTTCAAGCTGCTGGGCCGTTCTCGGTTGGCCATAGAAACGGTCTCCAGTCTCGGCGGATTCCCAAGCACCCTCTCCATACACTGCGCGCGACGATGTCAGAATGATCGACCGAGGAAGGACATTGTTGCGGGCCAACGCGTCAAGCATGACGGCCGTCCCGTGAACGTTGACATAGGTGTGGCGCGATGCCTGAAGAAGAGACTGACCAGTTCCTGTCTCAGCAGCCAAATGAACGATGGTGCTAGGCGCAACGGACTTCAGAAGTTCATCCCACATGATCGGATCAGTGACGTCTCCGCGGATGAAACGCACGCGACCGTCGAAGTGCGGCTCAACAGCGGCTTCGCCGTGAACCTGCGGGTGAAGGCTATCGAGAATCACCACATCGGACCCTGATTCGAGCTCTGCAAGTAGCCTAGTTCCGATGAAGCCAGCGCCCCCGGTAATGAGTATGGTCATGAAGGAATTCCCCGTGTTCGGTCGTGCACTAGTAGCTCGCAAGAGGAGTTCACTTTGCGTGCTAAATGATTGCCCTGATTCACTCGGGCGACTTGCGACCACCGGCGCTGGAGCCAGGGCGACAAGGTCGTCTGAGCTTTCGTCCCCCACGAACGAACGGCTTGGCGGCCACTCCTAATGCTGCCGATGACGGTCCTGCTCATTCGAAGCCGACCCCCCTGGGAAACGTGTCTGACTCGTAGCCTATCGTCTTGACAAATTTGGGTTCGCCCGCTGCTGACGAGGCGAGTCCTACGGCAGACCTCCATCCGAGCATTCCGCACAGCTCGCTGCCCTGACGAGCCCCTAAACGAGGGCTCAAGCAAGTTGTCGAGATTCAAATGCGCGATAATGCGACTTGGGAGCGTCAGCCCACTGCCGACGGCCCACCGCTCTGACAAGCTATTAGCTCGCGCGCACGACGACAGATCGCGAAGCCTCCCAAACGAACTCCCCGCCGGAGAGCTCGGAGGTAACCAGCCGCGGGCAACTGTCGGTTCTTCGATGAGACGGACCCCTAATTCGTCGAATGTCGTTCAATCAGGAGGCTCGAGACCGAACGCGCAACGCTGTTCCACGAATATCGGTCAGCCGACACCACATTCGTGGGGAAACGCTCCCCCTCCGAGATGTCTGACATTACTTCCACCCACTGGCGAACATCTGCAGAATCGGATACTGCGCGTCCTCCTCCTGCGCATATCTCCTTAACACTTTCGCAACCGTCGAAGAACACCACAGGAGAGCCGCACAGCGCTGCCTCTAGTGCTGGCAGGCCGAATCCCTCAAGCAGGGATGGCTGGACAGTGGCCCGGGCTCCCCTGTACAGCTGCGCCAGGCGCGTGTCGTCAATGTTCGAAAAGAGTCTGACGCGGTCCGTCACGCCGTACTTCTCTGAGAGCGCCTCAAGGGCGTTCTTCTCTGAAGTCACCACGTAGAAATCGAACTCGCCCATCTGAGCGATCGCCGCCACGACGGTCTCAACGTTCTTGTGGCTCTTGAGGTTGCCTACGTAAAGAAAATATGGCCGCAATGATTCAAAGGCTTCGCCCGCATGGGCAAATGCTGCTGAGCTTCCATTTCCTGCGTTCACAACCCTGACGTCGGAATCGTCGATCCAGTTCTCCAGGTGGCGCTTAGACGTTTCAGAGACTGTCAGCACGTGCCCGTTCTTCTTAATCAGGGGCTTCAAGAAGAAATCATAGTAGGGGCGGTACTTCGCCGATCCTGGGCCCTCGAGATGGATCAGATCATGGAGGGTGATTGTCTGCGGAACGTGTCTTAGAAACCCGTTATAGCCCGGGGAGTAGACCGCCCTGGGCTTATCGCCTTCGACCTTGAGCGACTTAGTGACGAAATCAAGTGGGGATGACGGGCTGCCCGACTGCTCGATCTCTTGCCAATCGAGCGCCAACCTTTCGGTCACTTCCTTGGCGTACCGTCCAATTCCGTTTCTGCCGGACCATCTGGTGTCCACGACAATCATTCGCCTACCCACTCCCGAATACGATCCTCGAAAACACCAACGTCGAATTGCCACGCCCGCTCGATACAGTCCTGCACCTTGGCACTTGCTGCGATCTCGACTGCCTCCTTAAGCGAGGTGCTGTCGAAGGACTGAACCAGAGCACCAGTGACGCCGTGGAGCACGCTCTCGGCGGCTCCCCCGATTGCATTCGCGACAACTGGCGTGCCGGTTGCCATGACTTCCACGGGCATAATGCCAAAATCTTCGACTGGGGGAAAAACATAGACGAGCGCCCGCCTGAAGAGTTCGTTGAGCATCGCCGAGGACGGTCGAGCTACGAACGTCACCGTGCCAGGGCGCCGACCTGCGACGGCTCGGAGTCTCTGCTCGTCCGGTCCGGCTCCCGCCAAGACCACTGGAAGATCTGCCGCCCAGCCTGCCGCAATCGCGTCCTCGAGGCGTTTGTACGGAACGAATCTCGAAGCACCCAGGATGAACGTGGTGGGCAGTGCCTTTAACACTTCATGCTCTGCGTCGGTGAGCAGCTCGGATGGGTCGGCCGCAAAATCAGCTACATTCACGGGTGGATAAATGACCGTGCTATCCCGACCCCAGGCCTCGGATATTCGTTTCTGAATAAACATGCTGTTCGCGGCAATGCTCGTCGCTTCCTGCGCACGACCTCGATCTAAGGCCTTTAGCGGCCTCGAAAGGGCTCGGGCCACGATGCCGTTGCCTCGCCCATCCAGCTCGGGAGTCCAAATGTATCGAGCCGGCGTATGTACATAGACGAACTTCCGCATTCCTTCAGCCTGTTTGCGGAACCTAGCATGGTGCGCAAAAAGGTGACTACTGCACAAGACCCAGTCCGCCTCAGTTCTGGGTAGATCCCTCCACACAAGAGGCATAAGGGGCAATGCCAGCGCCTTGTGGTGCCGCAAAGGGGTCTTCGACAACCAAGTTTCTGTAACTCGTCCACTTCGAAAGCGCGAAGGGAGGTCTTCCCAGAGAGAGACAATAGGCGCGTCAGGGTATATCGAAGCAAGGACTTCGACTACGTTCTCTGACCCGCCATTGGTCGCGAGCCACTCGTGCACGATGACGCCGCTCATGAAACATCTCCTATTGGGGGTAGCCCCGAACCTGGCTGAGCCGGCTCGGCGCAGTGCTGACTAACGATATCGGCAGACAGGAACCTGCCGACAACCGCCGGCCTCGTATGATTGTCCGCTTAGGGGCGCTACGGCGTGACTGCAGAAACCGCCGTCACTGCTCCCTCAATGAAGATCGGCACGTCTGTGAGCTGGATGTTCACCATCCCGTCCACGGACTGGACGACTGTGACGTCTCCGCTCAGGGAGGTCAGTGTGAGAGCCCCTGTCGTCTTGTACGAGACGGAGGCGGGAGTTGGAGACCACGCCACTCGGCTTGCGTCCTTACCCTCGCCGAAGGCGTATGAGTACGTGGATGCGCCTACCTCATCACGAACCGTGAAATCCTTGCCGGCAACTTTCCTGATGAGAAGGGCCTGAGCCATCCCGGCAGGTTTCGGGGGAAGGGCGGGTACTGCGTCGGTGGCCTGCTTCACCAACCCGAAGTTTCCTTCATGGTCCGTCGGGTTGGTTTGGTCGTTCACCAAGTCGTACCAGAAGTACTTCTCAACGTTGTTTGCCAGCGCGATGGTTTCCGCCCTCACCAGGAACTTCGCCTGCGCGTCTTCGCCAAGCGATGCGGTTGACCAACCAAGTTCGGTCAGCCAGATTGGCTTTTCGACCCCGCCGTTGTATTCCTTAATGCGGTTCTCGGCCTGTTGCAAGCTATCCACGAGGAATTCCGGGTCTCCGGAATAGCCATAGTCGTACGGATGAAAACTCACCGCATCGAGGTACTTCAAGCCGCCCGCTTGGTACAGCTCGGTCAGCCAGGCGTCGTCGTTGTGTGCGATCGACGGCCCCACAACGTTTACCCCGGGGTTCGTCGCCTTCACCTTGTTGTAGCTTGCTTCCAGCAGAGGCAAATAGCACGTGGCGTTAGAGCCGCAGGCACTGGTATTCATCGGAGGATTATTGAACTCGTTGTAGATCTCAACCGAAGGGGCATTGAGGTGGGTAACCATGGCGTCGGTGTACTTGGCAAACGCCTCGATCGCCTCGGGGCTGCTGGGCGTGCGCCCTCCGTCGTACAGGTCGTTGCCGTAATCGCTGATAGGGAGGATCGCCATGCCTTCGCTGGCGTAGGCATTCATCTCAGCAGTCTCGTCAGCTCGGAAGGTGTACTCGCCTCGAGACTTCTCAACGTACGACCACGTCGCGTCTGTGCGCATGTTTCCAAAGCCGATTTGACGCGCGACCTGTGGGGCCGTGTCCCGGACCTGGTGGCTAAAGTGAACGCCGATCCCGAAACGGTCATCAAAGGAAACTTCGGTGGGATCAAGAACAGCGATGGTTGTATTGATCATGTCGCCAGGATTCTGCACACTGGCCAACGCGACCAAATAGTATCCCTGAGCAAGACTCTTCAGATCGACAACGCCGAGCCCATTGCTAGTGGAGACTTCGCCCTCGGCAGCAACTTCTCCAGACGGTTTCGTGACGGTCCATGCGATTTGATCGGTCCGCCAAGCGACACTGAGAGCTGCTTTCTCGCTCTCAAGAATCAATGACTCATTCGCGATCTGCGTGGGCGCCTCGTAAGTTTCGAATGAACTGTTGAGCACGGCATTGTCAGCTACCGTTGCCGACGTCATCGAGAGTTCGTCGATTTGAAGCGCGTCGGTGGGACCGGCGACCAGAAGTTCAAGCAGCACGGTCGTCTCGCCCGGGCCCGTCTTGTAGGCCCATTTCGTCGTTGACCATTCCCCTGGCGTCGGCTCTAGCTGAGCCACGGTTTGACCGCCCATCTGGATCGAGACGTCTGCAGCCGGAGCCAGGGTATCGTCGCCATACTCGACAGATCTTATTTGTGCGCTCAGGTCATATTCGGTCTCTGGCTGCACCGCAATCGTTTGGGTGAGTGACCGATGGACGGGGTTATCCGAGGGAGTGGCACTCTCTACCCGAAGTGAGACTCCGCCATTGTCCGCGACCCCTGCCTCGGCAAGGAACTTAGCGCCTAGGTCATCCGTTCCCGACTCGCTCCAGTCTGAGAAAGCGGCCAGCACCGTCGCTGTCGGAGCGTCCGGCAAGACCGGTTCCACTGCAGGCTCCGCCGGCTCCGCTGCATCGGCTGGCGCGCTAGGTTCACCATGCAGCCAGGGACCGAAAACCAGAAGGCCAGTCAGGGAGAGCGCGAGCGCGCCCCCAACGCCTACGATCCACCACGTTCGAGTTCTTAGTGGAGGCAATCCCGACCGTCGGCGTTTGGCTGGCTGTGTTGAAGTCATTCGCGGTGCGTCCCCCCAGAGGTTATTGCGGTGGCACCCGAATTTCCGTGCACCAGCTGATCGCTCCCCCTGTGAGCCCCGGCCGTTCCAGCCTAGGCCACACGCCATTCATACTCCGCACCTGCCAGAGGTAGACAGCCGCACAATCACCAGTAGCGCGGAGTCCACTGCCGGAGCCTATGCGCGCGATGACGCAAAATGCTCGCCCCGAATGGGGGCAAGAATCTAGCCGCGTCGCTCGGCGACGGCGACGACTTCCCCTTTAGGCTGAGCCCGGGGCAGGTCCATTGCCTCGAGAGTGAGTTGCACTCCGGCTGGCAGCGTGTGTTGCCCCGAAGCCGTGATCCTATTTGGCGGTCTGTTCTTCGTGGTCTTCTCGAGCCCCACCTTCCTGTTCCTGTTTCTACCGATCACGCTGTTGGTGTACCACGCCATTCCCGTGACGTCACGGTGGCGGAACACCTGGTTGCTGGCCGCGAGCATCCTGTTCTATCTGTGGGGTGCCGGCAGCGCGATTCTGGCGATTCTGTTCGTGAGCCTGTCCAGCTTCGGCGGCGCGTACATCGCCTGGCTCATTCTGCGGCGGCAGCGCCGGGATGCGGCGCCTGGCGGGGAGATCCGCAAGATCAGCATTCCGTCCTTCGTCACACTGCTGATCATCCTGGTGCCATTGGTGGCGTTCAAGTACCTCCCGCAGGTGGCGACGCTGGAGATCCCGCGGGTCTCCTCCGCGCTGACAACCCTGGGGGCGAACACCTGGGCGCTCCCCCTCGGCATCTCCTTCTTCACCTTCCACGCCCTCTCGTTCGTCATCGACTCTGCCCGGGCCGGGCGGCCGCTAACGACGTCGTTCCCGTCGTACCTGCTCTACCTGTTCGTGTTCCCGCACCAGATCGCCGGCCCCATCGTGCGGTACTCCGAGATCGGCGCGCAGATCACGGCGGTGCGCCGGATCACCGCGCAGCAGATGGGCTACGGCATCACCCGGTTCACCTGGGGTCTGTCGAAAAAGGTGCTCATCGCCGACAACTGCGGTGTGGTGGCCAACGCGATGTTCGACAACGCGGCGAACCCCACCCTGATGTCGGGCACCGGGGCATGGCTGGGCGCCGTGGCCTACGCGCTGCAGATCTACTTCGACTTCAGTGGGTACTCCGACATGGCCATCGGGCTGGCGCAGATGTTCGGGTTCCGGTTTCCGGAGAACTTCCGGTCGCCGTACACGGCGGGCAACATCACCGACTTCTGGCGCCGCTGGCACATCACCCTCACCACCTGGTTCCGCGACTACGTCTACATCCCCCTCGGCGGCAACCGCCGCGGCGTCTGGGTGGAGTATGGCGCGCTGCTGCTGGTCTTCCTGCTGACCTCGCTCTGGCACGGCGCCCTGGCCGGGTTCCTGATCTGGGGCGGCCTGCACTCGCTGGCGTTGCTGTTTGAGCGGGTGACCGGGCTGCGCAAGGTGCGGTCCTTCGTCGTGCTGCGGCGTTTGCTGACCCTCCTGTTCGTGATCGCCGCGTGGGTGCCGTTCCGGGCACTCGAGCTGCACACCAGCGTGGACATCTGGCAGGCGATGCTCGGCGGGCCGTGGGATTTCATGTCGCCGGGCCTGTTCGCCACGCTCACCCCGTTCACGATCGGTGCGCTCGTGGTGGGGGCGCTCAGCTTCGTGATGCCGGCGAAACGCACCGGCTTCCAGACCGTCTTCGGCCAGTCCGAACCGGGCACCCTGACCGCGTTCCGGTGGAAGACCGCGCTGGTGCTCGTGCCGCTGGCCCTCGTGGTCACCCTGGCGATGGTGCTGCACTCCGACTTCAGTCCGTTCTTGTACTTCCAGTTCTAAGGCGCATCCGTGACCGACACCGACCTCTCCCCCGACGCCAGCACCGAGCCGCGCGGCTGGCGGCGCTGGGCGCTGACCGCCCTGATCGCCGTGTTCTGCGTCGGGCTGCTGGCCATCTGGCTGGTACCCGGCAACACCGCCGGCGCGCAGAACCGCGAGCCGATGGCGTTCCCGGTGCTCTCCGCGGACGCGCTGGCCGAGACATCCACGTACCGGGGCATCGACGCGGCCCTGCGGGACCGGTTGGGCGCGCAAGCGGCGGTGTCGGAGAGCCTGGGCGACCTGTCGGTGCACGGTCTGGGGCGAAGCCCCACGTCGACCGTGCTGATCGGCAGCAACCGGGAACCATTCTTCGTGGAGGACCTCGCCCGCCCGTGCCGGGAGACCGAGGAGTCGCTGGCAGCGGTGAAGGGCGGCCTGGAGCAGGATCAGGCCGCCATGACCGCGGCCGGCAAGTACGTGTTGTTCACGGTGGCGCCGGACAAGACCTCCGTGCGCAGAGGGCCGGTGCTAGACGTCTCGCCGGATCTGCTGCGCTGCAGCGATTTCGTGCGCAGTCACTTCGAGACCTGGGAGGCCGACGGCGGGCTGCCGTTCATCGGCCTGTGGGACGATGTGGCCGCATTGGACACCCCGGACTCGCCCGCGTACCTGTGGAATGACACGCACTGGAGCGCATCCGGCTCGATGGCGCTCAGCCACGCGTTGATGAACCGGCTCGTCGCCGACGGGCAGGCGCCGCCGGCGATCTTGGACGACCTCACCAACCCGGTGAAGGGGAAGCCCGTGGCGTACGTCGGTGACCTGAACCGGATGATGGGCGTGGACGACATCGACCACGCGTCGACAGCCTCATTCGCGCGGCCCGGCGTGACCACCCGGCTGGAGACCACCAAAGGCGCCGCCGGCACCTCGCAGTACCACTACACGTCGACGTCGACGACGAAGCCGCTGATTCAGGGGCGGACGCTGCTTATCGGTGACTCGTTCTTGCTGCATCAGATGCCGACGCAGCTGTCGAACTTCTTCGCCGATGTGACGATGACCGACCTGGAGGAGTGGGAGCAGGCCGGAGACTACGACCGGGTGATCGTGGAACGGGTGGAACGCTACAGCGGCACCGGCGAGTGGCCGTCGTTGGCGGCGACGCTGCAGTAGCGGGGCGCCGGGGCATCGGTTACTTGGGGTCGGCAGTGGGGGTGCCGCGGCCGGCGTCGCCGTCGTTTTTGCCCAGGTGCTTGTCGGCGTTGTCGCGGGCGTTCTGGATCTTGTCGGCGTGCTTGTTGCCGGTGACCTTGTTGGCCACGTCGGCGGCGCCGTCGAGGACCTTGTCGGAGACGGACTCGCCCTTTTCGGTCTTGAGAAAGTCCTGGGCCTTGCGGGTGATGTCGTTGAGGTTCATGGGGTCTCCGATCTGGGGCGTTTTATAGAGGGTAGATCGGGTTGCGGGGTCTGGACAAGCTCGACCGACGTGTGGGGGCGACGAGCAGAGTGGGTTGCGGGGTCTCGACGAGCTCGGCCGGCGTGTGGGGGCGACTCGCAGGTCGGGGTGCGGGGTCTCGACGAGCTCGACCGGCGTGTGGGGGCGGCGAGTAGGTCGGGTTGCGGGGTCTCGACAGGCTGGACCGACGTGGGGGCGCGACTCGCAGATTGGGTTGCGGGGGCTCGACGGGGTTGACCGACGTGTGGGGGCGGTGAGCAGGTCGAGTTAGGCGGGCGGGGTTAGGGGCGGTTGAGGGCGTTCGGGAGCGGGGTGGACCAGGCGGCGGGGGCCTCGAGGTCGGGGGCGGCGGGCAGGATGCCGCGGCCGTCGGGGTGCGGGATGGCCGAGAGCAGCGCCTGTGTGTACGGGTGCATCGGGTCGGACCAGATGGTTTCGCTGCGGCCGGACTCCACGATCTTGCCCTTGTACATCACCGCGGTGCGGTCGGCGATCACCCGCACCACCGAGAGGTCGTGCGAGATGAACAGCATGCCCGCGCCGGCGTCGAGGCAGAGCCGGCGCATCAGGCCGGCGACGGCGGCCTGGCTGGAGGCGTCCAGGGCGGAGATCGGTTCGTCGGCGACGATGAGGTCGGGCCGGGCGGCCAACGCCCGGGCGATGGCGATGCGTTGCCGCTGCCCGCCGGAGAACTGGTGCGGGAATCGGTTGAGGAGGCTGCTGCTCAGGCCCACCGCTTCGATCCACTCCCCCGGTGTGGACCCGGCGGCGCCACGCGCCACGGCCGCGGCGATGCCGTCATTGATCTGCGCGCCGACCCGTTTGCGCGGGTTGAGCGAGGAGTTGGGGTCTTGGAAGACCATCTGCATGGCCGTGAACCGGTGCGGCCGGCGGCGCAGGCCGAGCGGCGGAACGGCGTCACCGCGGTATCGCACTGAGCCGGACTGGGGCCGTTCCATGCCCACGACCGCCCGGGCGGTGCTGGACTTGCCGCATCCGCTCTCGCCGACGAGCGCGAGCACCTCGCCGGGCATGATGGACAGCTCGATGCCGTCGACGGCGCGCACGGTGACGCGGCCGGGGTACTCGACGACGAGGTCATCGATGGTGAGCAGTGCGCTCATGAGGTGCCTTCTTCGTCGGGGAAATCGAGGGCGGACGCATCCGTGCCGGCGGCGGCGCGCACCGCGGGCGCCGAGTCGGGCATCGCGGCCAGCAGGGCCCGGGTGTACTCGTGGGTGGGCGCGAGGAAGATCTGCTCGCGGGTGCCGGACTCCACGATGAGGCCGTGGCGCATCACCGCCACGTCATCGGCGATGGCGCTCATCACACCGAGGTCGTGGGTGACCAGCAGCACGGCCAGGTTGCGCTCGATGGCCAGGTCGCGCAGCAGGTGCAGGATGCCAGCCTGCACGGTGACGTCGAGCGCGGTGGTGGGCTCATCCGCCAGCAGCACCTCGGGGTCGCAGGCGAGCGCGATCGCGATGGCAATGCGCTGGCGTTGGCCGCCGGAGAACTGGTGCGGGTAGCGCCCCAGCGCATTCTCCGGGTCGGGAACCCGCACCCGGGTGAGCAGCTCGACCGCGTGGCTGCGCGCGGCGGCTTTGCTGAGTTTGAGGTGCCGGCGCACATGGTCGGTGAGCTGGTGACCGACGGTGAGCTGCGGGTGCAGGCTCGCCGACGGGTCTTGGAAGACCATCGCCACCCGGCGTCCGCGCACGGCGCTGAGCTCACGGCGGCGGAGGCCGACGAGGTTGAGGTCGCCGAGCCAGATCGACCCGGAGACGGTCGCGGTGCGAGGCAGCAGGCCGAGCACCGACATCGCCGTGACGGTCTTGCCCGAACCGGACTCCCCGGCCAGGCCCTGCACCCGGCCGGCCTGCAGGTCGAGGGAGACGCCGCGCACCACGGGGGTGGGACCGAAAGCGATGGTGAGGTCGCGGATCTGCAGCACGGGCGCGCTCATACGACGGCCTCCCGTGCGGCCGGCTGCCCGGGCGTCACCGGGAGGGCGGCGGCCGCTTCGCGCGCCCCGCCGGAGACCGGGTCGAGGATGTCGCGCAGCGAGTCGCCGATGAAGTTGAACGCGAGCACCACCGTGAGGATGGCGAGGCCGGGGAACACGCCGATCCACCAGGCGTCGAAGTTCTGGATGGCGCTGGAGATCATGGAGCCCCATTCGGCGGTGGGCGGTTGGGCGCCCAGGCCGAGGAATGACAGTCCGCTGAGCAGCAGGATGGCGGTGCCCACGTCGAGGGTCGCGAGCACGACGACGGGGCCGGCGATGTTGGGCAGGATGTCGGTGAGCAGCGACCGCACCGGGCTGAAGCCGAGCAGCCGGCCGGCGATGACGTAGTTCTGCTGGCGGAGGCTGAGCACCAGGCTGCGGCTCACCCGGGCGTAGGCGGGCCACGACACCACGATGGCGGCGAGCACGGCGTTGAACAGCGACGGGCCGAGGGAGGCGGCGATGACCATGGCCAGGATCACCGTGGGGAAGGCCATGACCAGGTCGGTGAGGCGCATCAGCACCTCGTCGACCCAGCCGCCGAAGTACCCGGCGACGGCGCCGAGGGTGGTGCCGATGGTGAGCGACACGACCACCAGGGCCAGGGCGAGCGGGATGGTGACGCTCGCACCGCTCATCAGCCGGGAGAACACGTCCCGGCCGACGGAGTCGGTGCCCATCAGGGTGTCGATGCCGGGTGCCTGCAGGCGCGGCAGCACCTGCGCGTTGGGCGCGTAGGGAATCCAGAGCGGTGCGGTGACCGCGATGAGCACCCAGGCGACGGCGATGACCACGCCGATGATGGCGAGCGGGCTCACCCAGGCGCGTGGGATGGGGATGCGTCGGCGGCTGATCATCCGAGCCTCACTCTCGGGTCGAGGAATCCGTACAGCAGGTCCACCACGAAGTTGACCAGGAGGTAGATGACGCCTACGACCAGGCCCACGCCCATGACGCCGGGCAGGTCCAGGCTGGTGGCGGAGTTGTAGGCGTAGGTGCCCAGGCCCGGCCAGGCGAAGACGGCCTCGACGAGCACGGTTCCGGAGAGCAGCGACCCGAATGCGATGCCCACCACGGTGAGGATCGGCAGGGAGGCGCCGCGCAGCACGTAGTCGAGCACGACGCGGGTGCCGCTGAGGCCCTTGGCGCGGGCGGCGCGCACATAGTCCTGGTCGAGCACCTCGAGCACCGAGGTGCGGATGAACCGGGTGAGCAGACCCACGGTGAACAGGGACAGCACGAATACCGGCAGTGCCAGGTGGGCCATCGCATCCACGAACCCCACGCTGTCGCCGTTGAGCAGGAAGTCGAGCGTGTAGAACCCGGTGACGGTGGGCGGTGGGCTCAGCTGCGGGGAGAGCCGGCCGGAACCGGGGGCGATGCCCAGCTGCAGGAAGAACAGGTTGAATGCCACGAGAGCGAGCCAGAACGTCGGCACGCTCAGCCCGATGAGCGAGACGACCCGCACCACCTGGTCGGTGACGAGGCCGCGGCGGTAGGCGGCCAGGGTGCCGAGGGCCACGCTCACGACCAGGCTGACCAGGATGGCGCCGATCGCGATCTCGATCGTGGCCGGCACCGCGACGGCCAGGTCGGCGGTGACCGCCCGGCCGGTGGTGAGCGAGCGGCCCAGGTCACCCTGTAGGAGGTTGCCGAGGTAGGTGAGGTACTGCACGGGCAGCGGCTGGTCGAGCCCGTACCGTTCCACGTATGCGGCGACGGTCGCGGGGTTGTTCGAGGCGCCCTCGCCGAGGGCTGCGGTGATGGGATCACCGGGCACGAGGTTGGTGAGGGCGAACGTGACAATGGTCACGCCGAGCAGCAATAACACCGAGGTGCCGAGCCGGCGCAGCAGGTAGGAGGCGAGGGGGGAGGTCGCCTTCCTGCTGCTGCGCCGACTCGGACGGGCGTCAGTTTTGTCCAGGGTCACGCGGTCAGCTCGTGGGGCTCAACTCGGCGATGTCCATCGTCCACACCGCGTTGTACACGGCTCCGGTGACGGTCTTGGCCGTGGCGATGTTCGAGCCGGGCACGATCAGGGGAACGAACGGGCCGTCCTTCTGCATCGCAGTGGCGAAATCGGTGAAGATCGCCTCACGGGTGTCGGGGTCGGTCGCGGCGGCGGCCTGCGTGGCGAGGTCGGCGATCTCCGGGTTCGCGTCCGCGGTCCAGCCGGCGCGGAGGCCGACCTTGAGGCCGGGGGCGAAGGGCAGGAAGTTGGCCGTATCGGCGTAGTCCGGGCCCCAGAACCACATGCTGAACGCTTCGGTGCCGTTCACGTAGGGGTCGATCTCGGTGGTGAACGGCGCGGGCGCCAGTTCAACGTTGATGCCGGCATCCTTCAGCTGGGCCTGCACACGCTCGGCAAGCGGGGTGAACTCGACGCCGCGACCGGGTAGTCGTTCGGGTACTGCAAGCGCACGGTCTCGCCGGTGTAGCCGGAGGCGGTGAGGGCGGCGGTCGAGGCGGCAAGGTCCTGCTTGACGCCGTCGGTCAGGGCGCCGGCGAAGGACGGCGGGATCACGCCGGTGGCCTCGGAGGCACCCGTGCCGGCCAGTTCGAGCAGGGCGTCGTAGTCGAGCGCGTAGCGCACGGCCTCGGCGAACTTGGGGTTGGCGGTGACGCCGCCCACGGTGGCGTTCTGGTTGACCAGGAGGAAGATCGTCTGCGCGGACGGCACCGACGCGACGGTGAGGTTGTCGGCGAGGTTGGAGACTGGTCGCCGTTGAGGTCCATGGCGACCATGGTGTCGCCGCCCTCGAGGTTGATCTTCTGGGTGGCGCTCTCGGTGACGTTGCGGATCACGACGCGGTCGTAGGCGGCTTCTTCGTCGCCGTTGTACTCGGCGTTGCGGGTGAGCACGACCTGCGAGGTGAGGTCGAGCGAGTCGAGCACGAAGGGGCCGGAGCCGGCGGACTCGCCGTCGAGGAAGGCCTGCGCGGTGTCGGTTCCGTCGGTGGCGCCGCCGTTCTGCTCCACAACCTTGGAGTTCACGATGCCCAGCGCCGGGTTCGCGAGGATCGCGGGCAGCTGCAGCAGCGGGGTTTCGGTGGTGAAGGTGATGGTCTTCTCGTCGACCTTCTTGATGGTCACGCCGGCGAGGAGGAAGGCGGGCTTGGCGTCGGCCATGCCCTGGATGCGCTGCAGGGAGAACACCACGTCGTCGGCGGTGATGGGGCTGCCGTCGGAGAACACCCGGCCGTCGTCGAGGGTGAAGGTGAATTCGGTGGCGGCGTCGTTCTGCGTCCAGTCGGCCAGCCCGGGGATGGGCGTGGTGACGTCGGATCCCTTGAAGTCGACGAGGGTCTCGTAGAGCGCCTTCGCGACCATGTTGCCGGTGGGGTCGTAGGTGTTGCCGGGGTCGGCGGTCTCGATCGAGAACGCGGCGTCGATCACGACGGATCCGCCGGAGGCGTCGTCGGTGTTCTGCGCGGAGTTACCGCCGGAGCAGCCGGCCAGCAGGAGCGCCGCGACGGCGCCGATCGCGATGCCGGTGTAGCGGGGGGACGTACGCACGAAGTGCCTCCTGGAGTGAAACGGGTCAAAGTGTCGCAACAAGCAACCGCGGACGGTTTAGATGAGATTGCCACATCCCCCGACGATCTGTCCAACGGAACCGGCGGTGCCCGGACATTGCTCCGGTGGCACCGGCGTTCATTGGCAGAACGTCTACAAGAGCCGACGACGCGCGCGCGGCGATAAGACGAATGCTCGTGTTTCGGGCGTGTTACACGACCTGCACGCACACACTCTGGTGGGTTTGGCCGTTCTTCTCGAATTCCTCCACAAGGTAGACCAGGCCGTCGTCGCGCACTTCGGCCACGCTCACGGCCGAACCCATCACGACGGACCCGTCGGCGACGAGGGCGTGGGCGAAGCTGATCTCGATGCGATCCTCGACGATCCGGCCCACCATGCGACCCTGGGTGACGGTGTCGCCGGTGTAGTCACCCCAGACCAGCGTGCCGTCCTGACGGTAGAGGAACCGGGTGGGGGCCTCGGCGCTCACGTCGCTGGCGGTGGAGGAGATCATGTGGAAGCTGAGTCCGTCGAGCTGGAGGGGACGATCGGCGGCGGGTGTAGGCATGGGAACCGGTTCTTTCGGGGCGGGGCTGAGCCGTCGGAATGACAGCAGGGGCGGGTGGGTGGGGTCGGTGGGGGTTGAGGTGGGGGTGGGGACGGTGGGGGTTGTGGTGGGGGTGGGGTCGGTGGGGGTGGGGGTTGTGGTGGGGGTTGTGGTGGGGTTGTGGTGGGGGTGGGGTCGGTGGGGGTGGGGGTTGTGGTGGGGGTTGTGGTGGGGGTTGTGGTGGGGGTGGGGTCGGTGGGGGTGAAGCCCAGGCGGGTGAGCACGCGGGCGGATGCGGCGTTGGGCGCCTCGACGACGGCCTCGACGGCGGAGAGCCCGAAGCGTCGTTCGGCGGCCTGCAGCAGCTGGCTGGCGGCCTCGGTGGCGACGCCACGTCCCTGCGCGGAGGCGGCAAGGACGTAGCCGAGCTCGGCCGTGGTGTCGGACGTGCGCTTGAGCAGGATCTCGCCGATGACGGCGCCGGCCTCTTCGATGGCCAGGACGATCCAGTCGCCGGCGGTGCGGGCATCCGTCTGCCGCAGTTTGGCGGTGAGCGCGGCGAGGGTGGCGGCGCGGTCGCGCACGGGCCAGGGGATGTACCGGGTGACGTCGGGGTCGCCGTGGAAGAGCACGAGGTCGTCGAGGTCGTCGAGCGTGTGCGGGCGCAGGAGGAGCCGCTCGGTGCTTAGCGGGTAGTCGAAGGTCCAGATCACGCCCCGAGCCTAGACTGCGCGTGCGGGGCTCCGTGGGGCCGCTGGACGACCTTGGCGTGCCGGCCGCGGAGGCGCCGGTTCTGTCCATTCGGGCGGGTGGACCGGCAGGGGCGCGTTAGACGATTGGGGCGGCCGCGTGGCGGGGGCCGCGGTGGGGCTTACTGTCTGGGGAGTGATTCCCGTTCGGCGGCGGGTCGGGTCCAGCGGGTCATGCCGAGCCGTTCGGCCTGTTGCGGGCGCTGTGGGATGTCGCTGGGCAAAAGGTACGGTTTGCGGATCACCTCGTCGAGCACGACGACGCTCACGACTGCCTTGATCTCGGGGCGGATGGCGACGACCCCGGTGACGAACTCGTGCACGCTGCTGACGTCGGCGGCGCGGATGAGCATCATGGCGTCGTGCTCGCCGGTGGTGATGGAGCAATACTCCACGTCGGGCATGCTCTGCAGGGCGTCCCGGAATGATTTCCACATCTGCGGGTGAACGGTGACGAACACCAGGGCGCAGATATCTAGGCCCACCAGGCGCGGATCGATGCGGGCACTGAACCCGGTGATGACGCCGGAGCGGGTGAGCAGTTCGACGCGGTTGTAGGCGCTGGCGCGGGAGAGATTGATCTTCTCGGCCAGGGCGGCCATGGAGATGCGACCGTTCTCGCGCAGCTCCCGGAGGATGTGCAGGTCGACCGAGTCCAGGGTGGGCTTGGCCGGCCGAGACGACTCGGGGGCGGGCAGGTCGGCCATCAGCGCTGCCGGTCTGTCGTTTTGTCTAGCGTCATACCCAAATAGTAGACACATCGGCTAGTGCTGCGGAGGCTGGGGGTGAAATTGTCTGACCGGGTCTCGACAGGCTCGACCGCCGAGATCGGCGCGACGGGCGGGACCGGCGCGACCCGCACGCTGATCGAGCCTGTCGAGATCCCGGCACACGAGAGAGACCTGGTCGCGAGGTCGCGACAAGCTCGAGCGCCGAGACGCGCTCGAGCGCTGGGACGGGGTTTAACGACAACAGGGTCGGTCCCGAAGGACCGACCCTGTTGTTTCTCGACGAGCTCGATCAACGAGCCGCCGGATGTACTACTGAATTACTTGAGAACCTTGATGACGGTTCCGGCGCCGACGGTGCGGCCACCTTCACGGATAGCGAAGCCGAGGCCCTCTTCCATGGCGATCGGCTGGATCAGCGCGACGGTCATTTCAACCGTGTCGCCGGGCATGACCATCTCGGTGCCCTCGGGCAGCGTGATGACGCCGGTGACGTCGGTGGTGCGGAAGTAGAACTGCGGGCGGTAGTTCGCGTAGAACGGGTTGTGACGCCCACCCTCATCCTTTGACAGGATGTACGCGGTGCCCTCGAAGTCGGTGTGCGGCGTAACCGAACCCGGCTTGACGACAACCTGGCCGCGCTCGACGTCTTCGCGCTTGGTGCCACGAAGAAGAAGACCACAGTTCTCGCCGGCCCATGCCTCGTCGAGTTGCTTGTGGAACATCTCGATACCAGTGACCGTGGTCTTGATGGTCGGGCGGATGCCGACAACCTCGACCTCGGAGTTGATCTTGAGGGTTCCACGCTCGGCGCGGCCGGTGACGACAGTTCCACGACCGGTGATCGTGAAGACGTCCTCGATCGGCATCAGGAAGGGCTTGTCCTTGTCGCGGACGGGCTCCGGGAAGTAATCATCCACTGCCTGCATGAGCTCGAGGATCTTTGCAACCCACTTGGGGTCACCCTCGAGCGCCTTGAGGGCGGAAACCTGAACGACGGGGGCGTTGTCGCCATCGAAGCCCTGGCTGGAGAGCAGTTCGCGAACCTCGAGCTCAACGAGCTCAAGGATCTCTTCGTCGTCGACCGCGTCGGACTTGTTCAGCGCGACGAGCAGGGACGGCACGCCGACCTGCTTGGCGAGAAGAACGTGCTCACGGGTCTGAGCCATCGGGCCGTCAGTAGCGGCAACCACGAGGATCGCGCCATCCATCTGAGCAGCACCGGTGATCATGTTCTTGATGTAGTCAGCGTGGCCGGGAGCGTCGACGTGTGCGTAGTGACGCTTCTCGGTCTCGTACTCAACATGCGAGATGTTGATCGTGATACCGCGCTGGCGTTCTTCCGGAGCAGAGTCGATCGACGCGAAGTCGCGCTGAACGTTGGTCTTGGACGGGTACGTGTCGGCAAGGACCTTGGAGATCGCTGCAGTCAGCGTGGTCTTTCCGTGGTCAACGTGACCGATCGTTCCGATGTTTACGTGCGGCTTGGTCCGCTCGAACTTGGCCTTGGCCACTGTGGGTCCTCCTCAGGACTCTCGGCTCCACCGGACGTTGGTTTACGCCCGGTGGAACTGCTGGATTTGTGTACTTATGTTACTCGGGCCAGGAGGCCTAAGCGATTCGGCCCGTAGGCCGGTGGGTTATTCGCCCTTGTTCTTCTGGATGATCTCGTCGGCAACAGCCTTCGGGACCTCCTGGTAGCTCTCGAAAGTCATCGAGTACACCGCGCGGCCAGAGGTCTTGGACCTCAGGTCGCCGATGTAACCGAACATCTCCGACAGCGGAACGTGAGCGCGAATAACCTTCACGCCCTGTGCGTCCTCCATGGTCTGGATCTGGCCACGACGAGAGTTGAGGTCACCGATGACGTCACCCATGTATTCCTCAGGGGTGCGCACCTCGACGGCCATCAACGGCTCGAGAAGAACGGGGTTTGCCTTACGAACGGCTTCCTTGAAGCCCATCGAACCGGCAATCTTGAACGCCATCTCCGAAGAGTCGACATCGTGAGCGGCGCCATCAAGCAGCAACGCGCGCACGCCGACCATCGGGTACCCGGCGAGCACACCCACGTTGAGGGCATCCTGGATTCCGGCGTCTACCGAAGGGATGTACTCACGCGGGATACGTCCACCGGTGACCTTGTTCACGAACTCGTACGACTGGTCGGCAGTGATTTCAAGCGGCTCGATCGCGAACTGAATCTTCGCGAACTGGCCGGATCCACCGGTCTGCTTCTTGTGCGTGTAGTCGTGACGCTCGACGGCCTTCTTGATCGTCTCGCGGTAAGCAACCTGGGGCTTGCCGACGTTCGCCTCAACGTTGAATTCACGCTTCATGCGGTCGACGAGGATGTCCAGGTGAAGCTCGCCCATTCCCTTGATGACCGTCTGACCAGTTTCCTGGTTCTGCTCGGTACGGAAAGTGGGGTCTTCTTCGGCCAGCTTCTGGATCGCGAGACCCAGCTTTTCCTGGTCCTGCTTGGTCTTCGGCTCGATGGCAACCTCGATAACCGGGTCAGGGAACGTCATCGACTCGAGTACGACCTGCTGGGCAGGGTCGCACAGGGTGTCGCCGGTGGTCGTGTCCTTGAGGCCGATGACCGCGTAGATGTGACCAGCGGTAACGAAACCGACCGGGTTCTCCTTGTTGGCGTGCATCTGGAAGATCTTCCCGATGCGCTCCTTCTTGCCCTTGGTGGAGTTGATGATCTGGGCACCGGAGTCGATACGGCCGGAGTACACCCGGATGTAGGTGAGACGACCGAAGAACGGGTGCACAGCAACCTTGAACGCCAGAGCCGCGAAGGGCTCGTCAGCGTTCGGGTGCAGCATGACAACCTTTTCTTCGTCGCGAGCGTCGTGCGCCTCAATGGCGGGAACGTCGAGCGGCGTCGGCAGGTAGTCGACAACGGCATCCAGCATCGGCTGCACACCACGGTTCTTGAACGCGGAACCGCAGAGGACCGGGTAGATCTCGCTGGCGACCGTGAGCTTGCGGATGGCGTGCTTGATCTCGGAGACGGTGAGGTCTTCGCCGGAGAAGTACTTCTCCATGAGGTCGTCGTCGGTCTCGGCGACGGTCTCGAGGAGGAGCTTGCGGTACTCAGCAGCCTTCTCAACGAGGTCGGCGGGGATCTCTTCGATGGCGTACTTGGCGCCCATCTCGACGTCACCCTTGGAGTCGCCGCGCCAGGTCAGTGCACGCATCTCGACGAGGTCGACGACACCTTCGAAGTTGGACTCTTCACCGATCGGCAGCTGGATGACCAGCGGCTTCGCGCCGAGGCGCTTGATGATGGTGTCGACGGTGTAGTAGAAGTCGGCGCCGAGCTTGTCCATCTTGTTGACGAAGCAGATGCGGGGCACGTCGTACTTGTCGGCCTGGCGCCAGACGGTCTCGGACTGGGGCTCAACGCCCTCCTTGCCGTCGAACACTGCGACAGCGCCATCGAGGACGCGGAGCGAACGCTCCACCTCGACGGTGAAGTCCACGTGGCCGGGGGTGTCGATGATGTTGATCTGGTTGCCGGCCCAGAAGCACGTCGTTGCAGCGGACGTGATCGTGATGCCACGTTCCTGCTCCTGTGCCATCCAGTCCATCGTGGAGGCGCCATCGTGCGTCTCACCGATCTTGTGGTTCACACCCGTGTAGAACAGGATGCGCTCGGTCGTGGTGGTCTTGCCAGCATCAATGTGGGCCATGATGCCGATGTTGCGGACCTTGCTCAGGTCGGTGAGCACGTCAAGTGCCACGGGTGTCCTCCGGAAGTGTTGTGAAAGATGAGGTTGAACAGGCGTTCGATGGTCGAGCTTGTCGAAACCTGGCGAGTCGAGACTCGGGTCTCGACAGGCTCGACCAACGGTGGACTACTACCAGCGGTAGTGAGCGAAAGCCTTGTTCGCTTCAGCCATCTTGTGAGTGTCCTCACGACGCTTCACTGCGGCACCGAGGCCGTTGGATGCGTCGAGGATCTCGTTGGTGAGACGCTCGGTCATGGTCTTCTCGCGACGCGCCTTGGCGTAGCTGGTCAACCAGCGCAGCGCGAGGGTGTTCGCGCGGTGCGGCTTGACTTCGACGGGCACCTGGTAGGTGGAACCACCGACGCGGCGCGAACGCACCTCGAGGGTCGGGCGCACGTTGTCGAGGGCCTTCTTCAGCGTGACAACAGCATCCGCACCGTTCTTGGCAACAACGCCTTCGAGTGCATCGTAAACGATGCGCTCGGCGAGGCCCTTCTTGCCGTCGAGGAGGATCTTGTTGACCAGCTGGCTAACAATGGGGGCGCCGTATACCGGGTCAGCGATAACGGGACGCTTGGGCGCTGGGCCTTTACGAGGCATTACTTCTTCTCCATCTTGGCGCCGTAGCGGCTACGAGCCTGCTTGCGGTTCTTGACTGCCTGGGTGTCCAGGGCGCCACGAACGATCTTGTAACGAACACCGGGGAGGTCCTTAACACGACCGCCGCGAACGAGCACCATCGAGTGCTCCTGCAGGTTGTGGCCTTCACCGGGGATGTAGGCGGTGACCTCGGTACCGTTGGACAGCTTGACGCGAGCAACCTTGCGGAGAGCCGAGTTCGGCTTCTTCGGGGTGGTCGTGTACACGCGCGTGCAAACGCCGCGCTGCTGGGGGTTGGACTTCAGGGCGGGAGCCTTGGTCTTGGTGACCTTGGGGCTGCGTCCCTTTCGCACCAACTGCTGAATGGTGGGCACTAATAACTCCTTGTTTTTGCTGCACGGTGACAGCTGACTGATGTCAAAGCATTCGAATCGCACTTCACAGTGCTCATCGAGTTCATCTGGACCCTCCGGACATCACGAACTCGCGTTCGATCGTTCTGGTGGGTATGCCGTGGGGGCCGCTCGGAGAGCAAACCCTGTTTGCGTGGAGTGTCGGGGCGACTGAAGTGCAACCCGATGTTGGAACAACGAAGCGGCATAACTGAAGCGCACGACAAAGCGCACACTCGTCAATGCTAACCCCGGCAGGGTTGCGGGTCAAGCGCGTTCGACTTCAGGTGCTACTCCTCGTGTGGGTGCCGGCCGGGGGGCCTTGGTGGGAGGTTTACTGGGAGGTGCGATGGGAGGTTTACTGGGACAAAGTGAGATTACTGGGACGGAATCGGCGAAAGCATCCTCTTAATCTCACTATCTCCTGTTTTGCGCCGGCGACAGGTGCAGACCTTGGGCCATGGCCCGGAGAATCTCCTGCTCGATCCGCGGCCAGTCGAACAAGATCTGCCGGTAGTCGTAGCGCAACACCGTGTAGCCCAGCAGCGCCAGCCGTCGATCGTGCGCAATGTCCGCCCGCCGCTGCTCGGCCGAGGAGTGAAAGCTGAAGCCGTCGCTCTGCAGCACGAGCCGGTCGCCGATGAGCCCATCCACCTTGTGGCCGTCAAGCATCACCTGCTGGTTGACCCGGATGCCGGCCAACGCCAGCCGTGCCACCGGCAGCGTCTCCAGACCCGAATCAGACAATCCCGACGCGACGTCTCGCACGGCGCGGGCCGCGGCGCCGCGCAGGGGCAAGCGTGCGAGCGCCTGCTGGGTCACCAGGTTCTTGTTGAGGGCGGAGTCCCACACGACGAGAGCGTTCTCGAAGCTCTGGCACTGGGCAATGTGCACGAGGGCGTCCTCGATCGGTTCCACGAGGGCGAACCGAGCAATCGGCACCGGTCCGGCGCTCCAGTGCACCCGCAGGGTGTCGGATGCCGGAACCGTCCCATTCCTCGGCATGCTGACGTGGTTCATCCCGTCGGGGAGGTGCCACAGCTCGAGTCGCCTGGCCACGCTGAGGCACGCCACCCGCCCGCCGAGTGCCGCCGCAGCTCGCAGGTCGATCGGGGCCGTCGGCAGCGCCAACCAATCGCGCCGGATGCGGGCGCACACTCCTCTCGCAACGCTTTGCCGGATCGCGAAGCGGGTGAAGCCCGCTCGGAGGGCCTGGTGGGAGTGCGCGATGCCGTCGTGCTGGGTGAGCCAGATGCCGAGGTCCATGCGGCCAGTGTCCCCGCCGGCATCCGCTCGTTGAGCCCGGTGTTGTCGGCTGTGCAAACTCCCCCGTACCCGTGCATCTGTGCACAAGGGGCCCACCCTGTGCCCGCGCACGATTATGAGGAAAAAGTGAGATTACGAGGACGAAATCGGCTGACTCATCCCCATAATCCGCTTTTTTCCTCTTAACCGTGCCGCAGGTCGAGTTTGCCCACGGCGCCGGTCGACCTTGCCCACTCGCTGGTCGAGCTTGTCGAGACCTCGCGAGCCGCTCCCTCTAGGTGCCGTGCGGATCGAGCGTGTTGCCCAGGTCGGCCAGCAGCGCCTGCACCTGCGGCTCAACGAACCGTGCGATGGCCTGCTGCAGCTCGGGCCGGTGCGCAACGAGGGCGGCGCACACCTGCTTGCCCACGAGCAGCGCGTGGTCGTCGGCGAGCCGCATCTCCACCCGCAGCGCCGCCTTCTCCTCGGCGCTCAGCGGCGGCGGGGACAGTTCCGGGTCGTCGGCGCTGGGCGGCGGCGCGAAGTCCTCGAACATGAACAGGTAGGGCTCGTTCGGTTCGGCGGGCGGGTCGATGTCGACGCCGTCAAACTCCGGGCCGAGGCCCTCCAGCGGGTGATACGCCGCCTGCGCTTCCTTGCGCAGTTCGATCAGCCCGAGTTCGCGGTTGAGCATCGGCAGGTTCAGGGAGGTGTAGGTGTCAACCTCGTCCTCGATCAGGGCCTTGATGCGCATCGAGAGCGGATGCTGCACTCCGTGCGGCACATCCGTGTCGAGGCCGGCTGCGCGCAGCACGGGCGAGCCGAAGCAGTGCTGGCAGAGTCTGGAGCGTGCCCGGTGAGTGCCGGGCTGCCACTTGGGAACCCAACGCAGCCAGGCGTCGACTTCGCGGCCGACCCGCGACTCGATGGATGCATCCATGGCTGTCAAGTTTAGTCGGTGCGGATGCCGGAATCACCAGGGTTCAGTAAGCCACCTCGTCGGTCGAGCTCGTCGAGACCCCGCGAGCCGATCTCTCGACGCACGTCACCTGGTTTCGACAGGCTCAACCAGCGTGGGGTCGCCGCCACCTCGCCGGTCGGGTGTGGTCACGGCCATCTCGGCGGTCGAGCCTGTCGAGACCCCGTGAGCCGATCTCTCGACGCACGTCACCTGGTTTCGACACGCTCAACTAGCGCAACAGTCACCCGGTTTCGACAAACTCGACCAGCGGAACGATCACCTGATTTCGACACGCTCAACCAGCGCAACGGGCACCCGGTTTCGACACGCTCAACCAGCGCGTCGACACGCTCAACCAGCGGAACGGGGCACGGGCGGTTAGCCGAAGTAGCGGTCGGGGCGGTGGTTCATAGCGATGATCATGTTGAGGATGACCGCGCCCACCACCGAGAGCAGCACCATTGGCACCGGCAGGGTGGCGAAGGCCGCGAGCACGATGAGCACGTCCACGACGAGCTGCACGTAGCCGGCCCGCCATCCGCGGCTCTTCTGCAGGTACAGCGCGAGGATGTTGACCCCGCCCAGGCTGGCCTGGTGCCGGAACAGCACGATGAGGCCGATGCCCGCGAGCAGACTGCCGAGCAGGGTGGCGTAGATCGAGTTCATGTCCCCGATTTCGAGCATGAGCGGGTGCACCTCGGAGAAGAGGGAGACGAGCACCACGGCCACGAGGGTCTTGAGGGTGAAGCGCCAGCCCATGCGCCAGATCGCCAGGGCGAAGAAGGGCAGGTTGACCAGCACGAACCACACGCCGAACGACCAGCTGGTGGCGTAGCTGGCGAGCAGCGCGATGCCGGCGGTGCCGCCGGTGGCGACGCCCACCTCCTTGAGGAGGTAGAGGCCGAACGAGACGGCGAAGGTGCCGATGAACAGCGCGACCACGTTCTCGAAGCGGGTGTGCGGAACGCGGGGGGATGCTTCGGAGGGATCGACGATGGTGCCGGGGGCGGTGCGCGTCATGGGCGCAACGGGGCGGGGAACGGGGTGCTGTTCATTAGCCCATGGTAGCGAGGCGGCGGGTGCCGGCCCCGCCGGGTCAGCCCAGGGCGGCGGGCTTCTCCGGTACCGGACCGGGCCAGGGCCGTACCGGGCTTCCAGGTCGTCGACGGCAACGTCCAGTGCCGGGCCGGTCAGGTCGGTCCAGCCCAGCGCGGCGGCGGCCGGTGCCAGGTCCAGGGCGGCGTCTCCTTCTCGGAACGCCACGGTCGCGGTCGTGGTGGGCTCGTCCGTCGTGGCAGACCACGCCATCGCCAGCGTGTAGTCGAGCAGGGCGGGCACATCCCCGGCATACCCGGCGTCGAGGTTCAGCCCGACCGTCATTTCCACCTGGTTGGGCAGGCCCACAGGTCCGGCCGAGACAAACGCGTCGCTCACACCGGGGAGCTGGCCGAGCTCGGCGGTGACCTGCTGGGTGGTGCGTTCGGCCACCGGAGCGGCCGCGGTCGGCTCCGGCTGCGCGCGGCCGAGCCCGGCGCATCCGCTCAACAGCGCCGCAGCAGTCAGGGCCGTCGCGAGGAGCACGCCGGCACGACGGACCCGTATCGATCGGTGGGGGCGAGTCATGCTCAACGCTGCGCTCCGTAGTCGGTGGTCGTTGACACGATCTGATGGGTCCTGCTGTTGGTGGTCGTGGTCGTGGTGACGCCGGTGGTCGGGTCCGTGCTCGTGGTCACTTCCACCGGGTCGTCGCCGGCGGGGAAGTACCCGGCCGCGGAGTCACCCCACGCGGTGATGCTCGGGTCGGAGGAGGCATCGACCTCCCCGGCGGTGATCGCATAGCGGTTGGGGTTGTGGGCACCCGTCTCCCCGCCGATGCCGACGGGAGCGCCCTTGTCGGTGGAGAGGGACGGCGCGGATGCCTCAACGGTGGTCCAGTTCGCGGACTCGGGGTTGCCGTTGCTGTCGAGTTTGGGCACCGGGTCTTCGTCGAACTCCAGCGAGAGCACCTGCACGTCGCTCGGAATGTCGAAGTTCGCGATGGGCGCCCCACCGGTGACCACGTTGGTGATGTTGTAGTTCAGGGTGGGGTCGGCGGCCATCTGACCGGCGGTGATGCCGCCCAGGCTGAAGCCCTGCAGCATGACCGGGTCGTCGGGCATGATCCCCGCCTCCCGCATGGCCGCATCCACCGCGCTCGAGAGCGCCGTTTGCTGAGCGAGCATGGCGTGAGTGTCGCCGGTGAGGTCGTTAGGGGTGCTGCCGGCCTGAGCATCCCAGGACTGGGTGCTGGGAATCTGCACGATAAAGCTGGGCGGGTTGCCGGGCACCTCGGTGATGCGGATGCGGGCCAGCGCATTCTCGTCGCCGGTTGCGGAGGTGTCGTACTGGTCGATCTGCGCCGACCCGTCGAAGAGGGTCTCTAGGCTGGTGGGGGTCACAACGTCCGCACCGACGATCTCCGGCGGGGTGAACAGGTCATCGCCGGTGAGCAGAGGTCCGTCGTTGAAGTACCCGCCTCGGTTGCCCGCACCGATGATCGCCTGCAGCGCTTGCTCATAACTGGCGGGCGGCCACGGCATGCCGGTGAGCTTACCCAGCAGCCAGTTACTGCCGCCCAGGCTCAGCAGTCCGAGCGGAAGGGTGAGGCCGGCGAGCAGGCCGGGGGCACCCTGGGCGATCAGGTCGACAGCCCACGCGTTGTCACCGGCGAGAGCGTTGAGCTGTTCCAGCTGGTCGGCGAAGGCTTCATCGACGGTTTCTTGGGCATCGTCGACGTCGTAGGCGCCGGCCGTGTTCGCGGCCAGGGCAACGAGAGCGGCGCCCGGGTTCAGAAGCGAGGCGGGGTTGGCCAGGGTCTTGTCGACGCCCTCGCGGAGTGCGTCGAGGCCCTCGAGCACATACCCGCCGGCGTACACGGCGGCCACGTCGGCCAGCACGAGCACACCGGCACCGAGGGCCAGCGGAATGACCATGACCCCGGCCACGAGGGTCGTGGCGTTGACGGCCGCGTTGGCGAGGATCTTGAGGCTCGCGTCCACGGCCTCGTAGGCGTCGACGGCTCCGGCCAGGAACACGGCGGTGACGCCCGCATCCGTGGCGAAGATGAGCATCTGCCCGGTGGCGAACACGATCTTCTCTTCGGCCGTAGCGGCGGTGATCGGCGAGAGGAGCGCCGAGGCCAGCAGGTCGCCGTCCACGGCAATGTCGGCCGCGGCGAGGGCCTGATCGACGAGTTGCTGGGCCATGGCCGACAGCTGCGCGGATTCGGTGCGCATGTCGTCGAGGCTCGCCCCGATTCCGCCCGCTCCCCCGGAGACGGTGAGACCCGACTCAGCCACGGAGCACCCCCAGCAAAGACCCGACCGCGGTGGTGACCTGGCCCACGATGGCGGCGGTGTTCGTGGTGCTGATGCGCACCCGGCTGGAATCGACGAAGTCGGCGGTGGACTCGATGCGGCCCACCACCGGGGTGTCGGCGCTCAGCTGGAACCATCCGGTGGTGCCGCGGAACCAGTGCACGGCCACGGTATCGCCGGTGAGCGAGGTGGCGGCGAGGGTGTTGCCGGCGTCGATGCCGAACGCCGCACCCTCGAGCACCCGCTCGGCCTGCGGCACACCCACCTGCAGGGCGGCGGCGTGAATGATCTCCGGGTTTTGGGTGCGAATGGCCCCGATCATGCCCTGAGCCAGGGTGAGCGGCAGCACGACGGAGCCGGCCGGGGTGTCGGGGGTGTCGTCGTCCTGGGGTTGCAGCCGGATCAGGGCGCGCAGGGCCTCGCTGATCAGCGCGGCCACCGGGAAGGCCGACAGCTCGACGGCGTCTTCGTTGCGGGGCTCGGCACCCCGGTCGTTGAGGCGTTGACCCCGCACGAGCGAAGCTGCAAAGCCGGCTCGCACGGCGATGGTCTGCAGGATGGTGCGGCCGCCGCCCCAGGAATGCACCGTCAGGAGCAGGGCCGGTTCGGTGAACAGGCCGAGGAAGCTCAGCACGGCCGGGTGCACGCGGGCCGCGAAGTCGGGCTCGGCGCCTGCGTCGGTGTTGGGGCTGAGGGCCGAGGCGGCGCGGAGCAGGCCCTGATCGATCAGGCCCATCTCGGCGGCGTGCATCCGCTCGGCGCGTTCGTCGGCCGGCACCTCGTCGGCCCACTCGGAGCGGAACTCCGGGGGAATGGCGAGGCCGGCGCATTCGACCTGCAGCAGGTGGAGTTGATCGACGGTGAGTCCGAACCGGGCCGGCGTGCGCGGCACGGTGCGGGGGGACGCGATGGAGAAAGCCATGGTTACCAGCCCCGTTGGTGGAAGGTGTCGGAAAGAGCGAGCCAGTCGGGCGAGCCCGGGGCCGGCAGCTCCCGCACTGTGCGGATGAGTTCGTCGGCCTCGTTCACGAGCGCACCGGGCACCTCGGTGCCGAAGAACTCGAAGACGTTCTCGGCGCCCTCGGCGATCACCTCGACGGTGTTCCCGACGAGTCGGGCGGCGTCGTTCCAGCGATCGGAGATCCACTGTTCGGCTTCGGCGATGGCCTGTCTGACGAGCTCGACAGCGCGGATGTGCGCGTCGATCGCGTCGGCCGCCTCCTCGAGCGAAGCGGCGGAGGAGTCGAGGTTGCCGGCGC
Organism: Cryobacterium sp. PAMC25264; assembly: GCF_019443325.1. NCBI lineage: Bacteria > Bacillati > Actinomycetota > Actinomycetes > Micrococcales > Microbacteriaceae > Cryobacterium > Cryobacterium sp. PAMC25264. The sequence goes on from NZ_CP080383.1 coordinate 2,766,999, forward strand.
GCTGGCCAAGCTGGTCGATGAAGGTGGCGGCGGCAGCCGAGACCCAGGTGTCGCCCACGGCCGAACGGAGAACGCCGGCGCGGGTGCGAGTGTCGGCGGCGAGTGTGCGCAGCTCGGTGGACCTGCGGCCGAGCGCTGCCATGTCGCCGTACATCCGGTCTCCCTGATGGTGGTTGGTGCTGCTGATGGTGCGTGCCGCGGCTGCGGCGATCGCGTGCGGTGCCGATGCGGCGGTTGCTGCGACCGCAGATCCGGCCGCGGATTGACCAAAGGCGTGACCGGATACCGGCCACGCCTTAGGTCACACGAGCGGAATTAGCCGCTGATGCCGCGAGCGAGCTCGCTGTCGACGTTCTCCATGGCGTCCGCGGCGCGGACGAGGAACTCCGACATGCCGGTGAGGCCGTTGACGGCCTCGGTGGTGCCCTTGGTGAACTGCTCGTAGGAGGTGTGGAAGGCGCCCGATGCGGCGTCGGTGACGAAGCCACCGGCGACGAGGTTGTTGACCAGGCTCTGCAGCTGGGAAAGCTTGGCGGTGAGGTCGTCCTTGCCTGAGATCAGGTTCTTGGACGCGTCGCGCATTTCGCTGTAAGTAACGTTCATATTCGCCATGAGAAGAGCTCCTTGTTTATTCGTTCGGGGCCAACCCCCTCAGGCCGACCGACTATGTATAACCTAACGAACCCGGGTTGCGGAGCGGAATGGGCAGCACTCCCCATGCGGTCCCCGCCGCTAGCCGTGCTGGTTAGGAGACGGATTCGCCGCTGTAGAGCGACTTCCCGCTGCGCCAAGCGTTCAGGCAGCCGATCACAGCCAGGGCTGCGCATCCGGCGGCGATCCAGAGGATCCACGCCAGCCAGGCGGGGTCGGGCACGACGGCGCACGACTGGGTGTAGCAGTCGTCGGCGGCCGACTGGTAGACCAGCGGGATGGTCCCGAGAATCGCCCCGAACCCGAACGCGAACCAGAGTTCGAACCGGAACCGGTACGACATCGCTCGCCAGAAAACCTGGCTCACCGAGCCGGGCACGATCTGGTCGCCGAACCGGTTGGCCAGGGGCTCGTAGGTGAGCCGCTTGAGCAGGGAGAACAGCAGCACAGCGGCCATCCCCGACGCGAAGAATCCGTACAGCACGAGCAACACCCAGAGGCTGTCGTCGGCGTCGGCGAAGGTATCCGTGGTGACATCGAGGTAAACCGGAACCGCAATGAGCCCTACCCACGCCGCCACACTGAGCAGGATGAAGAGCGCACGACTCCACAGCGGAGCCGGCCGCAGCTCCACCACGTTGGAGCCGCCCTGGATGAACCCGCGCTCCCGGGTGCTCCACCGCCCGCGGCGGTGGAATTCGGCCAGGAACAAGGGGGCGGCGGCGAGCATGAGGATCATGATCGGTGCCGCCACGAGGTTGGTGCCCCAACTGGCGCCGCCGACGAAGTCGCTCAGGTTACGGCCCTGCGCGGTGACGCCGATGAGCACGGCCAGCACCACCAGGGCGATGACCACGAGGATGCCGCCGACCAGGTAAAGGGTACCGGCCCGGAATCGGGTCGGCTGGCTCTCACCCTGACCCGGGGACGCTGTACTCGAGCGGCTGGCAACGAGCTGCCGGCGGCGCTCGGCGGCGCTCTTCTGCGGCCCGCTCACGAGGCGGCCACTGCAATGCCGCTGAACCGCACCGAGTCAACGATCGCGTCGAAGAGTTGGGTGTACAGCTCAGTGTCGCTGGCCATCGGGGCGTCGACCACGATGTGCAACAGCTTGTCGTCGTCTGGCGTGACCAGCCAGTACTGGATCTTCACATCGTTGGTGGTCTCCTCGCCGGCGCGGATGGTGGACGCGAACGCTCGCCGCACGGCCAGGCCGCTGTCGAGGCTGAGAAGCTCGGCCCCGGGGAAGGCCAGCCGCAGGCGCTGCTCGGTGTCGTCGGCCGGCACGGGCGAGCCGGGAGCCGTGGGCGGCCAGTCGGAGTAGTCGAGCACCATGGCGGCCGGGAACGGCACGCCGGGAAGGATCTCGAGCGAGAGCGCCACGCGGAAGGCACCGGCCGCGGCAGCGGCAGCGGCCATACCGCGCAGCTGTTCCTTGGCATCTCGGCGGAGGCGCGCGAGCCGGTCGTCCCGGCCGATGCGGCGCTTGACCACGGAAGCGATCTGGCGCTCAAGGGTCGGCGGGTCATCGAGCGGCAGAGTGAGCCACGAACCGGGCAGAACAATGGACAGGTTCGCCTCGGCGAACTTCATCTGACGGGTCATTCGGTGGGCCCCAGGTCGAGTTCGAGTGAGCCGACGATGAGCTGCGTTTCGGCGCGCATATCGCCGAACGTGGCCAAGTCGGCAGAGGTGAAGGTGAACTGCACCATCTCGGTGGAGTTCGGCGGGAAGACGCCGAACATGGTGCGGGCTTCCACCCAGCCGATCTCGTCGCCCGCCGCGAAATACTCGGTGACCTGATGGGCACCGACGAACCGACCGGCGGGCAGCTCACCCTGCCAGGTCTCGAAGTTGAGGGTGAACGCATCCGCCGCGGTCTCCGCGGCCAGCTCACGCGCGGTCTGTTCGTACCAGTCCGGGCCCTGCTCGGGCTCCATCTCCACCACCTGGAAGGTGAGGAGGAGGCCCAGGCTCATGAACTCCTCGGGGCGAATGTGCACGGCCGCCGTGAGATAGGGGTTCAGCTGGGCGAGCAAGCGGATGCGCAACTCCTCCAACTGCCCGAGCATCGAATCTTCGTGGTCGAGGCTGCCGGTCTGGGCCGTGACCTCGGCCACCACCTCGCGGGCCCAGGTCGCCGAGTCGATGTCCTCCTCGAGCCGCACAGGGTGGAACCCGTCGGAGATCTGGATCCGAAGATCGAGGATTTCGTTCAGTGGAGCGTCACTCGTCATGCAGTCAGCCTATCCGGGGGTCAATTTGGGCAGGTCGCCGTGCGACAGGTCTTTGAGGATGCTCTCCGGCTTCAGCGACAAGCCCCGGTCTTCGTGGTCGAACGGGTTGTTGGTGAGGGTCCCGGCCTTGCTCGCCAGCGAGCGGTAATTCATCACACCGAGAAACACTTTGGCACCGGTGGGAATTCCGGCCGCGGCAGCGCCCGTGAACACCGGGTTGTCGAAGCCCTGGATACCTAGCGGGTTGCGCCGGAAGTTGTGCCATGCTGCGCCGAGGTTCTTCTCGGAGACCTTGAGCGGGTTGGTGCCGAAGACCTCTTTCATGACGTTGGGCAGCTTCTTGGGCGAGCCCAGCATGGCCTGCACGTCCTTGAGCTGGGCGGCCTTCTGGCCGCGCGGAATGCCGGTGAGGGTGGTGAACTGCTTGCGCGGCAGCTTGAGAGCTGCGGTGATGCCCTTGGCCTTGACCAGTTTGGTGGCGTACTTGGCGATGTTGCCGCCGAACACGGAGAGCACTACGCCCACAGCGGCGAACGCGACGTCGCCCCAGCTGCCGCCGTTGACGGCCTTGATGGTGGCCTCGATCAGGGTGATCACGGCGCCGACAACTGCGAGCACCAGCAGGATCTGCCCGAGGAACGGCACCCAGGAGAAGAAGATGGCCAGGACCCCGGCCCACTCGCACACAGTCTTGAGGATGTCGAGGGCGGCCTTGCCCAGTCATCCCACCAGGTGTCGTTGAGAGCCTCGCCAGCCTTTCCGTCGATCACGTTCAGGATGGAGCCGATCGCAGTCTGCGCTGCCTGGTTCTTGACATCCAGCGCGGAGTGCCACTCCTGGTGCGCGGCAGCGAGATCCTGGCCGGCGGTCTGCGCGGCAGTCTCGGCCTTGGTGGCGGCGGCGGTCTCGGTGCTGGCGGTCTCCGGTGTCGCGTTCTCGGCCTTGGTCGCGGCGCGGGTGGCCGCTTGCGAGGCGGTGGCGGCCGCGCTCTCCTTGTCGTTGATGTGCGAGATAGCCGTGTTCGCGGCATCCTGCGCGCTGCGCAGCTGGGCCGAGTAGGTAATCAGTGCCTGAGCGGTGCCGGAGTACCGGCTCTGCGCTTTTCCGATGTCGTCAGCAACCGTGCCGGCCTCTTCACGCACCTTGTCGATGGCTTTGGACGTCATACCCTCGGTGGACTTGATCGCGTTGAGCGTGGTGACGGAACGCGTGATGGCGTCGGCCAGTTCGGCATAGCGGTCTGCTTTGGACCGCACCAGGTCGGGGTCGCCCTCAAGGGCGCGGAATTCGCTGTCGGTCATGGGGTCACCTTCGTTGCGGTCATGGGCGGCATCGACGCTGCGGCGTCATTGAGAGCCTTCGCCAGGCTGTCGTCGACCTCGGTGAAACCGTCGGTGATGGCGCCGATCTTCTGCTGGAGCGCCTTGACGGACTCGAGCATCGTCTTGCGCTTGTCATTCCACTTCGAGGCAAAGTCGGAAACGTGCCCGCCGAGTTCATCGTGCCCGGTGGCGGTCGCCACGTCGTTGCTGAACTCGTCGGCGTTGGTGAACTCGTTGACGACCGCGTCGAGGTCGTCGCGCAGCTGGTGTAGCAGCTGTAAGTCGAAGTTGAGATCACTCACTATCGGTTCCCCCTTGGTCTGCGGCCGGGCCGGGCCCCTCGCGACGGATGCGCGCTGGTCGGCTGCCTGTCCTGAACACTACCGAAGCCCCCGCACGGGTTCGATGGGCAGCGGTCCCCATCCGTCCGGTCGTGGTGGTTGAGCTTGTCGAAACCTGCCCGACGACGAGAGAACGGCTCACCAGGTCTCGACAAGCTCGACCGACGACGGGGCCGCGACCCAGAGGGCGTCACTGGAGGAGCGGCAGCTGCACCCGCACGAAGTTGCCCTTGGCGATGAGCACCCCTCTGCCGGGTGGGAACTCGGAGCGGTTGAGGCGGGGCAGCGCGGTCTTCAGCAGGATGTCGCCCTCCACCGATTCGGGCTGCAGCAACAGGCCCCGGCGGGAGTTCTTGATCTCGCCGAACAACGGCCAGGATGAGCTCCACGCGCTGGTCTCGGCCTCGCCGAGCAGGAAGTGGTCGCTGCGCTTGACCGCCCGGGTGAGCTCGAGGATCGGGCCGTCGGCGCTGGACTGCAGGAAGTCGCCCAGGCTCTCGACGAACACGGCGATGCGTCCCTCGGTGTCGGGGTCGGCCACCGCGGCGGCGAGGTCCTTGGCCAGCGCCGCGACGGCGTCGACGGTGGTGGCAGCCTCGGTCCACAGACCCAGCCGGGAGATCGGAGAGCGGGCGTTGCCGAAGTAATACAGTCGCGCATCCGGTTCGAACCGCTTGAACGAACGGGCGATCGACTCGATGGCGGTGCTGCGGCCGCTGGCGGGCGGGCCGGCCAGCAGCAGGGTACCGCTGGGTTCGAAACCGGCCGGGCCGAGGTCGACGTCGCCGAGGCCGAGCACGACCCGCTCCCCCACGCGCGCCGGCAGCTGGTCCTGCGGGTATTCCTTGGGCAGCGAGCCGATGATGGGCGCCTCAGCCACGCCCGCACGGCGCATGGCCTCGGCCAGCCGCCGGGTGGCGTCGGACTGGGCCGACTGGGCGGAGAGCCCGCCGAGAATCGCGATCTGGGTTTCGAAGCCGTCCACGATGGCGCGGCCGGCCGGCGACTTGACGCTGAGGATGTCGCTGGGCACGTCGAGCATGCCGTACCCGTCGTCGGCGAGCCGCAGCACGACCTTCCGCTGGATCGCAGAGGAGATCGACGCGGGCACGGCGCCGGCACGGTCGGCGGTGAGGGCCACGTGCAGGCCCAGCTGTCGACCGTCGGAGAGGATGTCCTTGAACACGTCGAACCACTGGGCGCGGCCGGCGGTGATCTCGAAGTCGTTGCGGAAGTTGGGGAACCCGTCGATGAGCAGCAGGATGCGCGGCTCGGTCGGCTGCCCGGCCAGCTGCCGGTACTCGCTGATGTTCGACGCGTTCGCCTCGGCGTAGAGCGCCTTGCGGCGGTCGAGTTCTCCTTGCAGGGTGCGGAACAACCGCACGATGCGTTCGGTGTCGTCGCCCATGATGATCGAGCCCACGTGCGGCAGCTGCTCGAGCATGCGCAGGCTGCCGGCGCCGAAGTCGAGCCCGTAGACGTGCACGGGTCCGCCGCGCGGGGTGATCGCCGCGGCGCAGGCGAGGGTGCGCAGCACCGACGACTTGCCCGAGCCACCGGTGCCGAAGACGGAGAGATGGCCGTCGATGTCGGGGCGGAAGTACGCGGAAACCTGCTGCTGCTGCTCGGCGACGTCGGAGACGCCGAGGAGGAGTTCGGCATCCGTGCGCTGCCGCAGCAGGCTGAGGTCGTAGGCGGCGGCGAGCTCGTCGAGCCACGGGCGGCGGGGCGCAGGGATGCCGGCGCCGGCGTTGGCGGCGACGATCGTGGTGACCAGACGCTGCTGGTCGGTGGGGCCGAGGTCGCGGTCTTCGTCGACGTTCTCGGTGGAGCGGGGCTCCTCCCAACGGCTTTCGGCGCCGAAGCGCAGCTCGTGCACGTCGATGCCGGCGCGCTCGGGTTCGCGGCTGGTCCACCCGCCGGCATAGGCGGACTGGAACTGCGCGAGCCGGCCGGGGCCGGTCTTGGCGACGCCGCGGCCCGGGATGGCCGGGTCGAAGTGCGCGGAGTCCTTGGTGCCGATCACGTCGGTGCTGTCGGACTCGTCGGCCATCCGCAGCGCAATGCGCAGCGGAGTGTTGGCACGCAGGTTGTCCTTGATCACGCCGGCGGGGCGCTGGGTGGCCATGATCAGGTGGATGCCCAGCGACCGGCCGCGCTGCGCGATATCGACGACGCCGTCGACGAACTCGGGTACCTCCGTGGCCAGCGCCGCGAACTCGTCGATGACAAGCACCAGGGCGGGCGGGCTGTCGGGGTCGCCGCGCTTCTCCAGCTCGAGCAGGTCCTTGGCCTTCTTGCGGTTGAGCAGGTGTTCGCGGTGGTGCAGTTCGGCGCGGAGGCTGGTGAGCGCTCGGCGCACCAGGTGCGGGCTGAGGTCGGTGACCAGGCCCACGCAGTGCGGCAGGGTGACGCAGTCGGCGAACGCCGAACCGCCCTTGTAGTCCACGAAGAGGAAGGTGACCCGGTCGGGGCTGTATTCGGCGGCCATGCCGAGCACCCAGGCTTGCAGGAACTCGCTCTTGCCGGCACCGGTGGTGCCACCGACGAGGGCGTGCGGGCCCTGGGTGCGGAGGTCCAGGTGCATGGCGTCGACACCGGCGGAGCCGATGATGGCGCGCAGCTTGCCGGCCCGGCGGGGCTTGGGCGTGCCGCCGGAACGGTCGTGGATGGACGTGTTCTGCTGCCACCGGTCGATGACCGCGGCGCTGGTCTCCACCATCTCGTGGCCGAGCAGGGTCACCAGGGACACCGTGCGGGGCAGGTCGCTGGCGTCGGCGACGAGGGCGCCGGCGTCGATGACCGGGGCCATCCGCTTGGCGAATTCGAGGGCGGTGACCGAGTCCAGCTGTTCGGTGACGACGTTGTCGATGGTCTCACCCAGGCGCACGAAGCCGACCGTGGCCAGTCCGGCGTCGTCGGCGAGGTGCAGGTAGGTGCGGCAGACGGCGGGCAGCGCGGCCACGGTCGGGCCGATCCAGATGGGGTAGACGCCGGCGTCGGCGGCGATCTCGGCGAGTTGCACGAGGCGGGCCCGATCGATGGCCACGTCATCGGAGATCAGCAGCACGATCGCGGGGATGGGCGACTTGGTGCCCTGGTCGGAGCCCTTGCCGACCTCGCCGCCGCGTTCGAGCGCGGCATCCGTTTGCCCATGGCGCCGCGACGCTGGGTCTTGGCCTGGGCGAGGCGGGCCTCGACGACGCCCTCGATGCCGGAGAGCACGGCGCTGGCGCTGGCGGCGCTGTCGGCGAGGTGGCTGCCCTCGAGCGGGCTGTGCGGGGAGGAGGTGTGCGGCATCCACTTGAGCCACTCCAGCTCGCGGGACCAGCGCGGGGTGAGCAGCGACGCCACGACGAGTTCGGCCGGGGAGTGCAGCGCGGTGAGCTGCACGAGGATCGAGTTGATCGAGCCCATCGCCTGCACCGGCGAACCGGCGATACCAAGCGCGCCGGAGTCGTAGAGGTTGTCGATCAGCGGCACGCCGTCGAGGGTCTGGTTGGCCTCGACGACCTCGGTGAGCTTCTCCTGGAACTCGGGCAGCATGTCGCCGCGGCTGGAGTCCTTGATGGTGTTGCGGGAGTTCATGGTGCCGATGCCCAGCCGGACGTTCAGGAACGACCAGTGCTCGGGCCGACGCGTCCAAAGAAGCGGGCCGCGGTTCATCGCGTGCTCGTGCGCTTCCTGCGTCGACGGGGATTCCTTGAGCCGCAGGTCGAACTCAGTAACCCGTTCGGTGGCCAGGCGTGCGGTGAGCACCTCGAGGCGGGATTCGAACGTGGCGATGGCCTTGGCCAGTCGGCGCTTGTCGCGGGATTTGGTGGTGGCGAAGTTGCCGATCAGCATCACCGGCGAGAGCAGGCAGAAGAGCAGGCTGATCGGGCTCTGGGTGAACGCGAACATGGCCCCACCGAGCAGCAGCGGGGTGATCATCGCCAGCAGCGGGAACGGCTGCGGCTCCTTCTCCACCGGCACCTCCGGCGCGGTGAATTCCTGGCCGATGTAGCGCTTCTCCACCTTGGGCGAGCGGTTGAAGAAGATCGGGCCGGGCTTGGGTGCGGCCTCGGGGCGGCGCCGGCGACCAGGCTGATTTCCACCTCGGAGTCGCCGAGCAGCAGCCGTTCGGTCTTGGCGATGCGCAGCCGGCCCACGATGCCGCCGTCGACGACCACACCGTTGGCGCTGCCGAGGTCGATGACCTCCACGGTCTCGCCGATCTCCAGACGCGCGTGCTTCTTGGAGACCAGGCTGTCGTGCAGCACGATGTCGCAGCCGGGGTCGCGGCCGAGCACCAGGCTGCCGGGCGCGAGCGGAAAGTCGGTGCCGGCATCCGGCCCGGTGAGCACCCGCAGTTGCGCGACCGGCGGCTGGGTAAGCGTGGACGGCGCCTGGTAGAGCACACCGGCGTCGGCCAGGCTCACGGATGCGCCGGAGCCGATCCACGCCTCCCCCACCGGGCCGTCCGGCGGCAGGGTGAGCGGTGCGCTCTGCCCGGGCAGCGTGGCGCGCAGGGTGAGGTACCGGTCGGCCGAGTGCACGGTCTGCGCATCCACCCGGCTGATGGTGCCGGCGATCTCGCTGATCGTGGCGGCGGCATCCGCGGTGACGATGATGTCGCTGGCGGCGCCGTTGGGGCGAACCAGGGTGAGCTTGAGGCGCATTCGGTCCCTATTTCAAGTTGCAGGCAGAGCTGTGCGGGGGTGCGGTGGTGCGTCGGGCGTCGGGCGTTACTCGCCGCGGCGTTCCCAGGGCCAAAGCGGGCGGCCGTGTTCGCCGTAGTGCGAGGCGAGCAGGATCGAATAGCTGAGCGCCACGATGAACGCCAGCGCGCCTACGCTGAGCGCGAAGGGGCTGGCGAGCATCGACCCGGCAAAGAGTACGACGGCGAACGGGTCGCCGTTGCCGGCGGCCACGAGGATGGCGCCGGTGGCGATGAACAGTCCGTACGCGGCGATGCCCGTGGCAACGGCAAACCCCACCACGACGCGTTGCTTGTCGGGTGGGGTGTTGACGCCGAGGAGGATGAGCATGAGCAGCACCAGCAGCACCGCGACGGCGGCCATGGTGGGGCCGACGAGTGGGCCGGCGGAGCGGTCGGCGATGACGTCGAGGTTGGTGGCCAGGCTGATCATGCCGAAGGCGGCCACGAGCAGCGCGGCGTAGAGCACCGTCGCGAAGACGGCGACGATGGTCGCGTACTTCTGATAATCGCGCATGTGCTCCCCCCGCACTGCTGCCGGCGGTTAGGCCGGACGAGCGAGCTGCGGTCCTTCGGCGAGCTGACGCTCGTACTCGGCCTTGGCGGCGGCGTTCTTCGCGGTGACGCTGCGACCGCGGCGGGCGATCCAAGCGCCGAACCAGATCGGCACCTCGCGGGCCACGATGGCTGCGGCGATGGCGCCGGGATTCAGCCACTGGGTGGTCACGAAGCGTCCGGCCTCGGCGGGGGTGAGGTTCCACGCCTGCACGGCCAGCAGGGCGCCGCCGATGTAGGAGAAGTACACGACCACGGCCACAAGGAAGCCGCCGAGCACGTAGGCCCACCAGCCGGCGCGGTTGAGCACCGCCACCAGCAGGGCGAAGGCGAGGAAGAAGAAGATCACCGGGATGTAGAAGACCGGCAGCACCAGGAAGTCGGTAAACCGGGTGGTGGCCTCGGCGACCGTGGGGGCGCTCGACGCGGAGATGACGAACGCGACAACCGCGTAAACCACGGCGAACACGGCGGTGGCGATCAAGCCGATGAGGATGCCCGCGGCGCGGTTGCCCGCGGTCTTGGGCGGCGTCGGAGCCGTGACGTACACCGGGGTGGGCGCGAACTGCTGGGTGGGCGTGTACTGCTCGGCGCTGGGCTGCTGCACGCTCGGCTGCTGCACGAGCGGCTGGCTGGCCGCGGCGGGCGTGGGCACGTACGCGGGCGTGTAGTCCTTCTGCTGGGCAACGGCTTCGTCGCGAGCGACCTCGGCCGGGGTGGCCTCGGGCTCAGCGGTGAGGCGTTCGACCTTTTCGGTCGGCGCGTCGGAGTCGGCGGCGGTATACGGGGCCGGCTCGTAGTCGATCGGCTCGCCGGGGACGTACGGGGCGGGCTCGGCGTCGGGCGCTGGCGTCTCGGCGGCGGGCTCCACGTGGGGGTCGATCACGGTCTCGTCGACGACCTTGCTGGGGTCGGCCACGGTGGTGGGCTCTGGGGACTGGTTGTCGTGGATGGGCGTGGTGGGCGCATCCGGGTTGTGGTTCTTGTTTCCCTCAGGGGGCGTCGTGTCGGTCATGCTGCACTCCTCGTGAGCCTCGTGGCCGTAGCTCTGTGCTGCAACTGTAGCAATCAGGGGTGCGAAGTCGACGGAAGCTTGGCGCGCGCGGCGGGGAAGCGTTGTGTCACTCGCCGGTCATTCAACCGGGGCTACTTCCTGCCCGCTGGGCACGAGCACGTAGACGAGGCCAGAGATGGTCGCGGTCACGTCATCGGGAGCGGCGGCGGCCTCGTCTCCCGCACCGTGGGCGCTTGTCAAGCCCGACACGAGGAACAGGCGCGCACCGGTTTGCAGACCGTTCACGAATTGGAGTGTGTTGACGTAGCTGCCCTTGACCGTCACGGTTATGTCCATAGAGGCAAAGTTCTCGGTTGTGATCTTCGAGTTAGTCACCGGCGGCGTACCCAGGGACGGTGTGCCGGGTTCCGGCACCGCGGTCGGAGCCGGGCTTGCCGAAGAGTCCGTTTCCGTGGCGGGCGCTGCAACCGCTTCGGGTGCCACTACAGGTACGTAGGGCGCCGGGTCGGCCACGGTAATTCCTTTCAGCGTGACCTGGGTGCTTCCGGCGAGCGCATCGAGCTGCTTGAAGAAAGCGGCCATGCCCGTCTCCGACGGCACCGATGCGTTGAGCGGAGCCAATTCACTCTTCAGGGATTCAAGGCCGGTGAAGTCCTGCTTCAACTGGTCAAGCACGGCCGCCTGGCCAGCGTTCGCGGTTGCCACCGTGTCGCGCTGGGCGTTCGCGGCCGCCGCAGCGGCGAGCTGCGGTTGAATCCCAAGTATTGTGCCCCCGACCAGCACCACGATCATAATCAGGATGGAGCCGATCATCCAGAATCGGTTCTTGTCCATGGCTACTTCTCCTCGCCGGTGAAACGCTGCGCAAGGGCGGCATCGTTGACGTGCATGATCAGGGTCACAGTGAAGACACCGTCTTCGCCCCGGGCCACAGAGCCGGGAAGCACGTCTGCCACCCCTCTCAAATCGGCGAGGGAATCCAACCAGGTAGGCACATCCGGCAGGATCGCGCTCTTCACAGTGAACGTCACCGTGGCCACGCGGGCACCTTGTAAGGGCGCGGTGGGCTGCACATAGAGAGCCAGGGGCGAGGCCGAGTCCACGGTCACTGTCTCCACGCTCACACTGGGGGGAAGGATGGCTTGGACGCTATCCAGGTACGACTTCCAGTCAATTTCGGTTGACGCCCCTACCTGCTGCGCAGCCCTCACAAGCTCCACCTGGCTTTGCACGGTTCGCACCTCGAGGTACTTGGATTGTTCCTCGAGTAGCTTGGGCGTCAGCGCCTGCTCGCTGGCCAATTGTGATTGGGCTTGCATCGCCCACGCAATAGACCCACCGATACCCAGCGCCATGAACGCCACCACACTAATGACACCCCAGCCCATTCGACGACGAACGACTCTGGCGTGACGCTCACGGTGTACTTCGGGAGGAAGCAGGTCAACTCTGGGAACACCGCCGACGATCAGGGCGACGTCCTTGCCCGCGCGGCTCACGCCGCCCGCCCGAGCGCCAGTCCGAGTGCCACAGCGAAACCGGAGCCGTCGCGGCGAAGCTCCTGTAGCGTGAGCCCCTTGCCCAGCGCCACCATCCCAAACGGATCTGCGACCTCAACTGGAAGCCGAGTCATCTCAGCCAGGGCCTCTGGAAGCCCACGCAGCTGAGAGCCCCCTCCGCTGAGCACGATTTGACTCACCGCGTCGATCGGCCGTGTGTTCACGAAATAACTGATGGTGTTGCGCAGGCTCGTCAACTGCTCGCTGGCGACCTTGTAGATCACCTCGATGGCTTTCTTGTCGGCCGCTGCCACGGTACCGGTCGCCAGGCCGAGACGCCGTTTGGTCTCTTCGGGCTGCTCGCCGCCCGGCTCTGCGTCGGAGCGCAATGCCTGGGTGATGTCATTCCCACCCGTTGCAATGATGCGCACGAATTGCGGTACTCCGTCAATGGCAATGACGACGCTCGTGGTGCTCCCTCCGATATCGATCAAAGCAACCGTGCCGCTCACCCCGGGGCGGGACAACAACACGCGACTCAGGGCGAAGGGGATCAAGTCGACATCCACGGTGGTCAGGCCGGCCAGTTGCGCGGATTTCACGTTTGCCAGGACCGCAGCCTTCACGGCCGCGATTAGGAGGCCGCGAATCATTGGTCCGCTTTCGCCTTCGACCTCAGCGATGGGGTAGAAGTCGAGGAGCGCGTCAGCGATAGGAATGGGAAGCATCTCCTGCACTTCGAAGGGAAGTGATTCACGGATGCGAGCCAGCGACATCTTCGGCACACTGAGGTCACGAGCCAAGACCCTCTGGTTACCGACACCCAGTACGACACACTTCGTCTTGAATCCGCCTTCGGACCAGAGTTGCCTGAGCGCGCCGGCAACCGTGTTGGTCTCGATGACCTCGCCGCTCACGACGGCACCGGCCGGAAGTTGAACCTGGTGGTATCGCAACAGGGTCGGTCGGGCCGAACTGGGGTCGCTGATTTCAACAGCGCGCAGCGTGAGGCCGCCGATGTCCATTCCTACGACACTTTTTGCCACGGAATTACTCCTTTGTCACTGTTTGAAAACACGTCTAAATCACCCCAAGCACGGATAGGTATCCGGTCCACAGCCACCCGCCGAAGAAGATTCCCACCCAAGCGCCGATCAGCATCCAGGGGCCGAACGGGATGCCACTTTTGCGGGTCGCTCGTCCCGACACGAGCAGACCCCCGGCGTATATCCCGCCGAGTAGGAATGCGGCGAACGCACCGACCGCCAGCTCTCCCCAACCGAGGAAGCCGAGGAACAGGCCGAGCACGCCCGCCAGTTTGACGTCGCCGAATCCCATGCCGCCGGGGTAGGCCAACGCCAGGATGAAATACGCCACCCACAACGCGGCCAATCCGGCTCCTGCCCGCAAGACCGCTGCCAAGTCGCCTGACAGCGCTGCAGCCGAACCCAATAGGACCGCACCGACGACGTAGCTGGGCAAAACCAAAGGGTTCGGGAGCCTGTGCACATCGAGGTCGATTAAGGCGAGCGCGATACTTATCGCAACGAGGTAGAGAAAACCCGTCAGGATCAGCAACTCACTTGCGACACCGGCGTCACTCGGTCCTGACAGCATCCGCGAGGTGACAGCAACGAACGCAAGAGCTGTGCCGGCCTCAACAAGGGGATATCGCGCAGAAATCGAGGTTTTGCAGGTGCGACACTTGCCGGCCAGCAGCAACCAGGACAGGACTGGAATGTTGTCACGCGGCGCGATCTGAGCGCCACAACGCGGGCACGCGCTGGGCGGAGAAACCACGGACAGGTACATGGGCACCCGGTAGACCACCACGTTCAGGAAGGATCCGATGGCGAGACCGAGCACGCCGCTCATCGCCACGATGAGGAGGGTCAGGCCCGCAGGCCAGGATGCACTCACGGAATCGGCACTCCAGCCGCGGTGAATGCCGGCTTCACGTCGACGACCACATTGACGCCATAAGTGGTCGAGACCGGAGAGAGGAACTTCGGCGGTGCGATGTACCGGAAGCGGTCGTCGTACAAGTACGCCTTGGTGTATCCGTTGCTTCCACTGCGCACGATGCCGCGGAACTTCTGAGAGATGGCGCCTTTGACGGTCAATGTTCCTTGTGTGCCGCCACGGTCGTAGTTCTGCACCTGGAACGTGTGGGCCACCGACAGGATCGCGGCGCTGATCGTTCGGTCGTTCCCCAGCAATGCCGAGTACGACCCGCCCGAAACCTTGACCGGGTTCCAGACCCACACCGCGTTCTGGCCGACCAGGCCGAGGATGTCATCCTGCGCAGACACATACGTGATGTCGCCCGTCACGTACACGTAGTTCTCCGCGGCGAGAGTGATGGCACCGCTCAGCGCGCCACTGACGAAGAGGTCCCCGTTGCGGCAGCCGTACGATGTCGCGACCGACGCGACATACTCTCCACTCATCGGGTACCCGATACCGTTTCCGGCCGCGCACACAGCGTTCGTGATGCCGGTCGGGTACATGCCCACGCCGCTCGTCGGCCAGGTGTTGGGATTACCGATTGCAGTCGGAACATTTTGCACGAAGATCAGGTTGCGGTCGAGCACATCGATGGTTGCGCCCGTGGTCGAGGCCAGTCCGCCGGTCCCGCTACCCGGCGTTCCGCATCTCGCCGGCGTGGTTCCGGACGTGGCGGGCTCGCCGGCTACATTTGTCTTCTTGGTCCACGGCGACCACACCGTCATCTTGCCGTTACTGGTCAAGGTGATTTTGGTGGGCCCCGTGTACAGGCATCCCGGCACCGCCACGACTGCGATGGGCAGGTCGGACCGGGTTTCGCTCTTCATCTCCGAGTTGGTCTGCGGCATCCCCACCTTCGGGCTGTAGGTGGGATTGCCCTTCGAAAAGACCTGACCCGTGCACGACGATCCGTTCGAGTCCTGTTTGAGATACCGCAATCCCGTTGGCGGGTTGTTGGCTGTCGTGACGATGCCGTTGAAAGTCGCGGCGCATGCGCGAATGGTGTCGTTCGAGTGCACCGGGCCATTGATAACGTCACTATTGCCGAACGCGATGTCGCTGCAGGCGCTGGTGGGCGGTGTCGGCGCAGGACGACCCTGCCAGGCATATTGAACGCAGGTGGCGACGTCATCGCCGTTCTGGTCGGGATCTTGGATCTCATAGTCGGTGAAGTAGAGGAAGTCGATGAATCCCTGCTGCTTCAAGTTCGCCACAATGGTGCGAGTGGCCTGGCCGACCCGACCCGTCGAACGAATACGCAGGATGCCCGAGCTTGAGTACTTCGAGGTATCAACCTCATAGCGGTAAGTGGCCCGACCGTCACTGCCTTCGACGGCGCCCCAGGTGCCGCTCGCTCCGACCCCGAAGGCCGGGTTAGTCTGCGCTCCAGTGGGTAGGAGCAGAGTGCTGGTGCTGCTGAATGGCGCCGCCGAGTTGCCGTAGATCATGTAGGCGTTGTCGTTCGCCAGCCGGCTCTCGTACTCCTCGACACCCGCGTATGCGGCCGAGCTCGCGGCACTCCAGTTCTGGTCGGAGCTGGCCTTGACGAGGCCGCTCACGGAGAACGCCAAAGCCGATGTCACCAGGATCAGCATGACCATCCCCGTGCCAATCACCATGGGCAGGGCGATGCCAGCCTCGCGGTCGCTCGGCCGTTGCCGCCCATGCTTCCGTCTGACCATGAGCATCAGGGCCCCGTTCTGTAGATGGGGAGGTTGGGCATGCCCACGGTGTTCTGCAGAGTGACCGCTGAGCGGGTATCGGTGGCGCTTCCCTGAAGCGTCATTGTGACCTTGATCGCTGCGATGGTCTGGCGTTGAGCTGGACTCAACCCTCCAGTCGGGGACGTCAGTTCGGTACCGTCCTTGAGCACGTAGGTGAAAAGGTACGGCGCGCTACCGCTCTGGGGCGCGACGGTGCCCGCCATGATGCGGGTGGAGCTGGACACCGTGGAGAACGTGAAGAATCCCGAACCAACCGGAGTCTCAATTGCCGGCCACTGTGTCTCGATCAAGCGGCGACTTGTGTCGAGAGACAGTTGGATCTTCACAGGCAGTTCCGCCGAAGATACCAGGTTGATGTAGGCGTAGAGGGTGACGGACTCTCGCATCGCGGTCTCGAGAGCAGGCTGGTTGGCCGCACCCGAGACCGGGTTCTCCGTGGCTGCCCGGATCACACGAGAAACCTCGTTCATACCGTTGGAAGCCTCACGAGTATTGCTGTTCAGGGTTCTCGCCTGGGAAACGGTGCGCATCGTGCTCGAGTAGAGGCCGGAGACGATCACTCCCACGATGGCGAGCAGAAGCATCGCGACGAGTAGTTCGACGAGGCTGATTCCCTGGTCGTTTTGGTTCAGCCGGTGCCGAGTACGGGCGATCACGGTGCCACCACTCGGGGGTCCAGAGTGACAAGGCCCGACAGGACGGTCGACGGGGCCGGAACGCTCAGGCCCGACGTGACGGGGGTCGATTCGGCACCGAGCGTGGTGCCGCTGGACAGCCGCCAGGCGCCGTAGGGCAAGGCGAGCGTCACCGAGTTACTGCCGAGCTTGCCGAAGCTGTAGTTCATCGTGCCGGCGCACCCTGCTGCGCCGGTCCCCGGTGCGTACGCTTGGGAGGCAGCTACAAGGAACTTGCCGTTGAGGCCAGTCACTGTGACCAGGCCCATTGGGACAGTTGTGGCGATGGGAACGCCGGGGAGAGTCGCCACGGCAGGTACCGCATGGCCGACCGCACCATCCGGTCGGGGCGTGGTCCATTCGGCGGGATTCGGTGAGATGCAGCCCGGTACGGTGGCACTCGACGCAACGTACTTGCCGCTGAAGATCTGGTAGCCGGAGGCAAACGGGTGGAGCTCGAAGACCTTGGACAACGCACTCGTCGTTGCAGTTCGGGTGTAGAGCGGGTACGTGCTCATGAAGGTCGTATCCAGATTGGTCGGGAGGATCGCCGACCCTGCGGGGGCGTTGGACGCATACGTGACCGTGTAGGCGCCGAAGCGGTCGTACTGGAACGCCACTGAGGCTGCGGCACCAGCACCGACCCCCACGAAAGAGACGGGAGTGCTGACCTGGTTCACATCAACTGAGTTCGGCGATGAGACGGATACGTTGTAGTTGCCCGGGACGACCTTGAGGATGTAGCTGCAGCCTTGAGCATCGGTGGGGTCAGGAGTTTCGGTCAGGGTGGCGGCTCCCGCAGCGGGTATGGCGGGAGCGGCGGACACGATCACACCGGCCCTGCCGGTGCCAGACGCGCCCCGAACTGAGACCAGGATGGTGCCCAGCGTCGGGTCGTTTATGCGGGTGCCGGGGGCGATCACGGTGTCGCCTCGGACCGGCAGGGTCGCAGCGCGCATGCCGTCCCAGGTGACTGAAACATTCACGCGTTTGTACTTGAGTTGTCCGCCTCCCGAACCGCAGGTGGCGTCGGCGCTGACCGACGTCACCCAGTTGGTCTGGCGGTGCAGGTGAAAGGTGGTGCCGTTGATGGTGGTGGTCTTGTCGGCGTCCACCAAGGTGAAGAGGTCTTCCACCGCCCGATTCAGGTCGATTTCCTGCGCGACCAGGTTGGCCGCCGCTTCGCGGGAGCGGTTGTCGTTGCCCATCGACAGGGACAGGGTGAGTGCGTAGGCCACCGACACGGCAATCATCGCGAAGACCATCATGGCGACCATGATCTCGATGATGGTGAGGCCGGAGTCCCGGTCCGCGGTCCCGCCGAGGCGAGCACGAATCCTGCTCATGTGGTGGCCCTCTCGGCGTTGGTTCAACTTCGGGTGTTGCCCAGCGGGTGGGGTACCGCGGAACGCGGTGCCCCACCCACTAGCTGGCGATAATGCCTCGCCTAGCTCTGTGCGGTGTTACGGCGCGGTGCAGGCGCCGGGAAGTGGCGTTACTGTCCCATTGACCTTCAGAGTTCCTCCGGATTCGAGGGAGAAGAAGACGGGAGCGCCGGTGCTAGTGCTCTTGCCAGCGACACAAAAAGCGCTTCCGGAGCCCTTTTTGTAGGTCAGCTTCAGAGTGTTTGTGCCTTTCGACGCACCGGCGTTAATCGCAGCCGTGGTTAGGGCGACACCTGCCGTATCGATCACCGCAGCCTCGTCGGGCAGCGAGCCGGTATTGGTCTGCAGACTGACGACGGCAGTCTTGAGGTTCACGACGTCAGACTGAGCGGAGCTGTCTTTGGCGTTGTCCTGAACACCCAGGTACACGGGAATGGCGATCGCAGCCAGGATCCCGATAATGATGACGACCACGAGGAGTTCGATCAGGGTGAAGCCCTTGTCGTTCGAGTCGGGGTCGTTGCGGCGGCGGTTGAGTGCGGCGAGGCTGCGAGAGAGCAAGGTGACATCCATTCCATAGGTGGTTCGAACTGGCGGTCGGGGCCGCTCTGCTGTCATGTTATTGGGAGGATATTCCCAGCTACGACCCATGAATGAGGGGTATTTTACGCAGGTCAGGCCCCATTTATGGGGTCATACCGAATATCACTAGTTGAATGCGGGCTCGCTAAAAGTCCATGACTCCTGCACACCGCCAGATCGGTCAGGCTTCTACTTAATGACCGAAGCGATACTGAAAATGGGCAGATAGAGGGCGATGACCATGCCGCCGATCACCACACCGAGGAAGGCGATCAGGATGGGCTCGATTGCCGAGGTGAGCTGCTCGGTGGTGGACTCGACCTCCTGGTCGTAGAAGTCGGCGATCTTGTTGAGCATGGTCTCCAACGAGCCGGCATCCTCGCCCACAGCGATCATCTGCGTGACCATAGGCGGGAATACGGGCTGCCGAATGAGGGGGCCCGCGATTGATTGGCCCTGTCTGACGGACTCGGCGACCTTGACCAGGGCGTTCTCGATGACCCAGTTGCCGGAGGTCTCACCGACGATCTTGAGGGCTTGGAGTATGGGCACCCCGGCACCGATCATGTTGGCGAAATTGCGGCTGAACCGCGCCACAGCAATCTTTTTGAGCAGACTACCGAACACCGGCAGTTTGAGCTTGACCGGGTCCACAGCCATCCGCACCCGGCTGGTGTGCTTGTTCTTACGCCACCAGAAGCCGAAGCCGATGCCGACGACGGCGAGAACGGGCACGACGTAGACCATGGCATGGGAAAGATTGACCAGGATCATGGTGGGCGCCGGGAGCCCGCTTCCCAGCCCCTTGAACATGTCCTCGAAGATCGGGACGATGAAAATGAGCATGATCAGTACTGAAACCAGGGACATGATCAGCACGATCACCGGGTAGGTCATCGCCGACTTGATGGTGCCGCGCAGCTTGACCTCTTTTTCGAAGTTCGCCGCGATCGACTCCAGCGCACCGTCGAGAAAACCGCCGGTCTCTCCCGCGCGGACCATGTTGATCATGATCGGCGGGAAGGACTCGCTGTGCTTGGCGAACGATTCGGAGATCGAGACCCCGGTCTCCACGTCGTCGCGCACCTGGGCGAGAATCTTCGCGAGTGGCTTGCTTTCGGTCTGTTCGGCCAGGATGTTGAGGGTGCGCAGCAGCGACAGGCCGGATCCGATCATGGTGGCCATCTGCCGGCTCATGATGGCCAGGTCCTTGAGGCCGACTCCGCGGCTGAAGCCGGGGATCGAGATCTCGCGGTTGAGGCCGGTGCCCTCGGCCGACTCCGTGATGGAGATCGGCGAGATACCCATGGTGCTGAGGCGCGTCGCCACGGCCCCCTCGCTCGGTGCATCCAGCTTGCCCTTGACCGTCTTGCCCTTGCTGTCACGGCCCGTGTAGACCCACGGCTGAACGGCTGACATCAGCGCTGCGGAATGGAGTAGGTGTCGCCGTAGTCGACGCCACCGCTGCCCATGTTGTTCGACGGCGCATCTGTGGGACTCTCGGCGCGCTTGATGAGCTGGGTGAGACTCTCGGTGTCGTGCGCCTTGTCCATGGCGGCCTGACGCGTTATCTGGCCGGAGTCGACGAGGTCGGCGAGGTGCTGGTCCATGGTGTGCATGCCCTCGGCGCTGCCGGCCTGCATCATCGAGGTGATCTGATGGGTCTTGCCCTCGCGAATGAGGTTGGCGATGGCCGGGGTAGTGACCAGGATCTCGGTCGCCACGACCCGGCCCTTATCGTTCGCCTTCTTGACCAGGGTCTGGCAGACCACGCCGCGCAGGGTTGCGGCGAGTTGGGTGCGGATCTGGCCCTGCTGGTGCGGGGGGAAGACGTCGATCATGCGATCGATGGTCTGGGCGGCGTCCTGGGTATGCAGGGTGGCGAAGACGAGGTGGCCGGTCTCGGCCGCGGTCAGGGCCACAGAGATCGTCTCCAGGTCGCGGAGCTCGCCGATCAGGATGATGTCCGGGTCCTGGCGCAGCACGTGTTTGAGGGCCGCAGCGAAGCTGTGGGTGTCGTGGCCGACCTCCCGCTGGTTGACCAACGACTTCTTGTGCTTGTGCAGAAACTCGATCGGGTCTTCCACGGTGACGATATGGTCGGGCCGGGTGCTGTTGGCCAGGTCGACCATGGCGGCCAGGGTGGTGGACTTGCCCGAGCCGGTGGGGCCGGTGACTAGCACGAGACCGCGCGGCAGCAGCGAGAAGCGGCCGACGGACTCGGGAACACCGAGCTGCCGGAGCGGCTTGATCTCCCGCGGGATGAGGCGGAACGCTGCTCCGATGGAGTTGCGCTGGTGGTAGAAGTTCACCCGGAACCGGGCTCCGGCGGCGGTATACGCGAAGTCGAGTTCGCGCTCTTCGTCGAAGCGCACCCGGTCACCGATCGAGATGATGCTGTACAGGGCCGCGTTGACCTTCTCCGGCATCCACACCGGCAACCCCTCGATGGGTCGCAGGGCGCCGTCTATGCGCATGGTCGGCGGCGCCCCACCGTGATGTGCAGGTCCGACGCCTCCAGCTCCAGCACCAGGGTGAGGGCGTCGATGAGGTCGGCGTCGGCCTGGCGGCCGTCGGGTCCGAAGTGCGGCGGGGCTGGAGTGCGCACCGCTGGCGCGGACTCGGTCGCCTGCACCGGGATGGCGGCACGCCGGCCGGTGGGCAGGTGCCGGGAGCCGGGCGCGTAGACGCGTTCCTCGGCCGTGGTGCTGAATTGGGGCGTGATCGGCACTGTGGCCGGCTCGGGATCGGAGCTGGGCTCCGGGAGCCGCTGTAGCGCCGGTGGCCAGGTGGGTTCTGGGACGTGCTCCAGCGCCGGCGGCCAGCCGAGCTCCGGGACGTGCTCCAGCGCCGGCGGCCAGCCGAGCTCCGGGACGTGCTCCAGCGCCGGCGGCCAGGCCGGTTCGGGCAGCATGGCGGTCGCCGGCTGGTGGTCGGGAGGGATGATCGGCGTTTGGTGCGCGGGCGGTGCGGCTGCCGTGCCCAGCACCAGGGCGTCGAAGGGCACCGTCGGTGGATTCACCCGCGCGCGGCGCGCAGGAGGAAGCTCCGTGGTGGTCGACACCGACGTATCCGTCACAGCCTGGTCGCCGGCGGCCGTAGCTGCCGCTTCGTCGTCGGCGGCGATCGCGTCCCACCAGGACACATTGGCGCCGGGCTCGATGGGCGGAATCTCGTAAATTGGCTTGTCCATGCTGTTCTCCTTCGGCATGCGCGAGCGCTATGCGACGACTCGTAGAATCTCTTCGATTGAGGTCAGGCCCATCCGGACTTTCTCCCACCCGTCTTCGCGGAGGGTGATCATGCCCTCCGCCCGGGCGGCCCGGCCGATGTCTGCGCTCGAAGCGCGGTCGACGGCGAGACGCTCAATGGTTTCGGACACCGTCATGACCTCGTGCACGGCGATGCGCCCGCGGTAGCCGGTCTTCGAACAGTTCTGGCACCCGATCGGTTGATAGAGAACAGGCGGCGGCCTGGTCGGGTCAACCCCGAAGTGCAGGGCGGCGAGGTGCTCGGGCGTGTGCTCCACCGGCTGCTTGCAGCGGTCGCACAGCCGGCGGGCGAGCCGTTGGGCAACCACGCAGTCGAGCGCGGAACCAACTAGGAAGGGTTCGATGCCCATCTCGGTGAGCCGGGTGATGGCGCTCGGTGCGTCGTTGGTGTGCAGGGTCGACAGCACGAGGTGGCCGGTGAGCGAGGCCTCGATGGCGATCTGCGCAGTCTCGTGGTCGCGGATCTCACCCAGCAGCACCACATCCGGGTCACTGCGCAGAATCGAGCGCAGCGCGCTGGCGAACGTAAGTCCGGCCTTGACGTTCACCTGCACCTGGTTGATGTCTTTCATGCGGTACTCCACCGGGTCTTCGACCGTGATCACGTTGATCTCCGGCCGCGCCACGGAGTGGAGGGTGGTATACAGGGTGGTGGACTTGCCGGATCCGGTGGGGCCGGTGACCAGGATCATGCCGTACGGCTTGGTGTACGACTTCTGGTACGCCGCATAGTTGTGGTCGAGCAGGTTGAGGTCGTGCAGGCTCATGGTGGTACTGGAGTTGTCGAGGATGCGCATGACGATCTTCTCGCCCCAGACCGTGGGCAGGGTCGCCACGCGCAGGTCGATCTGGCGGCCGGCGTGGCTGACCGACATGCGGCCATCCTGCGGTTTGCGTCGCTCGGCGATATCGATATCGCTCATGATCTTGAGCCGGGAGATCACACCGTTCTGGATGCTCTTGGGCGCGTGCTGCATCTCGTGCAGCACGCCGTCGATGCGGTAACGCACCCGCAGGCTGTGCTCACCCGGCTCGATGTGGATATCGGAGGCCTTGTCCTGGATGGCCTGGCTCACCAGCAGGTTCACGAATCGCACGATGGGTGCGTCGTCGTCCTGCGAGTCGGACACCCCGAACGCCGTGCTCTCGACGGGGGCCTGCTCCTCCTCCATGGTGGTGGTGAGGTTGCTCAGCTCGTCGTCGGCACGGTGGTAGCGAGCGATGGCGGCGAGGAGATCATTGCGCTCGGCGACGACGGGGATGATGCGCATGTGCGCGGCCTCGCGCACATCGTCGATCGCGAAGACGTTGCCCGGGTCGACCATCGCGACGACCAGGCGTCCGGCCTCGATGGTGATCGGCAGCACCAGGTGGCGTTTGGACATCGCGGCGGTGACGAGCGAGACGGCCAGGCGGTCGACCGGGTACTCCATGAGCTCAACGAACGGGAGACCGGCCTGGTCGGCCTTCGCCTTCGCGAATTGGATCTCCGTGATGACGCCGGAGTCGACCAACGCGCGAACCGCGGCCTCGTCGGCCGGGTCGCCCGCCATGAGCTTGTCGAGGTGCTCGATCGGCAACAGGCCGTGCAGGATCAGGATTTCCGTCAGGGTGGCCATACGACCCTCCCCCTAACGAACGTGCTGCTGCGAAAAGCTCGAGATGAGTGGCCGAGTTGGCCGACCGTGCCCGAGGTGTCTCTGGTGACAGCTCACGTTATCGCCGCCCGTCGCGCCGCCGACAGTCCCGCAACAGGGGGTGATTGCGGGACTGTCGGGGCGCAACCGCTGCGTGCGCGCCCGACCGCGACCCCATCGCATCCGCCGCCCGATCGAGCTCGCGAACTGTGACTTAAGCACCGAAATGGGCGCGTTTTCGGTGCTTTGCTCACAGCTCGCGGGAGGTCAGGCGCCGGCCCAGAGGGTGTTGATGATGTCGTGGGTGTAGCCGTCGGGGCCGGCGTTCGTGTAGCGCGTGGCGAGCCAGACACCGCCGCGGAGGAAGTGTGACTCCCCACCAGCAGGCCGCTACTCTCGCTTTCAGTGAGGCAACGCAGCCCGCCGAGCTCCTCGTAGCATCCGTAACCAAGCTCGGCCAGCCGTTCGGTCACCGCCGTGCTCTGCTCCGGACTCAGCCACACCATGCTCGTGTCGACACCGCTGCCCGATGGCCCGTCCGGGCTGGCCCACCGGCAGGTGAGGTGCTCGGAGGACGTGATCACGGCCACCAGATCCGGATCGTAGGCGCCGTCGCCCACGTCAGCGCCGGGTTGGGTGGTCCACTTGGGGTTGAGAACGAGGTCGCCGAAAGCCTGCTTCATGGCGGCGCTGTAGATCTCGGCGCAGGAGCTCGGTTGTGGAGTGCCCGGCGCGACGACCGCCTGTGAAGAGGAGACGGGCTCGGGGGCGGGCGACCCCGTCGGCACCGGGCGCGCACCCGAATCAAGGCCGGGGGTGTTCGCCGGCCGCGGCAGATTGACCACGTAAATAGCCGCGAACACGACGAACACCGTGACAATGCCGCCCAGGATGAGTAGCACCCAGGTGCGGCCCGGGGTGATGGTGGGAGTTGCGTTCGAGGGCATCCGGCCTCCCTGTGCGCCTCGCGGAGGATTTTGCGCACAGCATAGCCCGGCCGGGGCAGAAGAGGCTGGTGGTTAGGCGCCGGCCCAGATCGTGCTGACCATGTCGAGGGTGTAACCGTCCGGTCCGGTGCTCACGTAATGCGTGGCCAGCCAGATGCCGTCGCGCAGAAAGTGCGATTCACCCGCGAAGCCGTCGGCGTCTTTCGCGGTTTCGATGACGCAGCGGATGCCGCCGGCCTCTTCGTAGCAGTTCTGGCCGAGGGCGTTGAGGCGCTGGTGCACCGCCTCGGACTGCGCGGCCGTGACGAACACCACGTTTGTGGTGAGACCGCTATCGGAGCCGCCCCCTTCGGCGGCCCACGCGCAGGTGAGGTGCTCGTCGCCTTCGATGACCGTGGTGAGTTGAGCATCCGTCGTGCCGTACCGAGGCGGCAGGTCGGCAGCCTGAGTCCAGGCGGGGTTGAGTGTGCGGGTCTCGCTGAACTTCGTCAGCATCGCGGGGCTGTAGATCGACTCACAGGTGGTGGGATGCGGGCCGGCCGGCGTGCTGGGCGTGGGAGTGGCGCTGGCCACGGCGAGCGGCTCGGCCGAGGTAGTGGGGGTGGGGCGGGTCTCCTCCGCCGCGTTGCCGCCGGGTGTTCCCGCCCCGCCGCGCCAGACCACGAGCACCACGATGAGGACCACCACCAGAAGTGCGCCCACCGCGCCCAGCGCGAACCAAAGCGGACGCCGGGACGGTGACCCGGTCGGCAACGTTGCAGCACCCATGCGGTGATCCCCCTCGAAGAATTCCCCCCAGCCTAGCGGCCGCACTGGGCCGCCCCGGTTGCCCTGGCCGAGCTCCCGAATGGGGCCACGTGGACTCCTGCTGGGCTGCGAAGCGGCCGTTTGACCGCTCCCGTGGGAGGGCGTGCGGGGTGCCGGGCCAGATCGAGTCGGCGAGCGGATGCGAGGGGTGCGCCGGTTGCGTCAGCGCTCGAAGCAGGACAAGATGTAGGTGAACCGCCGTGGTTCATGACTTATTGTTGCGCGACCTAGTCCGCACTGTCTGTCCCACGGCGGTTCCTCGTGTTAACCGAACGGTTGCGGGGTCTCGACAGGCTCGACCGACGATCGGGAACCCACCGCACGACGGGTCGCGGGGTCTCAACAGGCTCGACCGACGACCGGGAACCAACCGCAGGACCGGTCGCGGGGTCTCCTAAGGAAGTGCACTTCCGCCGACACCCGGGCGCGAAGCGCCCCCACAGCTCGACAGGCTCGACCGACGATCGGGAACCCACCGCAGGACCCGTTGCGGGGTCTCGACGGGCTCGACCGACGACCGGGAACCCACCGCAGGACGGGTTGCGGGACAGGCTCCACCAGCGCACGGTGGCGCATCCGCTCGGGAAAGCACGTGACTTTAGGGGGAGAAAGTGACTTGAGAAGGACGAGATTGGCGAGAACGTCCTGTTAATCGTCCGATCTCCTGATAATCGTCCGTCGACCGGGGCCGTGCAGCGGGCATCCGCGGGTTAACGGGGAATGGCCCCCTGCCGAAGCAGGGGGCCATCCGGGAATCAACCTCGGTTAGTTGTACGTACCGGGGGTGAAGTCGTCCGACGAGAAGCTGTCGAAGTCGACGAAGCTCAGGTCACCCTCGGTGAACGCTGCATCATCGGTGAAGATGCGGTTCGGGTAACGCTCAGCCTTGGCTTCATCCGTTGCCTCGACGTTGACGTCGCGGTAGCGGGGAAGACCGGTGCCGGCCGGGATCAACTTACCGATGATCACGTTCTCCTTCAGGCCCATCAGCGGGTCGCTCTTGCCTTCCATGGCCGCCTGGGTCAGAACCCGGGTGGTCTCCTGGAAGGAAGCGGCCGACAGCCAGGACTCGGTTGCCAGCGAAGCCTTGGTGATACCCATGACTTCCTGACGAGCCGAAGCCGTCTTCTTGCCCTCGGTGAGCGCGGTGCGGTTGAGTTCGTTGTACTTCAACCGGTCAACGAGCTCGCCGGCAGCAGGCCGGTGTCGCCGTGCTCCACAACAGTCACCTTGCGAAGCATCTGACGAACGATGACCTCGATGTGCTTGTCGTGAATCGGCACGCCCTGCGAACGGTAGACATCCTGCACGCCACCGACGAGGTGCTTCTGCACCGCGCGGACACCCTTGACTCGAAGAACTTCCTTCGGGTCGACGGCGCCGATGATGATCTGCGTGCCGAGCTCCACGTGCTGGCCATCCTCAACGAGGAGGGTCGCGCGCTTGAGCACCGGGTAGGCGATGGCTTCGTCACCGTTGTCGGGGGTCAGGATCACCTTGCGGCTACGATCCGTGTCCTCGATGGTGATGCGGCCGGCAACGTCGACGATCGGCGATGCACCCTTGGGGGTACGCGCCTCGAAGAGCTCCTGCACCGGGGCAGACCCTGGGTGATGTCGTCTGCGGATGCGGAACCACCGGTGTGGAAGGTACGCATGGTCAGCTGCGTGCCGGGCTCACCGATCGACTGTGCGGCGATGATGCCGACGGCCTCTCCGATGTCCACGAGCAGGCCGGTCGCGAGCGAACGGCCGTAGCAGACCGCACACACACCGACAGCAGACTCGCAGGTCAGCACCGAGCGCACCTTGATGTTCTCGACGCCGGCGGCAACCAGCTTCTCGATCATCACGTCACCGACGTCGTCTCCGGCGTCAGCAACAACCTCGCCCTTGGCGTTGACCGCGGGGGCGGCCAGGCTGCGAGCGTAAACCGCGTTCTCCACGTTGGGGTGACGCGAGAGGTTACCCGCGGCATCCTTCGTGGCGATCGGCAGGTCGAGACCCTTGGTCGTGCCGCAGTCGTCTTCGCGGATGATGACATCCTGCGAGACGTCGACGAGACGACGCGTGAGGTACCCGGAGTCTGCAGTACGCAGAGCGGTGTCGGCCAGACCCTTACGAGCACCGTGAGTAGCAATGAAGTACTCGGCGACGGACAGGCCTTCGCGGTAGCTCGAGATAATCGGGCGAGGGATGATCTCACCCTTCGGGTTGTTAACCAGACCACGCATACCGGCGATGTTTCGCACCTGCAGCCAGTTACCACGAGCACCAGAGGTGACCATCCGGTTGATCGTGTTGTCAGCCGGGAAGTTCGCCTGCATGGCCGCGGCGACGTCTTCGGTCGCCTTGGTCCAGATCTGGATGAGCTCCTGACGACGCTCGAGGTCGGTCGTGAGACCCTTCTCGAACTGCGTCTGAACCTTCGCGGCCATCTTCTCGTACGTGCCGACGATCTCCTTCTTGTTCGGAGGCGTCAGGATGTCGCTGAGCGCGACGGTCACACCGGAACGGGTGGCCCAGTAGAAGCCGGCGTCCTTGATGCGGTCGAGCGTTGCCGCTACTTCCACCTTCGGGTACCGCTCTGCCAGGTCGTTCACGATGGCCGAGAGGGTGCCCTTGTCGGCAACCTTCTCGAAGTACGGGTAGTCAGCCGGCAGCGCCTCGTTGAAGATGGCGCGGCCCAGCGTGGTGTTCACCAGGACGGTTCCGACAGCCTGACCATCGACCAACTCGACACCGTCGGGCTGGGTGCCCTCGGTGAAGTACAGGTCGGTGATGCGGATGCGCACCTTGGCGTTGAGGTCGAGCGACTTCTGGTCGTGGGCCAGGATGGCCTCCGAGACAGAGGTGAACGCGCGGCCTTCGCCGGTGACGCCTTCCTTGAGCGTGGTCAGGTGGTGCAGACCGATGATCATGTCCTGTGTGGGCAGGGTCACCGGACGACCGTCGGACGGCTTCAGGATGTTGTTCGAGGCGAGCATCAGGATGCGCGCTTCGGCCTGGGCCTCCATCGACAGCGGCAGGTGCACAGCCATCTGGTCACCGTCGAAGTCGGCGTTGAACGCCGCACAGACGAGGGGGTGCAGCTGGATGGCCTTACCTCCACGAGCTGAGGTTCGAAGGCCTGGATACCGAGGCGGTGCAGCGTGGGTGCACGGTTCAACAGAACCGGGCGCTCACGGATGATCTCCTCGAGCACGTCCCAAACCTGCGGACGGCTGCGCTCGACCATGCGCTTGGCGGCCTTGATGTTCTGAGCGTGGCTCAGGTCGATCAGGCGCTTGATCACGAACGGCTTGAAGAGCTCCAGAGCCATCTGCTTGGGCAGACCACACTGGTGCAGCTTCAGCTGCGGGCCGACGATGATGACCGAACGGCCAGAGTAGTCAACGCGCTTACCGAGCAGGTTCTGACGGAATCGACCCTGCTTACCCTTGAGCATGTCGCTCAGGGACTTGAGGGCGCGGTTACCGGTACCCGTGACCGGACGGCCACGACGACCGTTGTCGAACAGCGCGTCAACGGCTTCCTGCAGCATCCGCTTCTCGTTGTTCACGATGATCTCGGGGGCACCGAGGTCAAGCAGACGACGCAGACGGTTGTTGCGGTTGATCACACGACGGTAGAGGTCGTTGAGGTCAGAGGTGGCGAAACGGCCACCGTCGAGCTGCACCATCGGGCGCAGTTCCGGCGGGATGACCGGCACGACGTCGAGCACCATCGCGGCCGGCGAGTTGCCAGTCATGATGAAGGCGTTGACGACGCGCAGACGCTTGATGGCGCGGATCTTCTTCTGACCCTTGCCCTCGGCGATCTGCAGGTGCAGGTTTTCGCTCTCCGTGACCAGGTCGAACGCCTCAAGGCGCTTCTTGATGGCCTCGGCGCCCATGTAGGCCTCGAAGTACATGCCGAAGCGGTCCTGGAGCTCGTGGAAGACGGAGTCTTCCGGCTTCAGGTCGCCGACCTTAAGGGTGCGGAAGTCTTCCCACACACGCTCGAGGTGAGCGATCTGCTCGTCGGCAGACTTACGAACCTGGGACATCTCCTTCTCGGCGGCGTCCTTGGTGCGCTTCTTCTGGTCGCTCTTGGCGCCTTCGGCCTCCAGTGCTGCGAGGTCGGTTTCCAGGCGCTGTAGACGGTCGGCGATGCGGGAGTCGCGTGAACCTTCGAGGGTCTTGATCTCGAGGCGCAGTTCGTTCTCCAGCCCAGGCATGTCCTGGTGGCGACCGTCTTCGTCGACCTCGATGACCATGTAGGCAGCGAAGTAGATGACCTTTTCGAGGTCCTTCGGAGCCATGTCCAGCAGGTAACCGAGACGCGAGGGCACACCCTTGAAGTACCAGATGTGCGTGACGGGGCGGCGAGCTCGATGTGGCCCATGCGCTCACGGCGCACAGACGACTTCGTGACCTCTACGCCACAGCGTTCACAGACGATGCCTTTGAAGCGCACTCGCTTGTACTTGCCGCACGAGCACTCCCAGTCGCGGGACGGTCCGAAGATCTGCTCTCCGAAGAGGCCGTCCTTTTCGGGCTTGAGCGTGCGGTAGTTGATGGTTTCGGGCTTCTTGACCTCACCGTGCGACCAACGACGGATGTCGTCAGCGGTGGCCAGGCCAATGCGAAGCTCGTCAAATGTTGTTACGTCGAGCAATTTCTCTCCTTGGAAAGTTTTCGAGTATTCGTCAGTGGCCAGGCTTAGATGTCGTCGATTGACGACGACTCAAACCGGGTGGAAATGTTGATGCCCAGTTCCTCCGCTGCGCGGAAGACCTCGTCATCCGTGTCGCGCAGGCTGACTGCGGTTCCATCGGCCGAGAGCACCTCGACGTTCAGGCACAGCGACTGCATTTCCTTGATCAGAACCTTGAAGCTCTCGGGGATACCGGGTTCCTGGATGTTCTCGCCCTTGACGATGGCTTCGTACACCTTGACGCGGCCGAGGATGTCGTCCGACTTGATGGTCAGGAGTTCCTGCAGGGCGTAAGCGGCTCCATATGCTTCGAGCGCCCACACCTCCATCTCGCCGAAACGCTGTCCACCGAACTGCGCCTTACCACCCAGCGGCTGCTGCGTGATCATGGAGTACGGGCCCGTCGAACGTGCGTGGATCTTGTCGTCGACGAGGTGGTGCAGCTTCAGGATGTACATGTATCCGACCGCGATGGGCATCGGGTACGGCTCGCCGGAGCGGCCGTCGAACAGCTGCGTCTTTCCGGTGGAGTCGATCAGGCGGTCGCCGTCGCGAGTCAGAGTCGTCGAGTCGAGCAGACCGGCGATTTCCTCCTCGAGCGCGCCGTCGAACACCGGGGTCGCGACCTTGGTGTTCGGTGCGGCGCTGTGCGCGGCCTCGGGCAGACGGCCGGCCCACTTGGGCTTGCCCTCAACCTGCCAGCCCTGCTTGGCGATCCACCCGAGGTGGGTCTCCAGGACCTGGCCGAAGTTCATGCGACCGGGGATGCCCAGCGGGTTCAGGATGATGTCGACCGGGGTTCCGTCGGCGAGGAACGGCATGTCCTCGACCGGCAGGATCTTGGAGATGACACCCTTGTTGCCGTGACGACCGGCGAGCTTGTCACCCTCGGTGATCTTGCGCTTCTGGGCGATGAAGACCACAACGCGCTGGTTGACGCCCGAGCCGAGCTCGTCGTCGCCATCCTGCGAGTCGAAGACCTTGACACCGATGATGGTGCCACGCTCACCGTGGGGAACCTTCAGCGAGGTGTCGCGAACTTCGCGGCTCTTCTCGTTGAAGATCGCGCGCAGCAGGCGCTCCTCGGCGGAAAGCTCGGTCTCGCCCTTCGGCGTGACCTTGCCCACGAGGATGTCGCCGGGGCGAACCTCGGCACCGATGCGGATGATGCCGCGCTCGTCCAGGTCTGCAAGCAGATCCGGGGAGACGTTCGGCAGGTCGCGGGTGATCTCTTCCTTGCCCAGCTTGGTGTCGCGCGCGTCGACTTCGTACTCTTCGATGTGAATCGAGGAGAGAACGTCGTCCTTCACCAGGTTCTGGCTCAGGATGATGGCGTCCTCGAAGTTGTGACCCTCCCATGACATGAATGCCACGAGGAGGTTCTTTCCGAGAGCGAGCTCACCCTGGTCGGTAGCGGGACCATCGGCGATGACCTCGCCGGCCTCGATACGGTCGCCGGCGTTGACGATGACACGGTGGTTGTAGCTGGTGCCCTGGTTGGAGCGGCTGAACTTGCGCAGGTAGTAGTCCTGCGTTCC
The DNA here is from genome assembly GCF_019443325.1 of Cryobacterium sp. PAMC25264. Lineage (NCBI taxonomy): Bacteria > Bacillati > Actinomycetota > Actinomycetes > Micrococcales > Microbacteriaceae > Cryobacterium > Cryobacterium sp. PAMC25264. The sequence goes on from NZ_CP080383.1 coordinate 2,798,588, forward strand.
ACCCTCGTCGAGCTGGATGGTGACGACGTCAGCCGAGACCTCCATGACCACACCGGACTTCTGTGCGGTGAGCACGTCGCCGGCGTCGATGGCCGCGAAGCCCTCCATACCCGTTCCGACCAGCGGGCTGTCGCTGAGCAGCAGCGGCACAGCCTGACGCTGCATGTTGGCACCCATGAGTGCGCGGTTAGCATCGTCGTGCTCGAGGAAGGGGATGAGCGAGGTCGCGACGGACACCATCTGGCGCGGCGAGACATCCATGTAGCCGATGTCTTCTGCGGGGAAGAGGTCAACCTCTCCACCCTTCTTACGGGCCAGAACGCGGCCCTCAGCGAAGCGGGCAGCCTTGGTCAGCGGGGCGTTGGCCTGCGCGACGATGTACTCGTCTTCCTCACTTGCGGTGAGGTAGTCGATCGTCGTGGAGACGACGCCGTCGATGACGCGACGGTACGGGGTCTCGATGAAACCGAAAGCGTTGATCCGCGCGAACGAGGCGAGCGAACCGATCAGGCCGATGTTCGGGCCTTCCGGGGTTTCAATCGGGCACATGCGGCCGTAGTGGGACGGGTGAACGTCTCGCACCTCGACGCCGGCGCGGTCACGGGACAAACCACCCGGGCCGAGCGCCGACAGGCGACGCTTGTGCGTGAGACCTGCGAGCGGGTTGTTCTGGTCCATGAACTGCGACAGCTGGCTCGTACCGAAAAACTCCTTGATCGCGGCGACGACGGGGCGCACGTTGATCAGGGTCTGCGGGGTGATCGCTTCGATGTCCTGCGTGGTCATGCGCTCGCGAACGACGCGCTCCATGCGGGACAGGCCGGTGCGAACCTGGTTCTGGATGAGCTCGCCGACGGCGCGGATACGACGGTTACCGAAGTGGTCGATGTCGTCGATGTCGATGCGGATGTCGGTCTCGACGCCGTCGCGCGTGCCGCGGATCGTGGTCTGGTTGTCGTGCAGCGCAACCAGGTACTTGATCGTGGCCAGGATGTCCTGGAGCGTGAGGACGGAGTCGCTCAGCGGCGCTTCGAGGCCCAGCTTGCGGTTGATCTTGTAACGACCAACCTTGGCCAGGTCGTAGCGCTTGGAGTTGAAGAAGAAGTTGTCCAGCAGCGCACGCGCGGCCTCGGCGGCAACCTGTTCTCCCGGACGGAGCTTGCGGTAGATGTCCTTGAGGGCTTCTTCCTTGGTGAGGATGTTGTCCTTCTCGAGGGTGAGCTCGATGGACGCGAAGCCCTTGAACTCCTCGAGGATCTCTTCGGAGGTGAGTCCGAGGGCCTTGAGGAACACCGTGACGGACTGCTTGCGCTTGCGGTCGATGCGAACGCCGACCTGGTCGCGCTTGTCGATCTCGAATTCGAGCCAGGCACCACGGCTCGGGATGACGCGGGCGGAGTAGATGTCCTTGTCGGAGGTCTTCTCCTGTTCGCGGTTAAAGTACACACCCGGGGAGCGCACGAGCTGCGACACGACGACACGCTCGGTGCCGTTGATCACGAAGGTGCCCTTGGGGGTCATCAGCGGGAAGTCGCCCATGAACACGGTCTGGGTCTTGATCTCACCGGTGAGGTGGTTCATGAACTCAGCGTTCACGTACAGCGGTGCGGAGTAGGTCTTGCCCTTTTCCTTGCACTCGTCGATGGTGTACTTCTCCGGCTCGAGCTCCGGGTTGGTGAAGGACAGCTGCATCGTTTCGCTGAGGTCTTCGATCGGAGAGATCTCCTCGAAGATTTCGTCGAGGCCGGTACGGGTGGGCAGGTCCTGTCGACCGGCCGCCTGTGCCTCGGCGACGCGAGCCTTCCAGATGTCGTTGCCAACGAGCCAGTCAAAGCTTTCGGTCTGCAAAGCGAGCAGATCGGGAACCGTGAGATTGTCGGTGATCTTTGCGAACGAAAGACGGCCAGCGGCTCGTCCGTTCTTGGGTGAATTGGTGGTTGCGTTGCGCGCAGCAGCCAAGGAAGTAACCTCCGTGGACCCCGTCAGGTCTAATCACTGTTAGTAATTTGGTATGGACTCCACAGATCCTGCAGCTGGGATGTCTATCCGCGATATGAGGACATCCGGCGCAGTAACGTGCTGCAAGGTGGCTTGAGCACGCAAAGCCGACCGCAATATGAAGGCAGAGTTAAATCTGGGAGCGCAAAGGTCAACTATATGCGCTCTGACTCGCCATGTCTACCCGAATGTTGACCTTCGTCAAATTCTCAGGTATAACCCGGTTTCGGGTGCGGTGTGTGACGGGCGTTGGGCTGCGTGTCGGGCTTCGGATGCGGCAGCCTCCACCGTCGAGTTGCTGCTAGCGCCCCTTCCCGGGCGTGGAAGGGGCACGTCGGCGCAAGTCGCGGAGATCTGGGGCGGCGCATCCTGCACGCCCCGGTCAGGGCCCGCGGGTGAATTGCCACTTGGGGCCCATTGCCGGCTGCTGAAGGGGCCGCAACTGGCAACTCATCTCCTGGCCTGGCGCTGACTTGCCAGTCGAGGCCCATTGCGGGCGGCCCAGGGGGCGCAAAGTGGCAACTCACGTCCGGCAGCTGTGAGGGGTCGCAAATGCGGGATGTCGCTACCGCTCTGTGCCTCGGCTCGGGTTCTTGCGAAAGCGGCCGCGTGGCTGCCTCCGCAACGGCAAGCAACCGTTGCATCGCTCTCGCGAGATGTATGGCGGGGTGTGGCGAGGGGGCTGGGCTGTCAGACTGGGGGCATGAGCAGGGGCGAGCACGAGCATCCGACGATCACGCTGAAACTGAGCGGGCACCAGGCCGTGATCGAGCCCGATCGCTTCACGCCGGGCAGCTACCAGCTCGTGGTCGACGGCACCCCGCAGTCGCACGTGAACATCGACAACCCCGACGAGCTGTTCTTCGAGTACATCCAGCGCATCGGGCACGTCATCGACCTGATCGGGGACCCGGGCGAGGCCATCACGGCCGTGCACCTGGGCGCCGGCGCGCTCACACTCCCCCGCTATGTGGAGGCGACCCGGCCGGGTTCGCGGCAGCAGGTGGTGGAGATCGAAAGCGATCTCATCGATTTCGTGCGGGCCGAGCTGCCCTGGGACAAGCGCGCCAACCTGCGGGTGCGGCACGGCGACGCCCGCGAGGTGCTCGGCAAGCTGCCCGCCGGGCTGCACGGATCCGTGGACCTCGTGGTGGTCGACATCTTCTCCGGCGCCCGCACCCCCGCCCACGTGACCAGCCGGGAGTTCTACGAGCTGGCCGCTCCTCTCCTCTCGCCGCGCGGGGTGCTGGCCGTGAACGTGGCGGATGGCCCCGGGCTCGCCTTCGCGCGCGCCCAGGCCGCGACCCTGTCGGCGGTGTTCGGGCACGTCATCGGCCTGGCCGAGACCCAGGTACTCAAGGGGCGCCGGTTCGGCAACATCGTCTTCGTGGCCGCGCACACCCCGCTCGACCTGCACTGGGTGCCGCGGCTGCTTGCGGGCGGCCCGCATCCGGCCAAGGTGGTCGAGGGCGCCGAGCTCGCCCAGTTCATGGCGACCGCATCGGTGGCGACGGATGCGACGGCCACGCCGTCCCCGCTGCCCGGCCGCACGGTCTTCCAGATCGGCAACTAGCCAGCGGGCGCTGCCGCGAGTTGCGGGCAACTGTTTCCCATCCGGACGAATGGGCCCGGCACACCGGGTGCAGAAGTCCGCATGGGCACCATGTGCATCGACGACCGGTCGAATTCGGGATGCCGTGACGCGGCACACCCCGGCACGCGGGGATCGGCGGGGCGAGGTCGGGTTACCCTTGAAAGGAACCCGATCTCACCCGCGGCACCCCTCGGCCGCCCAGTCAAGGACATCATCCTGACCATCATCACTGGCTACGACGCCGTCACCCTCCGGGAAAAAGTCGATCTCCCCGCCGCCGCCGAACGACTCGACGATCTCGGCAAACTCCGCAGCCTGTCTGCCCTCAACGAGAAGGTCACGCTGCTGCGCCTGCTCGACCGCCTGGAGGAGGCCTTCGAGATCGCCAACCAGGCGCTGCGCCAGGCGCGGTTCACCGGCGACCGGCAGGACTTCGTGCTGTGCCGCATCCGTCGCGCCCAGGTGATGCAGTTCCAGGGCAAGCTCGAGGAGGCCGCCGCCGAGCTGACGCAGTGCGTGCTGGAGTCGGAGACCCACGAGTGGAACCTCACGGCCGCTTTCGCCCGGGAGACCCGGGGCAAGGTGCACTTCGAGCAGGATGAGCTCGAGGGCGCCCTCACCGACTTCACCGCCGCCGTCTTTCTGCGCGAGAAGGCCGGCGCCTCCCCCGATGAGCTGGAGAGCGCGCTGATCGCGGTTGCCGTGGTGGAGTCCTTCATCGGCGAGCGCCGCACCGAGCGCTGAATCGCGGATTCGCACCGCGCCTCAGGGCCTGGGCGCGCACGGGCACTCGCTGCACCGCTGACCGCCGGATGCGCCGGCGGGTCGTCGCCCGAGCGTTCGCCGCACCCCCTGTGGGCCGCCGCGCCCGCTATAGGGGGCGCGGCCGGCCATACGAGGTGCAGCGAACGGTCCGAACGGTAGCGAGCATCCGAACAGCGGACGCCGCGCGGTAGCTAGGGAGCGGTCAGCGAGACCCCGGCCTCCGTGGCGAGGGCCTTGATCAGGGCTGAGGCGTTCTCGTCGCGCCAGCCGGCTGCCATGGCGGCGTCCACGTAGCGGGAAGCCGCGGCGACGCTGGGCACGGGAACGTCCAGGCCGGACGCGAACTCCTGGATCAGTCGGCCGTCCTTCTGCATCAGGTGCAGGGCGAACGAGGGCGAGTAGTCGTCCGCGAGCACGGCCGGGCCGACGCCGTCGAAGATCGGCGAGCGGAAGTCGGTCACGTGCAGCACCTCGAGCACTGTGCGCAGGTCCAGCCCGGCGCGCGCGGCCAGGGTCAGGGCCTCCCCCAGCGCCAGCAGCTGTGACGCCACCACCAGGTTGCCGACGAGCTTCATCCGCACGCCCGACCCACCCGCGCCCAGGTAGTGCACGGTCTCGCTCAACGGCTCGAGAACAGGTAGGGCCGTCTCGAAGTCGCGCCGGTCACCACCCACGACGATCCACAGACCGCCGTCGGATGCCTCACCCCGCGACCCGAACACCGGAGCATCGAGGAAGCGCACACCGCGCGCCGCGAAGGCGTCCCGCTCGGCGGCACTGGCCTCCGGGCTGATGGTAGACAGGTCGATCACGAGCGCGTCACTGCCGACCACCGCGGCCAGGCCGTCCTCGGCGAGGACGACCGCGTGCACGGCCGCGTCATCACTCAGGCAGTACATGACCACCTCGGCACCGTCGACCGCGCTCAGGATGGTGTCGGCCGCGGTTGCGCCGGCGTCCGTCGCCTGCTGCAGCGGGCCGGACGAGCGGTTCCAGACCGTGACCTCGTGCCCGGCGGCGAGCAGGTTCCGCACCATGCCCAGGCCCATGGTCCCCAGACCGAGGAAAGCGACCCGGGTCACTTGGCCACCTCCGCCGACGTGGACTGGGACGCGGCCAGCGGCGCATTCGCCGCCTTCCAGGCCTGCAGGAACCTCAGGTACCCGGTGGCCCCGGGATCCTGCAGGCCGATGCTGCGCTCCTGCAGCCAGGATGCCCGGCCACGCCGGGACTGCAGCGCCTTGGAGGCAATGACCCCGCGCTCGGCCGCCTCAATGGCCTCATCGAGCGCGGTAGCCGGCGGCGCGGAAAGCAGGGCTTCTGCGGCCGGGAACATGGCGTCGAGGATGGTCTTGTCACCGACCTGGGACTTGCCGCGCTGGCTGATCGACTCGGCGGCCGCGAGGGCGAACTTGCCGATCTGGTCGCCGGTGACGGTGGCCGAGTCGCCCCAGACCTTCGACCCGGCGAGCAGGGCGCCGGCCACGAGGGCGGCCATGGTGGAGGGGTTCGCGTTCGCGAAGGCCTTGGCGCAGGCGAGCACCACCTCGGAGGGGGTGGCGGTCTCGGGGAGGGCCTCCAGCGCGGCGACGGCCGCTGCCGCGCCGAGCGACACGGTGATGCCCAGGTCGCCGTCGCCGAGCTGCTGGTCGAGTTCGCCCAGCTCGTCGGCGTACTGCACGAGTTCACCCAGGCAGTTGCGAATGGCGGTGCTTAGTTCGTGTCCGTTCATGATGGGCTCATGCCTCCTGGAAAAATGGGGATCGGGCCGGCGCGTTGAGCAGGGCGAGTCGCTCGTCGTTCAGCGTCAGCAGGGAGATGGATGCCCCAGCCATTTCCAGGCTGGTGGCGTATTCGCCGATGTAGTTCTTCTCGATGGTGATCCCCTGCTCGGCCAGCAGCTGGTGCACGCGCCGGTACAAGAGGTACAGCTCCTCGAGCGGGGTTGCTCCCATGCCGTTGACGAGCACGGCCACTCGATCGCCCGAGCCGATGCCGAGGTCGGCCAGCAGCCGCTCGGTGAGGCGCTCGGCGATCTGGTCGGCAGTCTCCAGGGCGCCGCGCAGGAATCCGGGCTCGCCGTGGATGCCGATGCCGACCTCCATCTCGCCGTCCTCGAGTTCGAAGCTCGGCTTGCCGGTGGTGGGCAGGATGGTGGGTGAGAGCCCGATTCCCATCGTGGCGGTGTTCTCGATGATGTCCTCGGCCACCGCGGCGACCTGGGCGAGGCTGTCGCCGCGCTCGGCCGCGGCGCCGGCCGCCTTGTAAGCGAAGAGGATGCCGGCGACGCCACGACGGTCCGTCTTGCGTTCCTTGGGCTGGCTGGCCACATCGTCGCGGCCGAGCACCGTCTGGGTGCTGATGCCCTCGAGCTCGGCCATGTCGGTGGCCAGGTCGAAGTTGAACACGTCGCCGCCGTAGTTGCCGTACAGGTAGAGCACGCCCGCGCCGCCGCTGACGGCCTTGGTGGCCTCCAGCACCTGCGCCGACGACGGGGAGGAGAACACGTTGCCGATGGCGACGCCGTCGCAGAGGCCGCGGCCCACGTAGCCCTTGAACAACGGCAGGTGGCCCGAGCCGCCGCCGGTGACGATGCCGACCTTGCCGGCGACCGGGGCATCCGCTCGCACGAGCACCCGGCGGTCGTCGGTCGCGGCCTTGAGCAGGTCGGGGTGGGCCAGCAGGATCCCGTCGACGAACTCGTCCACGAACGAACTGGGGTCGTTGATGATTTTCTTCATATCTCTCTCGGTTCTGTCTAGTTCTCTGAAACGGGCACGGAAGCGGATGCGGGCGGGTTTCCACCCGGGGGCCTGCCGCGAGCGGCGCGCGGCCGCCGGGTGCGGGAGGCCGATACGGCGTCGAAGATCATCACCGCGATGAGGATCACACCCTGGGCGATGGCGTATTCATAGGAGGAGAGGCGCATCGCGGTGAACCCGCTGGAGACCACTTGCAGGGTCAGCGTGGCCAGCACGACGCCGGCGACCGTGGCGAACCCGCCGGTGGGGTTGGTGCCGCCGAGCACCGCGATCACGATCACCAGCAGCACATACGACGAGCCGTAGTCCGCGGATGCCGTGGGGTTACGAGCCAGGAACACCACGCCGGCCAGGCCGGCGAGCGCCCCCGCGATCGTGTACGTGCGCAGGAGCACCTTGCGGCGCGGGATGGCGGAGTACAGGGCGGCCACGGAGTTAGCGCCCTCGAGCTGGATCATCCGGCCGAGCGACGTGCGGGTGACGAGCACCGCGACCAGGATCGCGATGACCAGGAAGCCCAGGAAGAGCAGCGGCACATTCGCCACGGCGGCCTGACCGATCGCGCCGAGCACCTCCGGCGCGCCGTACAGGGTCGACCCGCCGGTCCACACGATGGCCAGGCCGTTGTAGATCTGCATGGTGGCCAGCGTCGCCAGGATCGGAGTGATGCCCACCACGCTGACCAGGAACCCGTTGATGGCACCGCCCAGCATGCCCACCACCACTCCGGCCAGCACGATGACCGGCGCCAGCGAGGCCGCCAGGGCGGGGTCGGAAGCCGACACCGCGGTGTGCAGCGTGGAGATGGTGATCGCGGAGAAGTTGGCGATGGCCACGAGGGAGAGGTCGATGCCGCCGGTGAGCATCACGATCATCATCGCGAGAGCGATGATGCCGATCTCCGGCGCGGCGACCGAGATGTTCTGCAGGTTGATCGGGCTGAGGAACACCCGCGGGTTGAGCACGCTGAACAGCACGACGGCCAGCAGCAGGGCCACGACCATGCGGGCAGCGCTCGGGGACGCCCCCGGGCGCCGCAGGAATCCACGGGTGAACTGGCCGAGCCGGTCGTTCAGCGCTCGGGGCGACCGGTCGGCGGATGCCCGCCGCTCGGTGCGCGTATCGGTGTCGGGGCTCATGATCCCACCTTCATTTCGGGCTGAGACTGCACGGGGTCTGCGTCGTCGATGACACGCATCCGTCGTGACTTGCGGCGGGCGGCGATGGCCTGCACGCCCACACCGACGACGAGGAGCACCCCGACGGCGGTGCGCAGCCACGCGCTGGGAACGCCGACGAGCAGCAGGCTGTTCTTGATCACCTGCACGAGGAGCACCCCGAGCACGGTACCGATGACGGAGCCGCGGCCGCCGAAGATCGACGCACCGCCGAGCACCACGGCTGCAATGATGTCGAGTTCGCCGCCGACCAGGTCACGAGGGTTGGCGCTGCGGCTGAGCACGATGTGGATGACCCCGGCGATGGCGGCCAGGGCTCCCACTGCCACGTACACCCACACCTGGGTGCGCTTGACCGCGAAACCGGCCCGCCGGGCCGCCTCCAGGTCCCCGCCCATGGCGTAGAGCGACCGGCCGAACATGGTGCGCTTGAGCACCAGCGACACGAGCACACAGAGCAGCAGCACCGGCACGACGAGAACGTGCAGGTAGGCGCGGCCGGACGCCGTGGTCACATCCACCAGGTTCGTCGTGGCCAGTGCGGCCATCGAGCCGGGCAGCTCGGCGTAGTAGCTGGCGCCCACGTAGGTGTACATCGCGCCGAAGAAGATGCCTTGCGTGCCCAGCGTCACGATCAGAGTGGGCAACCCGAAGCGGGCGATGACGATGCCGTTCACCAGGCCCAGCAGAGCGCCGACGCCGATCGCGATGGCGAAGATGCCCGCCAGCCCGGGGTCGAAGCCGACCGTGAGGCAGAACGACACCGTGGCGTAGCCGGCGAAGATCGCGATGGCCGCGAACGACACGTCGATGCCGCCGGTGATGACCACGACGAGCACACCGAGGGCGAACACCACCGGCACGATGGAGCTGCGCAGGATGGCGAAGCCGGTGTTGAGCGTGAAGAAGGTCGGGTTGGCGATCGACATCGCCACGACCAGCCCGAGCAGCACGAGGGCGAGCACGCCCTCGTTGTTCGAGCCGCGCAGTCTGCGGAGAGCGTCCATCAGGCCGACATCCTCTCTTGGATGGTTTCCACGGTGATCTGGTCTCCTTCGAGGGTGTGGGTGAGCCGGCCCTGCTTGATCACGAGAACGCGGTGGCACGACGACACGAGTTCCGGCGCGTCATCCGAGATCACGATCACCGACATCCCCTGGGCGGCCTGCACCCGCAGCAGTTCGAGGATCTCTTCCTTGGAGCCGATATCGACCCGACAGTGGGCCCGTTGAGCATGAGCACGGTCGGCGAGGTGGCCAGCCACTTGGCCAGCACCACGCGTTGGGCGTTGCCGCCGGACAGGGTGCGCACGGCCGCCTGGGCATTGGGCGCGCTGATCTTCAAGCCGGTGAAATAGCGTCGGATGGTCTCGGCGATGCCGGACCGGCTGAGGGTGCCCCAGCGGGTGCGGTGCGTCGGGAGTGACGCCGCGACGATGTTGTCGGCGATCGACTTCTCGAGGAACAGCCCCTGGGTGAGACGGTCCTCGGGTACGTAGCCGATGCCGGCAGCGACGGCGTGCTGAATGCTGCGGATGCTGACCGGCTTGCCGGCCACCCGGATCTCGCCGGCGTCGGCGGGCGTGACGCCGAACAGCGACTCCGCGATCTCGGTGCGGCCCGAGCCCAACAGCCCGGTCACCCGAGGATCTCCCCGCGGCGCACCTGGAACGAGATGTCCCGATACGCTCCGGCGAGCGAGAGGCCGGTGACCTCGAGGGCCAGCGGCGCGGCAGGGTCGAGGTCGCTGACGACGCGGGTCTCATCGACGTGCCGCCCCGTCATGTGGTGCGAGATGGACCGCTGGTCGAAGTCGGCAGTCGGGCCGCTCACGACGTGCCGACCCGAGCGCATGATGGTGAGGCGCTGGGAGATAGCGAGCACCTCTTCGAGTTTGTGCGACACGAACATCAGGGCCACGCCGCGGGCGCGCAGGCGCTCCACCAGGGCGAAGAGCCGGCTGACCTCGGTGTGGGTGAGCGCGGTGGTCGGCTCGTCCATGATGATCGCCCGGGCGTCGTTGACGAGCGCGCGGCAGATCGCCGTGAGCTGTTTGTCGGCCACGGAGAGGTCGCCGACCTCCCGGTCGAGGTCCAGGTCCAGGTCGAGTTCCTTCACGATCGCCTCGGCGCGGGGCCGGATGGCGCTCGGCGAGTACCGACGGGCGCGGCTGGCGACCTCGGCGGTGAGCACGATGTTCTCGGCAACCGTGAGGTTGGGAAACAGGGAGAAGTCCTGGTAGATGACCTGGATGCCGCTCTGGATCGCGGCGTTCGCGTTGATGTGGTCGTAGGAGACGCCGTCGATGATGATCTCGCCGCTGTCGGGCCGTTCGGCGCCGGAAATGATCTTGATCAGAGTCGACTTGCCGCAGCCGTTCTCGCCGGCGAGGCAGTGCACCTCACCGGGGATCAGGTCGATAGAGACATCGGTCAGCGCCGGCACGCCGCCGAAGCTCTTGCCGATGCCGCGGGCGGAAACGAACGGCACGGGGGTCTGGGTGCTGCTCGCGCTCGAAGTCGTGGGAATGGGTATGGACGTCATGGCATGGCCTTTCCAGCCGAAGCGTCGGGGCGCGCAGCCGCTGGGCGCGCGCCCCGGTGTCGAACTCGGGTGACTAGAAGTCGTACTTCTTGGCCGTCTCGGCGTCGGCGGCGACGGATGCCTGCCCGACGAAGACGTTGTCGTACCCGTCGAGCTTCTTGAGGGAGGTGTAGCCCTCGATGCCCAGGTCGGTGCCTTCCTCGATGGTGTCGCCCTCGGCCAGCATCAGCGCGATCTTGAGCTGGGCCTCACCGGCGAGCGCCGGGTCCCAGAAGAAGATCTTGTCGATCGAGCCGTCGGCGAGGTACTGGTTGGCCACCGACGGGATCGAGGTGCCCATGACGCAGACCTGGTCTTCCAGGCCGGCTTCCTGCACGGCGCGGGCGATGCCGGGAACGTCATTACCGGCGGAGCCCTGGAACCCGGCGATGTTCGGGTACTTGGCCAGGACCTCCTTGGCACGTTCGTACGCGGTGCCCTGGTCGTCTGTGCTTTCGATGGGGGTCTCGACCCGGGTCATGTCGGGGAAGTTGGCCTGCTGGTTCTCGTAGGCCGCGTCGACCCACTCCATGTGCGTCTGGGCGGTGAGGCCACCGACGAACTGCACGTACTCGCCTTTACCGCCCATGCACTCCCCGAGGTTGTCCATGATCTCGGAGCCGTAGGACGCGTTGTCGAAGGCTTCGATGTCGATATCGACGTTCTTGATGCCGGTCGCTTCGTGCGAGACGACGATGATGCCCTGGTCCCTGGCCTGCTTGAGCACCGAGTCGAGTGCCTCGGGTGAGTTGGGCACCACGGTGATGGCGGTGGGCTGCTGTGCGATCAGGTCCTGCACGATCTGAACCTGCTTCTCGGGGCTGACGTCATCCGCGCCCTCCTGGCGGGCGTCGACGCCGCTGGTCTCGGCGAAGGACTTCACCCCGACCTCCATGCGCTGGAACCACGGGATGGTCTGGGCCTTGACGACGGTCACCATGACCATGTCCGAGGCGGACTTCGTGCTGGCGGACCCTGTACTGGAGGTCTCGCTGCCGACGTTACCGACCGAGGTGCAGCCGGCGAGCAGGAAAGCCGCCCCGACGACGAGTGAAGTGCTCCTGAGAGCGTGCTTGCGTTGCATTCCGTTTACTCCTTTGTGAACGAATCGTGAGCTGATCACGATGGGGCAGCACACCGGTGGTGCGTGCTCTCGGACGAAGTTATCCGCAACTCGCACAGCATGTCAAGCGTTTGTGCGCGACATATGCGCAATACCCGCGCGATTGTGCGCAAAAGCGCCGCTCGGTCGACTGACTTTCCTCACGTCCGTGGCAGCGCTACTCATCTTGCGCACGGCCTCACATGAGAGAGCCTCACTGAGCGGATTGCGGGCAGAACGTCGGCCGATCGGTGCGGGATAAGCATCCGTTGCTGCGCATTTTCGCGCAGAAATCTTTACAAAGTGCGCAGTTCTGGATAGCCTGAGGCAACTCACCGAGACGAGGAGAAGGCGTGTCACGACAGGCTGAGATAGTCGACGCCCTCCAGGACCGCGGGTTCCAGTCGGTCAACAGTCTGGCGGAGCGGTTCGAGGTCACGGCATCCACGATCCGGCGCGACCTCGAGCGTCTCGAAGCGATGGAACTGGTCAAGCGCACCCACGGCGGTGCGATCCCGATCCACCAGGCGGAGACCCCCAACCAGTTCAAGCAGGAACTGCATCTGGCCGAGAAGGCCGCGATCGGCAAGGCCATGGCCGACCGGGTCCTCGAGGGCCAGACCGTGCTGCTGGACGGCGGCACCACCACGCTCGAAGTGGCCCGGCACCTCACCCAGCGGCGCCTCACCGTGGTCACCAACGACCTGCGCGTGGCCATGGAGATCGCGCAACGCCGCTCGGCGCACCTGGTGTTCATCGGCGGCGAATTGTTGCCCGACGTGTACACGATGTGGGGCCCGGCCTCGGTTCTGCAGTTGACCAACCTGCGCGTGGATGTCGCGATCTTCGGCGCCGACATGGTCTGCGACGACGGGCTGTACCACTCGAGCAGCTACGAGGTCGAGCTGAAACGGCTCATGCGCTCCATCGCGCGGGAAGCATTCTTCGTCGCGGACAGTTCCAAGTTCGGCCGAGAGGCGCTGTTCAAGGTGCTCGACATCGCCGATTTCACCGCCGGCATCACCGACGACCTGCTCGATCCGCTGCGTGCGTCGCACTTCCCGGTGCCGCTCATCCAGGTCGGCGCGCGCAAGGGTCTCTAGCGGCCTGTGGGCTCCAGCGATTCCAGCCAGGTTCAGGCTTCTGTGGCATTCTTCAGGTGATGCATCACAGACGAGTTTGGGGCGGCCTGGTGGCCGCGAGTACGGTCGCGCTGCTCTGCGCCTGCGCGGTGAGCGCCCCGCGTACCAGCGTCAGCTCGAGCACCCCGGCGCAGCCGACTCCGGAGGTGACGAGCACGGCCCCGGATGCGGCGCCCGCGCCGATGCATCCGGTGGGTGACCCGGTCGTGATCGCCGAGGGCCTCGACGTGCCGTGGTCGATCCTGCGGCTGCCCGACGGGGTAACGCTGATCAGCGAACGCGACACCGCGCTCGTGCGGGAGCTGCTGCCCGACGGCAGCCTGCGCGACGCCGCGACCGTGGCCGGGGTGGTGCCGAACGGCGAGGGCGGGCTGCTCGGGTTGGCGTACCTGCCGGGGGACGACGACACCGACTGGGTCTACGCGTATTTCACCGCCGCATCCGACAACCGCATCGTGCGGATGCCGGTCACCGGCGCCGCCGGCAGTCTCGCACTGGGCGAGCCGGAGACCGTGCTCACCGGTATCCCCGCGGCCGGCAACCACAACGGCGGCCGGCTCGGGTTCGGACCCGACGGCATGCTCTACGCCACGGCCGGCGACGCGGGCAACACCGGCAACGCGCAGAACCTCGACTCGCTGGGCGGCAAGATCCTGCGGATGACGCCGACCGGCGAGGTTCCGGCGGACAACCCGTTCGGCACCCTCGTGTACTCGTACGGGCACCGCAACCCGCAGGGTCTGGCCTGGGATTGGGCCGGGCAGCTCTGGGCCAGCGAGTTCGGCCAGAACACCTGGGACGAACTCAACCTCATCACCGCGGGCGCCAACTACGGCTGGCCCGAGGTAGAGGGCATCGGCCAGACGCCCGGGTTCACCGACCCGGTGCACCAGTGGTCCACCGACGAGGCCAGCCCGAGCGGGCTCGCGAGCGTCGGCGACACCCTGTTCCTGGCCGCGCTGCGCGGAGAGCGGATGTGGCGGGTCGACTCCTCCACAGGCACCGTGGACGACTGGTTTGTGAACAGCTTCGGCCGGCTGCGTGACGTGGTGTCGGGCCCCGGCAGCACACTGTGGTTCGTGACGAACAATACCGATGGCCGCGGCACCCCCTCCCCCGGCGACGACCGCCTCTACCAGGTAGAGGTGGCGCCCTGATGGCCGACCTCGTGCGCGTGCGCCGTTGGGCCGACGCGCTGATCGCCCTGCACCTCGACCCCAGTTGGACCTTCGATTTCGACAACGCCAAGAAGCGGGCGGGACTGTGCAACTTCACCCTCAAGCGCATCACGGTGTCGCGCTACCTCGCCGCCCGGTACGGCGACGACGAGATCCACCAGATCCTGCTGCACGAGGTGGCACACGCCCTGGCCGGCGCCCGCGCCGGTCACGGTCCGGCCTGGCGCAGCGTGGCTGCCAGTCTCGGCTATGACGGCAAACGCACCCACGACGGGGAGATCGCCGACGACCTCGCCCCCTGGGTGGGGACCTGCTCGGCCGGCCACACGCACTACCGGTACCGCAAGCCCACCCGGCAGCTGGCCTGCGGCCTCTGCGGGCGCGGCTTCACCGCGGCGCACGTGATCACCTGGGTGCGGCGCGAGATCACCCCCGCAGCCCGCCGCAAGGCCGCCGCCGCCGCGCGCTGAGCCACCCGTTCCCGGCGCGACTGGTCCCGAACCGGACAAGTGCACCCGGCACACCGGGTGCAGAAGTCCGCACGGGGACCGGTTAGCGGCGGATGCGGCGGAGGGCGGATGCGGCGGCGGGCGCGCGGGTGGAGACTGTGAGGTGAGCACACGCGTGCGAGCCGCATCCCGACCACCAACGTGTGCGTGGGAGTGGGCCATGACCGACGACGCGGACCTGGTGCCCGAACCCGGTGCGCCCCAACCTGACGGCCCCGCACCCGGTGCGCCCGAACCTGCCGGCCCCGAGTCACCCCACGCGGCAGCCACCGCGCGGCGCCGGCATCCGCTGGTCATCATCGCGTCGATGCTGCTGCTGCTCGTCATCGTGGGGGTCGTTCTTGTGCCGCAGTATGCCAGCGGCGTGCGGGCGCTGGAGTCGTTCGGGTCGATCTCGCCGTCGCTCGTGCTGGCCGCGCTCACCCTTGAGCTGGCCTCCCTGCTGTGTTACAGCGCACTGTCGGCGGAGATGATCGGGCCGCCCACGCCACGCTTCCGCACCCTGCTGCGCATCGACCTCACCGACCTGGGCATCCGCAACGCGGTGCCCGGCGGCGGCGCCACGGCCGCGGCCGCCAGGTACCGGTTTCTGCGCCAGGCGGGCGTGCGGCCGGAGAACGCGCTGACGGCCGCGACCATCCAGCTCACCGGGTCGAACCTGGCCCTCGGCGCCCTCTTCGCCCTGGGCGTGGCCCTGTCATTGCGCACCTTCTCGGACAACCTCTACTACCGGGTCGCCGGCATCGCGGTGCTGCTCCTGCTGGCCGGCGCGGCTCTCGGGTGTGGCTGCTCACCCGGCTCCCGGCCCGATCG